>NZ_JCABYI010000031.1:0-252202 GCF_059499305.1 Delftia sp.
TCGATGCCGCCGCCCGCGCCGGGGGCGCAGCTTTGCACGGTGGGGTCGCATTTGCTGGAGCCGCCGCCCAGGTTGGGGGCGGCGGCTGCGGGGGAGGCCTGGGCCAGCAGTGAGGCGATGCACAGCAGGGCGCTGCCCAGCAGGGGGGTGAGATGGGGTCTATTCAACATCATGCGTCTCCCGTGCAGTTGGGGCAGTCAGCCCCTTTACAGTCGTTGTCGTTTCCATCTCCATTGCCTCCATCTCCATTTCCATCTCCTCCATCTCCGGTGCCATCGCCGCCGTCGTCTTCATCGCCCTCATCGCCCGGCCCCGGCGGCCCGACCGTGGTGCAGCCCACGGTTTCGCAATCGGGCGGTTCACCGGGTTCCGATGTATCGGGCTGGCCTGGGTCCTGCGGATTGCCCTTGTTGCCTGTGTCGGGGATGGATACCGTGGCATCGCTTTCCATAGCGTCGCTTTGCATGTGCAAGGTGGCCTGCGCGACGATGGGCAGTCGACCGTGCTGGATGAGTTCGGTGTGGAAGGGGTCGCTGCCGTCGTCCAGCCAGCGCAGGTAGTGCTGGTAGATGCCGCGCACCAGCGGGATCTTGAGTTCGTAGCCGTGGGTGACGCGGATCTTGAGCAGGTTGGCGTCCTGCACGCTCTGGCCCGACTTGCTGCCAATGTCTTTTTTGTCCCGGTGCGCCAGGCCGGCGTTGGGGATGGCGGGCACGCCATATTTCTCTTTCAGGTGGGGCTCGCTCCAGTCCTCGAAGCTCTCGCGCGTGGGGTTGATGAGGTCGATGCGCAGGTGGTCTTTAAGGTCGGCCTTGGCCTTGGCCTTGGCATCCGCCAGTTCGGTGCTGTTGCTGCCACCGCCATACAGCGGAACCATGGCGCGCAGATAGGCGTCACGGATATCGTCCATGCGCGCATGGGCCATGGTGCCCGCGCGGGCGGCCATGAAGCTGGCGTGATTGATCTGGTTCTTGTTGAAGAAAACCAGGCCGTACTGCAGCAGGGCCAGCCCCAGCAGGGTGATGATGGGGCCGACCACGGTGAACTCGACCATGGCGCTGCCGCGCTGGCGCGGCCTGCGGAATGAGGTGCTCTGGCGCATGAGGATGCCTGCAGGTTTGCGGCCAGCGGACGGGCTTGTATCCACCCGCTGGCCATGCTTCAGGGCCTGTTTGGGTGTGGCAGGGGGATGTGGATGGGCACGTCCGGTCCGGCCTTGTCCTTGCGCATCAGCATCAATTGCATGGTGCCCTGGGGGCCGGCGCCGAGGATGTGGATGATCTCGGCCTGCTTGCCGGTGATTTCGCCTTCGAGGCCATCGAGGGTGTAGTCCTGCCGGGTGAGGGGTGTGTCGGGCCGTGGAGCATCTGCGCGGACGTCGCTCGCAGGGCCTTCCAGCACGACGTTGATGCGTTGGCTGCGCGAGTCAGGGATCAACTGCGAGTTCACAAACGTCAGCTCTGGCACTTCCATCACTGTGCGCCTCTGGCTTTTGGGGTCTGTGTAGTCGATCTTTACGCCAGTGAGCTTGCCCGTGGCCGTATTGAATTCCGCCTCGTAGTTGACGCCGGTGTCCAGTATGTCGGTGGTGTACGGGTCCAGCCGTTGTGCCGTGCCGGCCAGCGTGCTGACACTGCCGATATAGGTCACGGTCGGCTCGCTCGGCGCCTGGCTCTGGTCGGTGAGCAGTCTGATGGCGGAAATCCAGTTGGTGTTTTCGCTGCGCATGTTGGGCATGCGGCCGACCATGCTGAGGTTCTGGCCTTCCGAGAAGGTGGTGCCCCAGATGCCTTCCTCGTGCTGGTCCGGTGGTCCTACGAGGAAGATGACGCCTGCATCGCCGCTGATGTTCTTGTAGTGGCTCTGGCCCGCCTCCGGGTAGTGCGTGACTTGCGGGTACTGCCTGCCCTGCACGATGAAGGTGTTGCGCCCTACCTGGAAGTCGCGCCTTGCCATGCCGTAGGAGCTGTAGATGAAACTGCTTTCGATGGCCTGGCCCGGCTGCTGGCTATAGGTGAGTGTGGTGTTGTGGATCACACCCATGCCGCTGAAATCGATCAACGACGTTTGTGCATCGGGATCGGTGATGAGTTTGATCAGGTCAGACTCCTCAATGGCCGATGAGGTGGGTTGCAGACAGCTGCCCGTGCTGCTGAGTTTGGTGCACAGCGGGCCTGAGGGGGCGATGAAGACGCCGGAACTGGCGGTGCCTCCGGGGCCTGGGTCTCCCGCGCCGCCTTCGTTGCCGGAGCTGCCACCGCAGGCGGTCAGGGCCAGGCCAGCGGCGCAGGCCAGTAGCCAGGATGAAGGGTGTGTCAGCCGCATGTGCGTGGCACCGTGGTCTGTGGGAGAGGTGATGGATGGATGGTGCATGTCCGTCGGTTTTTCAATGCGTAGTGGAGGAGGGCCGGCAGGGCCGGCTGGCAATTCACTTTGGTGTGTTCTGGGCAATGCGTTGTGTGGGCACCTCCGCGGCGTTGCATTAGGAGTTGGACCCGTCAGGGGTGAAGGCGCAGACGTTCAGCGCAGCCCCGGCACCTTCGATGGGCCAGGGCTGCAACTGCATGCCCGGCACCAGGCCCTGGCAGGCGATGGCACCTGCACGCATCTCCAGCACATGCCTGCTGCCGCGTTCGCCCCGGCTGAGGCGCCAGGGCGCAACGCCTGGACGCAGGCCGGTGATGCGGCCCTGCCGATCGAGGTAGACGATGTCGATGGCCTGCCGCATGAAGCAGGTGTGCACGCTGGTGCAGCGCGCGATGAGCAATGCGCAGCGGGCGGCGGGTTGGGCCTGGCCCATGAGGCCGGCAAGGCGCTGCCAGAAGCCGCAGGCCTGGCGCACCAGGAAGGGGGAGGGCGGCATCTGCATCACAGTCCCGAGTTCAGCAGCTTCATCGCTATGGGGAACAGCAAGACGATGAAGGTGCAGGGAAAGATGAAGGCGATCAGCGGAAACAGCATCTTCACGGGCGCTTCCATCGCGAGTTTTTCCGCGCGCATGAAGCGTTCGGAGCGGCGCTGATCGGCCTGTGCCCGCAGCACGGGGCCGAGGTTCATGCCCATGCTCTCTGCCTGGATCACGGCGGAGGTGAAGTTGGCGACGCTCGGTTCGTTCAGGCGCTCGGCCATGCCGCGCAGTGCTTCGGCACGCGCCTTGCCGGCGCGTATATCGCGCAGCACGCGCTGGAATTCGTCACGCACCAGTCCCTGGGGGCCTTTGGCCACGGCCTGGGTCATGGCGCCCTGCATGTTCAGGCCGGCTTCCACGCACAGCGTGATGATGTCCAGGAAGAAGGGCAGCATGCGCAGCAGTTCGCGCCGGCGCACGGCGATGCGATCCCTGAGCCAGATGGCGGGGTAGGCCCAGCCCAGCAGTGCGCCTGCGGCCATGGCCTGCAGATAGATGGGCAGGGCGATGTGGCGTACACCGCCATCGGCGCCCCGGGGCAGGCCGTCGAAGCTGGAGACGAGCCACCAGGCCGCCAGCGCGGCCATCCCGGCGCCGACGATGCGGCTGGCGATGAACTGCGCAGGACTGAGCGCGTAGTCCAGTCCCGCCTGTCGCAACCGCAGTTGCACGGCTTGCGCGGTTCTGCCCGTTCCGAGCCGGGGCGACAGGTGGTGGCTGATCCACTGGATGGGCCACCAGACCATGCGCAGGGCCAGTGGCGGCGGATCCTTGTAGCTGCGGTCCTCGGCGGGAACGCTGCTCATCGAGTGGCCCAGGAGCCAGGCCACCAGGGCAGCACTGAGTCCGGCTGCCACAGCGATCAGGGCGAGTATCACGGTGTTGGAGTCCATGGTGCGGCCTTCAGACGTCGATGGCGACGATCTTTCGGATGACATAGATGCCCATGGCCTCGAAGCAGGCGATCACGGCCAGCGCCCCCCAGCCCACGCGGGAGTGCCAGAGCATGGACATGGCTTCAGGCTCCATCCGGTCGAGGATGAGCATGAGGACGAGGGGCAGGGCGCCGACGACCCAGGCCTGCAGTTTTCCCTGGGCGGTGAGGGAGCCGATCTTGGCTTCCATCTGCAGGCGGCTGCGCACGGTGGAGGCCGTGCGTTCCATGGTCTCGGCCAGGCCGCCTCCGGTTTCGCTGGCGATGCGCATGGCCGAGGTGATGAGCACGGTGCTTTGGGTGGGCACGCGCAGGCTCAGGTGATTGAGTGCCTGTTCCAGGGATACGCCCAGGCGCTGCTCGCGCAGCATCAGCGAGAACTCCTGGCTCAGCGGCGGGCGGGACTCGGCCACAAGCTGGGCGATGGCGCTGCTCAGGCCAATGCCGGCGCGCAGGCCGCCGCTGAGCATCATCAGCGCATCGGGCAACTGCTCTTCAAACTTGCGCAGCCGGCGCTTGCGCATGTGCCGGTACAGCAGCCGGGGCAGCAGCCCCAGCGCGAAGAAGGCGGGCACAGCCAGCAGATGGCTGCCGCTGACCAGCCACACCAGCACGCCGCCCAGCGACATGACTGCCAGGTTGGCCAGGAAGAGTTTGCGCGGGTCGATGAAGAGGAAGAATTCCGCGGCCTGAAAGCCGGCGCGCTCCGTGAAGCCGGCCCGGTAGCGCCTGAGCGTGGAGCCTCCCAGGTCCAAGGCCAGCCATGTCAGCAGACCGACGCAGAGGGCGACCACGGCCGTGATCAGGGCCAGGACGGTGTCTGGCGAGAGCCCGCTCATGGCCGCTCTCCGGCATGCAGGTCCGCGCTCTCGGAGCCCGGACGGAAGATATCCAGGTCCAGCGCATGGCCGCTGGCGCGCAGTTCGTCGTAGAAGTGGGGAACGACGTCGCAGCCGGTGAACAGGCCCTGCACCTTGGCCAGGCCGTTGGCCTGGGCGGCGTAGCCTTTGTTGGCAAAGCGGAACAGCTCCTGCAGCTGGATCTTTCCGCTTTCCATGCCGCTGACTTCGCAGATGTGGGTGACCAGGCGTGTGCCGCAGGCAAAGCGGGTCTGCTGCACGATGATGTCCACGGCGCTGGCGATCTGCTCGCGTATGGCCGCCAAGGGCAGTTCCATGCCGGCCATCAGCACCATGGTCTCCAGCCGGGCGAGCCCGTCTCGCGGGGTGTTGGCGTGCAGCGTGGTCAGAGATCCCTCATGGCCCGTGTTCATGGCCTGGAGCATGTCCAGCGCCTCGGCGCCGCGGCATTCGCCGACCACGATGCGGTCCGGGCGCATGCGCAGGGTGTTGCGCACCAGTTCTCGGATGGGCACGCCGCCCTTGCCTTCGACATTCGCGGGGCGCGACTCCAGGCTGATCAAATGCTCGTGGGCCAGCTTGAGTTCGGCGGCGTCCTCGACGGTGATCACGCGTTCGCCGGACGGGATGAAGTTGGACAGGATGTTGAGCAGCGTGGTCTTGCCAGACCCCGTGCCGCCCGAGACGATGATGTTCTTGCGGGCCTCCACGCAGATGCGCAGGAAGTCGGCCATGGCCGGGCTGAGCGCGCCGAACTGCACAAGGTCGGCGGCATTGAGCTTGCGCCTGGCGAACTTGCGGATGGTCAGCGTGGAGCCCTTGAGCGCCAGCGGCGCGATGATGGCGTTGACGCGCGAGCCGTCCTTGAGCCGTGCATCGACCATGGGCGAGGATTCGTCGATGCGCCGGCCCAGCGGTGCCACGATGCGCTCGATCACGCCCATGACGGCGCGATCGCTGGTGAAGCTCAGGGCATGCTTTTGCAGGCGCCCCGCGCGCTCGACATAGATTTCGTCGAAGCGGTTGACCATGATTTCGCTGACCGTTTCGTCGGCCAGCAATTCCTCCAGCGGCCCCAGCCCCACGGCCTCGTCCAGAACCTGCCTGCGCAGCGCGTTGCGGTCCAGCTGGGCCGGTATCTCGTCGTCCATGTCCTGCAGCGTTCTGGCGATGAGCCGGTCCGCCTCGGCGCGCAGGTGTTCGTCGGACATGCTGGAGACGTCATGGCGGCGCAGGTCCATGGTGTCGATGAGCTTGGTGTGCAGGCGCTTGCGCCATTCGAATTGCAGCGCCTGCAAGTGGGCGTCCCCGGGCTCGGCTGCCGCAGGCTCGGGCGCGTCGGCAGGCACTGCCAGCGGCGTGTCCTGTGTGCTCTGCATGGGCGCTGTGGTGGCGGCATGCGCTGCGGCCGGTACAGGAAAAGGCGCGGCTTGCGGCTCTTCACCGCTGTTCAGGATGCGCAACTGGAACGGGCCAATGCCGATGAGGTCGCCGTTTTGCAGCGGGCCGTATTGGGCGGTGATGCGCTGACCGTTGACCAGCACGCCGCCGAAGCTGCCTGCGTCGTCGATCAGCACGCCCGAGGGGCTGGTGAAAAGGCGTGCATGCTCCTTGGCAAGGCGCCAGTTGTCCAGGCGGACTTCGCACTGGGAGCCTTTGCCGATGGAGCACATATCGGGCACGCTCAACGGCTGGTGCCGGCCGTCGGGGTGGATGATTTCAAGGTCGATCATGGGGGGCTGCCGGTTGCGGAGGTCAGGGGAGAAAGCCACTGGGTCTCGGCCCAGCCCAGCCGGTCATTGATGCGCACGGCCGAGAACTGGGCCTGCGGGGCCTGGGGCAGCACTTGCACAAGGCTGCCCACGGGCAGGTTCTGGAGGACGGGGGCGTTGATGTCGGGGGACACGCGAAGGGCAAGCCGATCAAGGCCCACACGGTAGGTGCCTGGTGCGGAGTGGCCCGTGGTGGCGCCGGATTCATGGGGCGTGAGAGCCCGGCCTTGCCGCGCCTGGCGCGCATGGGGTCCGTCGGGTGCGGGCTTCATGCCGGGGACGTGCGCGACGGGCTGCAGGCTTTCATCGCGCACCCAGCCCGTCAGGGCTGCGACCGCCACCGCGCGCCAGCCGGAGTGCGGGTTGTGGGCGGCAGATGAACCGGGTGCGGCACGCACGAAACTGCCTTGGCCCAGTTGCAGCAGGGTGTCGCTTTGCGCCCGAGGTTCGGCATGCAAGGCCAGCCCGTCATGCACCACGCGCCAGTGGTTGACCAGCGGCTGGTCCGCTGCTGCCGCGGAGGCCAGCGGGTTGCCGGTGTGCGGCAGGGCGGGCCAGTGTTCGGGCAGGGTCGCGGTGGCCGGTGCGGGCAGGGGCCGCACTGGCGCGGGGAGTTCCTGCACAGGCGCCGCGATGCTGGCGCTTGCGCTGGCCACAGGCAGGGGCGCCAGCCGGGGAGGATGCTCGGGCGCAGGGCCGGGTTCGGTCAGGTAGGGCTGGGGACCGTAGCGCTGGCCCAGGCGCGCACCGGCGTCTTCCACGCGCTGCAGCAGGCCCGGCGATCGGCTGTTGATCACCGTGGGCGTGACGAAGACCACCAATTCGGTCTCTTCGTTCTGGAATCGCTGGGACCGGAACAGGGCACCCAGCACGGGCAGGTCTCCCAGGAAGGGAACCTTGTCGACGTTGTCGCCACCCTTGCGCGACAGCAAGCCGGCCAGCACCATGGTCTCGCCGTCCTGGACGTTGAATTCGGTGAAGGTGCGCCGAGTGCTCAACCCGGGCCCCGAGGGCGTGGAGAACGACGGGTCGATGTTGCTGACCTCGCTGTCGATCTCGGCCCTGATGACGCCGTTGCGGTCCACGCGCGGCGTGATGCGCAGCTTGACGCCGTAGGGCTTGAACATGACCACGGGGCCGTAGATCGTGGCCACGGAGTACGGATATTCGCCACCGGCCAGGAACTCGGCCTTGGAGCCGTTGCGCGCCGACAGCTGGGGCTGGGCAAGAATGCTGGCCTTTCCGTCGCGGGCCAGCAGGTCCAGCTTTGCGGTCAGGCCCATGTTGACGGCGGTGAGGATGTTCAGGCCTTGGGGCAGCGGGCCTTTGTCACCGCTGTCCGGGGTGATTGGCGGGTTCTGGACGCCGATGACCAGACCGGGCTGATGGCCGCGCCGCGCCGGCGCCCAGATGCCTCCCACGCTGGCCCCGCCCTGGGAGGTCCAGCGCAAGCCGAATTCGCGCAGTTCATTGACCGGGAATTCGACCACCTTCACGTCCATGAGCACCATCTGCTCCCAGCCGATCTGGTTGGTGAAGTTGATGATCTGCGGGTAGTGCTTTCTGAGGTCTTCGATCTTCTTGAGATCGACATCGCTGAGATGGTCCCCTTCGACCACGACCTTGTCACCGATGATGGAGGCCCGCGCGTTGGGGATGGTGCTGAGAAAGGCTGCGATCTCGCGCGCATGGCGGCTTGTGTCGCCGCGCACCACATGGATCTTGACGCGCTGATATCGGCCGTCGGCGTTCCACACGAACAGCGAGGAGGTGCCGATCTCGTTGGCGAAGATGATGACCTCGCGCTCGTCCAGCGCGGCGGCCGTCAGCACCCGGCCATTGCCCACGGCAATGCGCGCCACGCCGGGGCTGGGGAAGACGCGCGATTCGCCCACGAACATTTCTATTTCCGGCACCTGAGCCTGGTCGTCCGGTTTCTGTATGGGGCGGTACGGCTGGCCCGCCGCTGCCTCGCGGCTGGGCACTCCCTGCAGCATGGGGGCGAATCCACCCGGCATGCCGAGGGACTGTTCAGAGCCCGCTGCACCCTCTGACGTCTGGGCTGTTGCGGCGCCGGCCAGACCCCAGCCCAGGGCCAGCACGAAGCCGCAGCGCAGGGCATGCAGAAAGGGCGTTGGACTGGAGCGGGCGGACAGGGATGCAGTGGGGGCTGAACGGATGGACATTGGGATCAGGCGCATGGAGCGAAGAAAAAGGCAGGAGCAGGTGAGGTGCCGTCAGCGAGGCAACGCGCCTGGCTGGATCGGGAAGGACGCGGGAAAAAGGGGAGCCTGGCCTGGTTGCAATGCGGCTTGCGGGGCTGGCTGCACAGGCGTGGGGGCTGCGGCTGCCTCAGGCGGGCCTTCGCCGGCATCGGGGGCCTTGTCCTGGCGCAGCAGCAGGTCTTCGGGCTTGAAGTCCAGGCGGCGCCCGCCATAGAGCACGGGAACGGTTCGGCCCGGCGATTGCGCTGCGCCCGCTGTCTGAATCAGGGACTGCACGTCGCCTGCCAGGCCCAGCAGGGCGGCCATGGCAGCGCTGTCTTCTTCGACAACCTCCGAGTCCTTGGGATTGCGCAGCAAGGCGGTGATCTTTCCCGCCTCGCGCGCGATGATCACGCTGCGGGCCTGCGCCTTGGAGGTGTCCAGCGTGACCGTGGAGTACTGGCGCCGCTCACCGCTTCTGGGGTCATCCACGGACCGCTGGCCGGTGGCCATGACCTGGACGTTCTGCAGCAGTGGAAAGGTGGTCTTGCGGCCTTTCTGATCCAGGGTGAGCATCAGGTCGATGGCATCCCCCGGCTCCAGCAGGCCGGAGATGGAGTTGATCTCGTCCACATGCACGGTGATGGCGCGCCGTCCGACCTCGATGCGGGCCGAGAAGGTCGGCACCTTGTCGCCTTCGAGCAGGTTCCACAGCAGGATGTCGCCGTGCTGCATGCCATGCTCCAGCGCGCGGCCTGCAATGCGGGAAAAATCCTCGGGGCCGATGGCCAGCGAGTGCGCGTAGTCATGGGGAACGTCGCGCACGGCAATGGTCTCCTTGGAGATGGGATCGCCTTTGCTGAGATTGCGCTTGGCAACGATCAGCGGCCGGGTTTTGCTTTTTCCGCGCGCTTCTATGGCCTCCATCTGGCGATGCAGGTAACTGCGTGCAATGACGGCTGCGCCCAGGCCGATGGCCAGGGCCATGGCAAGAGCGACCCAGGTTTTGTTGGGACGCAGGGCGGTGATTCGGGCGAGTGCGGAGTTCATGGCTGACGGGTCAAATGGGCAGGGAGAGGGCGAAGCTGAACTTCTGGTAGGCAGCCTGCAGGGCGAGCAGCAACTGGTGCAGCACGCTGTTGCTGTCCACCATGCCGACGCCCAGCGCGAAGGCCAGGGCCGCGCAGACCACGGCGTACTCCACCGAGGACTGGCCGCGCAGGCGATGGGCAAGCTTCATGGCGCGGTCTCCACCGCCACGCTGGTGACGAGAACGATGCTGGTGAGGCCCAGCGCATTGCGGGAAATGACGGCCGTCGCCTCTTTGCCCGGGCCGCGCATCAGCACCGTGATGGCGCCGGTCTCAGAGCCGAACGCGTGGGCCTTGGTGTCTGTGGCGGCGTCGAAGCGGCGTTCCAGCGCATAGCCCTGCTCCTGCAGCGCCGCAGTGAGGCGTTGCGCATTGAGCGCCTCGCCGTGCCTGTTCGTGGCAACGAGATGGGTGGACAGCTGGCCACCGTCCTGGGTGTTCAGCAGGCTGGCGATCTCGGTTCCCGCTGGCAGCAGGCGCCGCCATCGGGCTCTTTCCCCCTGGCTGCGGGCCTTGCCGCTCAAGGCTGCGCGCAGGTGGGTGACAGCGACAAGGCCACGCGTGCCGCCGTCGGGGGCGGGTTCCAGTCGGATGGTGAGGTAGTGCTCGCCCTGGGCGCGGCCCAGAATGCGCTGGCCATCGCGCTGGTCGTCCATCAGGGGCTGGCCCAGGGTGCGCACAAACCAGTCGCCGGTCTGCCTGGGTGTGCTGCGGGTGGCGAAGCCGGTCAGCCGCATGGGCAGGCCGTCCAGGTCCATCTGCTGGCCGATGTGGTAGCTCCTGGCGTGTTCGGGCAGCGGGATCTCGGGCCAGTTGGCCTGGGCCAAGGCATGGGTGAGCCCTGGCGTCAGCAGGCCCAGGCAGATGGAGCGGAGCATGCGGGCCGTTGTCATCATTCGGCCCTCAGCCTGTCTGCCGGAACGATGTCCTGCCACCGGTCCAGGCGTCCGAACTTGGGGGCCGGCACTTCCATCAACTCGAAGACCGGTATGGCCACATCCAGCAGTGTCTCCACCGGGGAGAACAGGCTGTTGAGCGGCGCCAGCCGGCCGAACCGATCCATGGTCTGCTCCACGGAGCGCGAGGCCCAGGGCTCGATAAGCACGCTGGTGTGGCGTGTGACGCGCAGGTTCAGTTGGTCGAAGGGGGTGTAGCTTTGGATGCCTGCGGGCAGGTTGGCCAGGGGCACGGAGATGTTGGCGCGGTATATGCCCTGGGCGCGCAGGTCAAGCTGTGTGTGGCTGGCCAGGGGGACTATGCGAAATGGCACGCCGTCCCTGCTGGCCTTGAAGGCATTGCTGTGCGCTGTGGACTGGCTTTCGCCAAAGCTGACCGAGATGGTTGAAAAACGCGGGATCAGCGGATTGCCTGCAGGGTCCGTCCACAGCGGATTGCGGTGCGCGTCGAAATCACCTGCCGTGTCGCCCGTCTTGATGGGGGCATCGGGGCGGCTGAAGTAGCGCCTGCGCACTTCGGCTGCCAGTTGGTCAGGCTGCTTGGAGCTGCCTGCCGCGTCGTTGTGCACCGTGGCATCGAAGGCCGCATAGCGGCTGGCCATCTGGGTGGCATGGGCAATGTCCTGGTACTTGCCGATCATGGGCATCAGCAGGAACAGGCCCAGCAGGGGCGCTGCCATGGCCAGGAATTCGACCAGGGCCTGGCCTGCCTGCCGCCTTGGGTAGCGGGCGCGGTTCAGGAGGTTCATGGGATCTGCCCTCCCTGGCGTATCTGCTGGCCAAGTACATCGGTTTGGGAGTGGATAAGGCGTACCTGCCAGTAGGGGTTGAACAGGCTGGGCAGCTCCAGCGGGAGCCCCTGGCTTGCGCCATAGCGGTTATGACGCTGTGCCAAAGGGCGTTCGAAGAACACTTCGGACGTGGCAACGGCCACCATTTCGCCTTGGGCGACCTGGCTCTGATAGGCGTTGATGCGGCTGTCTGAAGTGCTGGTTATCTGGCTGGCGCTATCGGAGGTGCGCAATTGGCTGTGCGCCCGCGACAGGCGCACGCTGAACCGCAGCGTGGGGTCGTTCTTGTCCAGTTGCGGCTGGCTCAGGTCGTAGTAGCTGGGCAGGCCGGTGTATTGGCGCCACTTGTTGGATGAGGCCTGGCTGGACGCCTTTGCGTTGGTGCGCGCACCTCCCAACCAGGCGCCTGAATCATCCTGATCCTCGGGATGGGCCTGCTGTTCGCCCCAGGCAATGGGCTCCTCCCTGAGCCGGCAGCGTGGGATGAGTCCACCCCTTCGCTGGGCGCGCCAGAAGGACTCAGTGTCTTCGGCGATCCACTCGTCGTAGTTGACCAGTTCGGTGCCGCCGCGTCGGCGCACCTCGCTTTTGCGCTCTCTCGCAATGCAGATCTCGTCTGGGCCGGGCACTTCTGCCTCGGCCGTCCAGACGCGTTCCTTGGTGAATCTGTCGCTGTGGGCCGCATACACGGCCAGCTCTGCCATGCGGCCCCGGTCCTTGCCGGTATAGCTTTGGGTAAATCCATCCAGGTCGTCAGTCAGCGCCACGGCGATGCCAGGGCCCAGGGGCAGCACCTTCACGCTGCCGTCGCCCGCGTAGTTGGCCTGGGCCACGTCCTGCATAACGCTGCGGCGAATGCTCTGCAGGTAGGAGCGGGCGTGCAGCAGGTTGTGCGCCTTCTGTATTGCCTGTTTGTTGGCCTCCACGGCTGTGACCGTATCGAATGCCAGCGACGGCACCATCTTGGCCATCTGCTGGATGTACTGGCCCGCGTACTGCACGGTGGCGTAGCACATGATCGCGTACATCTCGTTGTAGTGGAATGCAGCACCGATCAATGCGCCCCAACCGGTGTAGTCAGCACATTCGGGGAACTGCGTGGGCAGGTTCTCCGCGTGGGTCTGTGCGTATTGCGCCCACGAGGACAGGCTCACCATCTGCGCCACCAGCACCTCGTTGGCGATCAGGGCGCGATTGCCGTAGGCCGTGAAATTCAGCGCCCGCGCGTGCATCACGCCGGCGCTGTAGGCCACGGCATCGGCCGTGCTGACGAGCTTGGTTTTTTCCTGGGAGAGCTGGCCGGTGTTGAACAGAAAGAACAGCGAGGCCAGTGCGCCGATCAGGACAAAGATGCCGTAGATCAGTGCCTGCCCGCGTTGCCCGTCCCGCCTCCGTATCCGTATCCGACCGCCGCGCAGGGTGGTGATGGTGTGCATGGGCAGGCCCGCTTACTTGTTCTCGTAGGCGTCGAGGCCCTTTTCCTTGCGCTCTCCATCAGCCTTGCCGGCGGCAGCTTCTGCCGCCTGGATGGCCTTCTTGGCTGACTTGCCGGCCACTTCATTGGCAATGCCGGAAGTCTGGGCGCGGATGGTTTCGCCAAAGTACTGGTAGACGGCAATGGCGGCCACGCCAATCAGGGCCACGATGATGATGTACTCGGTCATGCCCTGGCCGCGTTGCTTGCGAGATTGAAGTGAGGTATTGAAGGTGGTCATGCAAAAGCTCCTGTGCTGGTGGAAGAATCTGTAGGGACGTAAGCAGGCGGACGCAGGGCTGCAGCCGTGCATCACGGAAACGGGAAAAAGGGAAAACGCAATTCAGGAATAAGCGGGCACCAGGGCGGTGGCTGGCGGTTCTTCCGAATTGCGCATGTGCAGGGAATCAGCCGTGCCCAGGCACAGGGCCTTGGCGTCAGCGCACTGCGTCAAGGCGCTGAATGAAAGCGATGCATGGATGGTCTCTCCCTCAAGGTTGGCGGTGGACTGCCGCTTTGGCGCTGCGCGCCAGGACAGTTCTGCGTGGGGCATTGGCAGGAAAAAGGCACCTGCCTATGCCTGACTTTCCGGCGGCGATTCATTGCTGCCTGAAGTCATTTCTTGTGCCGCCAAGCCTATGAACTTTTTTCTCGCTTGTCTCTAAGACAACTCCTGACGATGTTTCTGAATGCATCGACGGAGATTTTTGCTGTCATTTCAATAGCAAGCTATTTAGTGAATTCCGTGTTTTCGACGATCCATCCGTGGCAGATAAATCGAGGCGAAATAGGCTCAAATAGGGTGATCTGAAAAGTCAATCTGAATCGATGCAGGACGATTCCTGTTTTTCAGAATTCAGGTGCGGGCCGCCGACAGGAGCCTGGGCGCGGGGCTCGATGGGCAGGAGTGCGGGCATGCCGCTGCGGCGTCGGCATGCCGGTGAAAAGCTTGAAATGACGGCCGGCTTGAGGATGGCCGGCCGCCTCTTTTACTGCCGTGCAGAGCGCACGTTGGCCGGCAGCGCGCCAGGATGGCTGGTGCGGAATGGGTTGATGTCCAGGCCGCCACGGCGCGTGTAGCGTGCGTACACCGAGAGCTTGATGGGGCGGCAGCGGGTCCAGATGTCCATGAAGATGCGTTCCACGCATTGCTCATGGAATTCGTTGTGGTTGCGGAAGCTCACCAGGTATTGCAGCAGGCCTTCCTGGTCGATCTGCGCGCCGCTGTAGCGGATCTGCACGCTGCCCCAGTCGGGCTGGCCTGTGACCAGGCAGTTGCTCTTGAGCAGGTGGCTGACGAGGGTCTCGGTGACGGGCGCTTCCTCGTGGTTGGCGTGCAGCAGCTCTGGGGCGGGCTGGTACTGCGTGCATTCCACGTCCAGGCGGTCCAGCAGCAGGCCGTCCAGTTCCTGCACCATTTCCTGGTCGAAGCGGTCCAGGCCGATGATCTTCACGCCGATGCTGCCCTTTTGCTCGCTGCCTCGCCATAGTGCTTCGGCCAGGTCGGTGCGAAGGCGTGCCTGGACTTCGGCAGCGTCGGCCAGGCGGGTGTTGTTGAAGCTGTTGAGGTAGAGCTTGAACGACTTGCTTTCGATGAGATTGGGGGTCTCGCAGGGAATCGTGAAATGCACGAGCGCCACCTGCGGCTTGCCGCGCAGGTTGAGCCAGGACAGTTCGAACGCCGTCCACAGGTCGGCGCCGAAGAAGGGCATCTGGCTGCCCTGAATGCCGATTTCCTCGCGCTTGGGCGCGCGGGGCAGGGGGAACAGCAGCGAGGGGGCGTACTGGTCGACGTAGGCAGAGCTTTTGCCCAGCTGGGATTGGTCGGGAGTGTTCATGGAAAAAGGGCCGGCCGTGCCGGCGCTGGTCAGGCCTGGACGGTCCGCGCGGAGCGCGTGGACCCAGGCTTTGAAGCTAACTGAATTTCCATGCCCGCAGGCATGGGCGGCCATATAAGGTCAATAAGGGTTGGTGCGCCCGGGTTCGATGGTGCTCAGTGGAATTCGCGTTCGCGCAGCCATTTGGTGGCGATCCATTTTTCGCCGGCCAGCACGGGCGCGCCGCCGTGCAGGGTGCGCGTGGAGGGATCGGGGCGTTCGTAGCTGAAGAAGACGGCGTTGCCCCGGCGCGGCACCACTTGCAGCGGCACTTCTGGGAAGATGGTTGCGCCGCCTCGCTCGGGCTCGTTCAGGTAGATGACCAGGGTGCCCACGCGCTGGCCGCCGCGCTTGAGGATGGTAGGCGTGCCGGGTTCGCCGGGCGCGAAGTAGTCGTGGTGGGGCTTGTACTCGGCGCCCGGGCCGTAGTGCAGCACCTGCAGGCCTTCGCCGTGGTCCAGCGGCCAGCGCAGCAGGCGGGCGATGCGTTCTTCCAGCTGGCGGACGATGCCGGTTTCCCCGCGCTGGAAGAACATGCCGTTGCTGGTGCGGTCGTCATTGATCTCTTCACCGCCGCTTTGCGTGGCCACGGTGAGCGAGCGCGCCATGCGCGGACGCGCGGCGGCGATGATGGCGTCGCACTCCTCATGCGAGAGCAGGTTGCCGAAGACCACGATGCGCGGGTTGCGCATGCTGACCAGTACCTGGACCTTGCGGTCGCCGACATCGATGCTGGTGGGGTCCTGGGAGAGGTCCGGCTCGGGCAGCGAGGAGGCCGAGACGACGACGGCCGGTGGCGCCGCTTCGCCTTGGTGGGGCAGGTCCAACGCCCGCCGGGCCAGTTCTTCGCTCCAGCCCACGTCGCGCATGGAGCGCAGCAGGGCCGCAGGCCCTATGCCCGATGCGCGCTGGTCGCGTACCCATTGCATGAGTTCAGGCGTGAGACCCGCCGGCAGGTCCTGCGCGGTGCTCGGGGAATCTGGTGAGGATTTGAGGCTCATGGCGTGCAGTGCGGCCCTTGCCGCAGTGAATGGACTCCAAAGGCATCGAGGCCGGGGCCGGCCGGTGGCCGGCGAGGCTCAGTCAGCGGTCTTGCGGCGGAACACCAGGCGCGCAGGCGTCGAGGAAGCTGGCGCCAGTGCGTAGCCTTCCAGATCGAAGGCTTCGAGTTCAGCCGCGCTGCGAGCGCGTTGCTGTATGGCAAATCGTGCCATCAGCCCGCGCGCGCGTTTGGCATGGAAGCTGATGATCTTGTAGGCGCCGTTCTTGTAATCCTCGAACGCGCATTCCACCACCGGGGGCTTGAGGTGCTTCAAGTCTACCGATTTGAAGTATTCCTGCGAAGCCAGGTTGACGACGACGCGCTCGCCCGCCGGCTGCCGGGCCGCGCGCTGGTTCAGGTACTCGGCAATGCGGCTGCCCCAGAACTGGTAGAGGTTGCTGCCATGCGCGGTCTCCAGCCGGGTGCCCATTTCCAGGCGGTAGGGCTGCATGCGGTCCAGCGGACGCAGCACGCCGTACAGGCCGCTGAGGATGGCGATGTGCTGCTGCGCCCAGTCCAGGTCTTCGGCGTCCAGGCTGCGCGCCTGCAGGCCTTCATAGACATCACCGTTGAAGGCCAGCAGCGCCTGGCGGGCATTGGTGGCCGTGAAGCGAGGGCTGAAGGCCTCGTAGCGCGCCACGTTGAGCGCAGCCAGCTTGTCGCTGATGCCCATGAGTTCCGACAGTTGCTGCGGCGATTGGCGGCGCAGCACTTCGATCAGCTCCAGCGGCTGTTCGGAGAAGACGGGAAGCGTGTGTGGCAGCTTCGGCGGCAGCGGTGTGTCGTAGTCCAGCGATTTGGCGGGAGAGAGCAGCAACAGCATGGCGGGACGCAAGCTCCAGGATAGAGAGGGAGGAAAGACAGATGGACGGGGGTGGCGGCAGAAACAAACAGGGGCCGCGAGGGCCCCTGTGTCTTCACTGTCTGTGGTCAGACATGGGCCACGCCCTGCGGTTGCTGCTCGAATGGCAGCTGCAGGTCGCTCAGGTCCTTGCGTGTTTCCACGAGGATCAGAGGACCGTCATCCAGCACGACCATGGGCGGGCGCTCGCGCACGACGCGCTCGGGCTGCGGTTCGGCCGCGATGGCTGCCTGCGCAGCGGCCACCTTGTCGGCATCGGAGCCCACCCATTGCAGGCCCGAGGCGGCGGCCAGCGCCTGCAGCTCGGACACGGGCAACTGGTAGGCCTGGACCTTGGGCAGGCCGCGTTCTGCGGTTGCCTCAGCGGCCTTGGCTGCAGCGGGCTCGGCTGCGGCAGAAGCAGCAGAAGCGGCAGGTGCAGCAGGTGCTGGCACGTCTGCCGTCACGGCAGGGGCCGCCACGGGGGCCGGTGCGACCGGCGCGAAGGCCGCGCTCTGCTGCTCGGGCACCGCGACGGGTTGCTGCACTTCCACAACTGCCGCAGGCTGTGCGGCCACTGGGGCTTCGGCCACGGCTTCGGGGGCCTGGACTTCGGCAGCAGAGTTGGCGGCGTTGAAGTAGCTGCGACGGGCTGGCTGCTGATCCTGCTCGGGCACGGAGGCCTCGAAGGACTGCACGGCTTCGCCTTCGGCTTCACGCGGTGCGCGCTCTGCACGGTCACCGCGATCGCCACGCTCGCGGCGGTCACGGCCGTAGCGGTCGCGCGAACGACGCTGGCGCGGCTGCTCTTCGCCGGAGGCGGGAGCAGCGTTGTCCAGGGACTGGTCCTGCTGCTGGGCCTGGTTGTCCAGCTTTTCTTCGGACTCGGGCGCGACTTCGAACTGACGGGGCTGGCGCTCGCTGCGTTCACCGCGTTCGGCGCGATCTCCACGCTCGCCTCGTTCACCGCGCTCGCCTCGTTCACCGCGCTCGCGGCGGCCTTCGCTGCGTTCCTGGCGGTCGCCACGCGGCGCGCGCTCGGGACGCTGCTCGAGGGCGCTGCCATCTGCCGCCAGGGCTGCGGAGGCGTTCACGGCCTCCAGCGGCTGGCGGTTTTCGCCGTCGCGGCTGCGCTCGCCACGGCCGCGGCGTTCGCCGCGGTCGGTGCGTTCACCGCGCTCGCCACGATCCGGGCGCTCACCACGTTCACCGCGTTCTGTGCGCTCGCCACGCTCGGCATTGCGGCGGTTGCGATCGCCAACGCCAGCCTGGCGCTCGGCGTTGGGGGCGCCGGCGCGCTCACCGCTGCGCTCGGTGCGCTCACCACCACGCTCGCCATTGCGTTCGTTGCGGCGGCCACGGCTGTCGTTGCGGCCGTCACGGCGACCTTCGCGTGCGGGGGCTTCGGCAGCCGGCACGGGCGCTGCGACCGGCGCAGGTGCCGCGCCAAAGCCGAACAGGCTCTTGAGCCAGGCAAAGAAGCCTTGTTCGCGGACCACGACGGGGGCGGCGGCCGGTGCGGGCGCTGCCGCCGTGGCTGCAGGCTTGGCGTCGCGCTGCTGGCCGTTGGCCGGGCGGTTGCGGCTGCCTTCGGGGCGAGGCTCGGCAATGGGAGCCGGCATGTCCGGCAGCACACCCTTGATCATGGGTGTCTGCTTGTTGGTGGGCTCCTGCGAGCGGCGTGTCACCGTGGTTTCGGTGTCCAGCTCTTCGGCCAGCTTGTAGCTGGCTTCCATGCTTTCCAGGCGCGCATCGTCGTGCTTGAGGCGCTCGAGCTTGTAGTGCGGCGTGTCCATGGACTTGTTGGGGACCATGATCACGTTGACGCGCTGCTTGAGTTCGATCTTGGTGATCTCGCCGCGCTTTTCGTTGAGCAGGAAGCTGGCCACTTCCACGGGCACCTGGCAGTGCACGGCGGCCGTGTTGTCCTTCATGGACTCTTCCTGGATGATGCGCAGGATCTGCAGCGCAGAGCTTTCCGTATCGCGGATATGACCGGAGCCGCCGCAGCGCGGGCAGTTGATGTGCGCGCCTTCGGACAGGGCGGGCTTGAGGCGCTGGCGGCTCATTTCCATGAGGCCAAACTTGCTGATGGTGCCGAACTGCACGCGCGCACGGTCCTGGCGCAGCGCGTCGCGCAGGCGATTCTCGACTTCGCGGCGGTTCTTGCTCTCCTCCATGTCGATGAAGTCGATGACGATCAGGCCGCCCAGGTCGCGCAGGCGCATCTGGCGCGCGACTTCGTCGGCGGCTTCCAGATTGGTGCGGGTGGCGGTTTCCTCGATGTCGCCGCCCTTGATGGCGCGGGCCGAGTTCACGTCGATGGAGACCAGGGCCTCGGTGTGATCGATGACGATGGCGCCGCCCGAGGGCAGGGTCACGGTGCGCGCGTAGGCCGATTCGATCTGGTGCTCGATCTGGAAACGGCTGAACAGGGGGGCATCGTCGCGGTAGCGTTTGACGCGGGCGGCATGCTCGGGCATGACGTGCTGCATGAACTGCTGCGCCTGCTCGTAGATGTCGTCGGTGTCGATGAGGATGTCGCCGATGTCGCCGTTGAAGTAGTCGCGGATGGCGCGGATCACCAGGCTCGATTCCTGGTAGATCAGGAAGGCGCCCTTGGCCGACTTGGCTGCGCCATCGATGGCGTTCCACAGCTTGAGCAGGTAGTTCAGGTCCCACTGCAGCTCGGGCGCGGTGCGGCCGATGCCGGCGGTGCGCGCAATGATGGACATGCCCTTGGGGTACTCGAGCTGGTCCATCGCCTCCTTGAGTTCGGCACGGTCCTCGCCCTCGATGCGGCGCGAGACGCCACCGCCGCGCGGGTTGTTGGGCATCAGCACCACATAGCGGCCGGCCAGCGAGATGAAGGTGGTCAGGGCCGCGCCCTTGTTGCCGCGCTCTTCCTTCTCGACCTGGACGATCAGTTCCTGGCCTTCACGGATGACTTCGTTGATGCGGGCCTGGCTGGGCGAGACGCCTTCGGCGAAATACTGCTTGGAGATTTCCTTGAAGGGCAGGAAGCCGTGGCGGTCTTCGCCGTAGTCGACGAAGCAGGCCTCAAGGCTGGGCTCCACGCGCGTGACCACGGCCTTGTAGATGTTGCCCTTGCGCTGCTCGCGTCCTTCGATCTCGATCTCGTAGTCGAGGAGCTTTTGTCCATCGACGATGGCAAGGCGCCGCTCTTCCGACTGCGTGGCGTTGATGAGCATCCGTTTCATGATGCGTTTCCTTTATTCGTTTTCTCTGGGGCGCGCCGGGGTGCAGCCTCTGCTGCCAGACCGTCACGCCTTTGACTTGTAATCAAAGACAGGCTCGCGAGGGAGCCGAGATGCCGGACTGACGCATTGAAACGAAAGGAATCGCCGAATGCCTTGCTTCTTGAGACCTGGCTCAAGTCAGCAATGGGGGCAAGGGCAGGGGGACGAGAGCGATGAGAGAGGCACGCCGTCCAGCTTCAAGCGAAGCTGCTGCACGTGCAGGGCAGGCGGGAGGCTTGGGGGCGGCAATGATCCTGGGCGCAGGCGTTTTCCTGCTCCACAGCGTGACCATCCATGCCCAAAAGATCCACATGCTCGCTTTTGATCCGCTGGCAGCGGCGGACGCCGGGTCCGACCCCTTCTGCCAGCTTGAGATTCCGTATCAGTGTTTCAATTCGTCAGCCACAACCGATGCAACGACGAACTTCGCAGGCCATCTTTTCCTGCTGTTTCGCGTGCATGACACCGGATGGCATCGACCTGCCTGTGCGGGGAAATGGTTGTTTGGACTAAACTCCATGAGAATCAACCACTTATAAATAGTTCGGCACAGGTGAAACACATTATAGAGGGCAAACCGGCAGACGACCGTTCCCTGAACGCAGCCACTGCCGCAGTGCGGCTGATCGAAGTCGATGACGATTCGGCCGGACAGCGGTTGGACAACTTTCTCATACGCCATCTCAAGGGCGTTCCCAAAACCCATGTCTATCGCATCATCCGCAGTGGAGAAGTGCGCATCAACAAGGGGCGCGTCAGTGCGGAAACCCGCGTCTCGACCGGCGATGTCGTTCGCGTGCCGCCCGTGCGCATTTCCGAAAAAGTCGCCGAAAAGGCCGAGCGGCCTGCACCCGCCAGGGATTTCCCCAGTCTGCTGGAAGACGAGCATCTGATTGCCATCGACAAGCCTGCCGGTGTGGCCGTGCACGGAGGCTCGGGCGTGAGTTTTGGCGTCATCGAGCAATTGCGCCAGGCGCGGCCGCAAAGCCGCTTTCTGGAGTTGGTGCATCGGCTCGACCGCGAGACATCCGGCATCTTGCTGGTGGCCAAGAAGCGCTCGGCGCTGACGCATCTGCAGGACCAGTTCCGCGAGCGCGAAACCGGCAAGACCTATCTGGCGCTGGTCCAGGGCACCTGGCCTGCCAACCGCAAGGTGATTGATCTGCCGCTGCACAAATACCTGCAGGCCGACGGCGAGCGCCGCGTGCGGGTGACCACGGCCGATGATCCTGACGGCATGCGCTCCGTCACGCTGGTGCGCGTTCGCAGCACGCTGGCGCCCCAGCCCCTGCTGGGTCTGCCGGCCATGAGCCTGCTGGAGGTGACCATCAAGACCGGGCGCACGCACCAGATCCGCGTGCACCTGTCCAGCCAGGGGCACCCGATTGCGGGGGATGACAAGTACGGGGACTTCGACCTGAACCGCCGGTTGCAGAAACAGGGGCTCAAACGCATGTTCCTGCACGCATGGCGGCTACAGTTCACACACCCGTCCAGTGGTGAGCGGGTGGAATTGCGCGCCGAGCTTCCCGAGGAGCTGGCCCGTTTCGCCGGCTGACGCCGGATTTGACTCCTTGCAGACATGACAACTCCTGGTTCTTCCGAGATCTACCGTGCGCGCCGCTTCGACCTCATTGCCTTCGACTGGGATGGGACGCTGTCGGATTCCACCGCGGTGATCGTCAAGTGCATTCAGGCGGCCGTGGCCGATGTGGGAGGCACGCCCCCCAGCAATGAGGCGGCCTCCTATGTGATCGGCATGGCGCTGATGCCGGCATTGGCGCGTGCGGCGCCCGATGTGTCGCCCGAGAAATACCCGGAGCTGGGCAACCGCTATCGCCACCATTTCATCAAGCACCAGGACGACATCAGCCTGTTCGCCGGCGTGCTGCCCATGCTGGCGGCGCTGCGCGAGCGCGGCCACCTGCTGGCCGTGGCCACGGGCAAAAGCCGGCGCGGTCTGAACGATGCGCTGCAGGACCCGCAACTGCGCGGCATGTTCGACAGCTCGCGCACGGCGGACGAAACCGCCGGCAAGCCCAACCCGCTGATGCTGCAGGAGCTGATGGCCGAATTCGGCGTGGAGCCTGGCCGCGTGCTGATGATCGGCGACACCACGCACGACCTGGAACTGGCCCGCAATGCAGGCTGTGCCAGCGTGGGCGTGGGCTATGGCGCGCATCCCACTGACGGCTTTGGCGTGCTGCAGCCGTTGCATGTGGCGCAGAGTGTTGCGGATTTGCATCAGTGGCTGCTGGCCCATGGTTGAGTCGTCATGCCCGCGTCAGCGCGGGAATCCATGCTTGTGAGGTGCGCTGGTGACCGTTGATCGCATCGTTTTGTGTGCCAGCGAGGCCTTGCAGGAAGGTGCGAATGCCGTGCCTTTCGACGTGGTCTACGCGGGGAATGCCTGCCGCGCATTCGCCATCCGCTTCGAGGGACAGGCGCATGCCTATCTGAACCGCTGCACGCACGTGGCCATGGAGATGGACTACCAGCCAGACCGCTTTTTCGATGATTCCGGGCGTTGGTTGCTGTGCGCAACCCATGGTGCGGTCTATGCGCCGGACAGCGGCGCCTGCGCTGGCGGCCCCTGCCGTGGCGGCCTGGTGAAAATCTCCCTGAGCGAAAGCGCGGGGGTGGTGCACTGGCATACTGCCGATAACCTGAAACCCGTCGAGTTCTGACATGACTTCCCCCATACCCCCGGAAAATCCTGGCTCCGCATCGCACCCTTCCCCGGGTGCGGACCTGTGGGCCCGGGCCACGCCCGCCGCGGCGGCTGCCGATGCGCGAACGGCGGCATCGAGCGGCTGGGAGCGGGACGTGCTGGAAAAGCTGGTCTTCGCCACCATCAACGAGCAGCGCGCCTCGCGCCGCTGGCGCCTCTTCGGCCGCCTGCTGTGGACGGCACTCATCCTGGTGGTCCTGTGGGTGCTGTTTGCCAAGGACACGGCGACCACGACCAGCTCCTCTCCGCATACCGCAGTGGTCGAGGTCAAGGGCGAGATCGCTGCAGGCGCCGACGCCAGCGCGGAATTCGTGGTGGCCGCCATGCGCAGCGCCTTCGAGGACTCGGGCTCGCGTGCCGTCGTGCTGCTGATCAACTCGCCAGGCGGCAGCCCGGTGCAGGCCGGCATCATCAATGACGAAATCGTGCGGCTCAAGGGCAAGTACGACAAGCCCCTGTATGCCGTGGTGGAGGAAACCTGCGCTTCGGCTGCTTATTACATTGCTGCGGCGGCCGACGAGATCTTTGTCGACAAGGCCAGCATCGTGGGCAGCATCGGCGTGCTCATGGATGGCTTCGGCTTCACGGGCGCCATGGAAAAGCTGGGCGTGGAGCGCCGCCTGCTGACGGCTGGCGAGAACAAGGGCTTCCTGGACCCGTTCAGTCCCATGTCCGAAGCACAGCGCGCCCATGCCCATCAGATGCTGGGCCAGATCCACTCGCAGTTCATCAATGTGGTCAAGGCCGGCCGTGGCGATCGCCTGCATGAGACGCCCGAGACGTTCAGCGGCCTGTTCTGGACGGGTCAGCAGGCCGTGGAGATGGGCCTGGCCGACAAGCTGGGCAGTCTTGACTATGTGGCCCGTGAAGTGGTCAAGGCGGAAGAGGTGGTGGATTACACGCGCCGCGACAACGTGGCCGAGCGCCTGGCCAAGCGTTTTGGCGCGGCCTTCGGTGGAGGTGCCGTTCAGGCGCTGCGCTCCAGCCTTCCGTCTCTGCGCTGATTTCCCTGGCGTCTGCCAAGATGCAAAAAGCCCGCCTTCTTGTGGAAGGCGGGCTTTTTTTGCTCATCGAGGAAGACAGTCTCAGCGACCGATGGAAAATACCACCGGTGTGCGGTTGTCCGGCACTTCCTTGTGCTGGCGCCATTCGCGCACCAGACGGCTTTCGATGCGGGCGCTCTCCAGTGTCAGGCCGCAGGCCAACGCCAAACGGGTATGGGGTTGCAGCGTCTGCAGCAGGGCCTGCCACAGCGCGGCGTTGCGGTAGGGCGTCTCTATGAACTGCTGGGTCTGGCCTTGGCGCAATGCCAGGGTTTCAAGCTCCTTGATGCGCTGAACCCGCCCGCCAGCGTCCTGCGGCAGGTACCCCACAAAGGCATAGTTCTGTCCGTTGAGTCCGCTGGCGGCCAGAGCCAGCAGCAACGACACCGGACCGATCAGGGGCACGACCCGTATGCCCAGATCATGCGCGGCGCGCACGATGGAGCTGCCGGGGTCGGCCACGGCAGGCATTCCGGCCTCGCTGACCAGTCCCATGTCGTGGCCCAGCAGCAAGGGGGCGAGCAGTGGCTTGGCATCGAAGACCGCTGCGCCTTTGTCGCCGTGGTCGCCCTTCTTGTGGGCCTCGCGCGGCAGTTCTGTGATCTGCTGGGCTTGCAAGGGTTGGGCCAGGGCGTGCAGTGCGTCAATGCGCTTCAGGTAGGCGCGCGTGCTTTTGGCGTTTTCGCAGATCCAGTGGGTCAGGCGTGCAGCGGTGCGCAGTGTTCCATCGGGCAGGACCTGCGTCAGCGGCATTTGCTCGTCGCAGCCGAAGTCCAGCGGCGCGGGCACCAGATAGAGCGTTCCTTTGGTGGGTTGGGTTGCAGCATCGTTCATGGCAGCACGGCTCCTGCGGCGCGCAGCAGCTGGCAGGTGCGGATCAGCGGCAGGCCGATCAGCGCCGTGGGGTCGTCGCTGACGATGGCATCCAGCAGCGCGATGCCCAGTCCTTCGCTCTTGGCGCTGCCTGCGCAGTCATAGGGCTGTTCGGCGCGCAGGTAGCGTTCGATCTCCGCGTCGTTGAGATCACGAAACCGGACCTGGACGGTGACCGCATCGGTCTCGGCAAAGCCGCTTTCCCGGCAGACCACGCTCACGGCGGTGTGGAAATTCATCTGGCGCCCGCTCATCTGGCGCAGTTGTTCGGTGGCGCGCTCGTGGGTGCCGGGCTTGGACAGCGGCATGCCATCCAACTCGGGTACCTGGTCGGAGCCGATGACGACGGCGCCCGGGTGCAGCGCCGCCACGGCCTGTGCCTTGGCCAGGGCCAGTCGCAACGAAAGTGCATGCGGTGTTTCGCCGGTCAGCGGTGTCTCATCGACTTCCGGGGACACGGTCTGGAATGGTAGTTGCAGCCGCTCCAGAAGTTCGCGGCGGTAGCGTGAGGTGGAACCAAGGATCAGGGGGCGTGCCAGGCCGGGAGCCTGGGCTAAGGCGAGGTGGGAAGCTTGCATGCCCGGATTCTCTTACACTGCCCGCATGAGCAAGGAATTTTCTGCGGTCCGTCTCGATGTTCGCGCTTTTGCGCAATCGGCGGGCCATCTCCAGGGTCAGTCGGCGCTTTCGGCCTTTCCTCGTCTGGCCGAGGATGCGCAGCCGGATGCCGCTGATGGGCACGGCGAGGTGCACTGGCAGGCTGACGGCGAACTGGTCGAGCAAACCGGCGGTTCGGGCCAGGTCTGGCTGCATCTGCAGGCCGATGCTGTCGTTACGATGGTGTGCCAACGCTGCCTCACTGTGGCACCCATCTCCCTCCAGGTCGATAGGTCTTTCCGCTTTGTTGCGGACGAGACCACGGCCGAGTCCGAGGATGACGAGAGCGACGAGGACCTGCTGGTGCTCAGCCGCGAATTCAACCTGCTTGAACTCATAGAGGATGAGCTGCTCATGGAGTTGCCCGTGGTGCCACGCCACGACAGCTGCCCCGAGCCGGTGAGCATGCAGTCCAGTGACGCAGACTTCGAGCAGGCCAGCGAGGACAAGCCCAATCCATTTGCCGTGCTGCGCGGGCTGGATGTGGGCAAGTCAGCCGACTGATTGCGATGTCCGGAAAAAAGGCCGAGGCCGGGAAAAGCGATTGCGCTATAATCAAGGGCTTCGCGCGAAACCCCCTCGTGTCTTTAATGGGCTGATCGCGTTTTTTACCAACCCTTTTCAGATACACAGGAGCCATCATGGCTGTTCAGCAGAACAAGAAGTCCCCCTCCAAGCGCGGTATGCACCGTTCGCACAACGCACTGAATGTGCCTGGCATTGCCGTGGAACCCACCACCGGTGAAACCCATCTGCGTCACCACATCAGCCCCAACGGCGTGTACCGCGGCCGTCAAGTGCTGAAGAACAAGTCCGAAGCCTGATCTTCGACCGTTCCCGCAGGGCCCGCGGCTACAGTTTTCGTAGCGCGGGCTTTTGTTTTTTCTGATGGTTGCTCCTATCTTTCCAGGCCTTGCAACAGGCTTGCCAGTCGCACATGATCACTTTGGCCGTTGACTGCATGGGGGGTGATCACGGCCCCCGCGTCACGCTTGCGGCGTGCCGCCAGTTCCTCGATTCCCACCCCGATGCCCGGCTGCTGCTGGTTGGTCAGCCCGAGGCGCTGGCTGGCTTTGCGCATGAGCGCGCCAGTGTGGTGCCGGCCTCGGAAGTGGTCGGCATGGATGATCCGATCGAGATGGCGCTGCGCAGGAAGAAGGATTCCTCCATGCGCATCGCCATCCAGCAAGTCAAGGATGGCGCGGCTGCCGCTGCTGTGTCGGCTGGAAACACGGGTGCGCTGATGGCCATCTCGCGCTACCTGCTCAAGACACTCGATGGCATTGATCGCCCTGCCATCGCGCCCCAGTTGCCCAATGCCAAGGGCGAGGCCACCACGGTGCTGGACCTGGGTGCCAATGTGGACTGCTCGGCCGAGCATCTGCTGCAGTTCGCCGTCATGGGCTCGGCCCTGGTGTCTGCCCTGAACAACGAAGAGGCACCCTCGGTGGGTTTGCTCAACATTGGCGAAGAGCAGATCAAGGGCAGCGAGGTCATCAAGCGCGCTGGCGAACTGCTGCGCGCGGCCGGCAAGGCCGGTCATCTGAATTTCTACGGCAACGTCGAAGGCAACGACATCTTCAAGGGCACGACCCAGGTCGTGGTCTGTGATGGCTTTGTGGGCAACGTGGCTCTCAAGTCTTCCGAGGGCGTGGCGTCCATGATCTCCAATGCCCTCAAGCAGGAGTTCAAGCGCAACATCTTCACCAAAATGGCAGCCATCGTTGCCTATCCGGTGCTAACTGCTTTGATGAGGCGCGTGGATCATCGCCGCTACAACGGCGCGGCGCTGCTGGGCCTTCGCGGGTTGGTCTTCAAAAGCCATGGATCGGCCGATGCCTTGGCTTTCGAGCACGCGCTGAAGCGCGCGTATGATGCGGCCCGCAACAACCTGCTCGACCGTGTCCGTACCCGTATCTCCGCAGCCCTGCCTCTGTTGCTGGCTGCGCAGTCGGAATCGGGACCGTCGGCGCCCTAATACAGATGAGACGCTACGCACGCATCACCGGCACGGGCAGTTACCTGCCACCCCGCCGACTCACCAATCACGATCTGGCAGCCGAACTGGCCCAGCGCGGCATCGAGACCTCGGACGAGTGGATCGTCGAGCGCACCGGCATCCATGCCCGACACTTTGCCGCGCCAGAAGTGGCCAGCAGCGATCTGGCCTTGGAGGCATCGAAGAAGGCGCTGGAAGCCGCCGGCTGCCAGCCGCAGGATATCGATCTGATCATCGTCGCCACATCGACGCCGGACATGGTCTTCCCGTCCACGGCATGCATCCTGCAAAACAAGCTCGGCGCCAATGGCTGTGCGGCCTTTGATGTGCAAGCCGTATGCAGCGGCTTTGTCTACGCCCTCACCGTGGCCGACGCCATGATCCAGTCCGGCGCTGCGAGCCGCGCGCTGGTGGTGGGCTCCGAAGTATTCAGCCGCATCCTGGACTTCAACGACCGGACGACCTGCGTGCTGTTCGGTGACGGTGCCGGAGCCGTGGTGCTGGAGGCGTCCGAGCAGCCAGGCATCCTGGCTTCCGACCTGCATGCCGACGGCAAGCATGTCGGCATCCTGTGCGTGCCAGGCAATGTCTCCGGTGGCCAGATCCTCGGTGATCCGCTGCTGAAGATGGATGGGCAGGCCGTGTTCAAGCTGGCGGTCGGCGTGCTGGAGAAGGCCGCTCGCGCCACGCTGGACAAGGCAGGGCTCACCGATGCCGACATCGACTGGCTGATCCCCCACCAGGCCAATATCCGCATCATGCAAAGCACGGCGCGCAAGCTCAAGCTGTCCATGGACAAGGTGGTGGTGACGGTGGACCAGCATGGCAACACGTCGGCTGCCTCGATCCCCCTGGCGCTGGACCACGGCGTGCGCAGTGGCCAGGTCAAGCCCGGTCAGACCGTGCTGCTGGAAGGTGTTGGCGGCGGCTTCACCTGGGGCGCGGTACTTCTCAAGATGTGATGCGGGATGCCTGCCTGAGGGCAGGCGCCCATGGCGCGGCCTTTTTTTTTGAAAATCATGAAGAAGTTTGCATTCGTCTTTCCTGGTCAGGGTTCGCAATCGGTAGGCATGCTCGACGGATGGGGTGACCATCCCGTCGTGGCCCAGACCTTGGTCGAAGCCTCCGATGCCCTCGGCGAAAACATCGGCCAGCTGATCCAGCAGGGGCCGAAGGAAGCTCTGGCGCTCACCACCAATACCCAGCCTGTGATGCTGGTGGCCGGTGTGGCTGCCTGGCGCGTCTGGCAGGCCGAAGGCGGCGCGCTGCCCGACGTTGTGGCGGGCCACTCGCTGGGTGAGTACTCGGCCCTGGTCGCGTCAGGTGTGCTGACCCTGGCCCAGGCTGCGCCGCTGGTGCGGCTGCGCGCGGCTGCCATGCAGGAGGCCGTTCCCGTGGGAACCGGTGCCATGGCTGCCATCCTGGGGCTGGATGCCGACAAGGTGCGCGCAGGCTGCGCAGAAGTCACGGCGGCATTGGGTGGTGCGGAAGTCGTCGAGGCCGTGAATTTCAACGACCCCTCGCAGACCGTGATTGCCGGCAGCAAGGCGGCTGTCGAGAAGGCCTGCGAGGCCCTCAAGGCCGCAGGCGCCAAGCGCGCGCTGCCGCTGCCGGTGTCGGCGCCTTTCCATTCCAGCCTGATGAAGCCTGCGGCCGAAAAGCTCAAGGCGGCGCTGGCTGCCACCGTGCTGGCTGCACCGCGCATCCCAGTGCTCAACAACATCGATGTGACTGTGCAGCAGGATGCCGACGCCATTCGCGATGCGCTGTATCGCCAGGCCTTCGGCCCGGTGCGCTGGGTGGAATGCGTTCAGGCCATGAAGGCCCGCGGCGTCGTCCACCTCGTCGAGTGCGGTCCCGGCAAGGTGCTGATGGGCCTGACCAAGCGGATTGACGCGGACCTGACGGCCGCTGCCCTCTATGACCCGGCCACGCTGGCTGACGTGAAAGAATCCCTCGCATGACTGACAACCAGAACAAGCCCCAGGTTGCCCTGGTGACGGGTGCCTCGCGCGGCATCGGTGCCGCCATTGCCCAGGAGCTGGCAGCACGCGGCTACCGCGTGATCGGCACGGCCACCACCGATGGTGGTGCCGAGAAGATCAGCCAGGCCCTGTCGGCCCATGAAGGCTGCCGTGGCGTGAACCTCAATGTCACGGACGTGACCGCCGTCGATGCCCTGATCGACAGCATCGTCAAGAATGACGGTGGCCTGCATGTGCTGGTCAACAATGCCGGCATCACACGCGACACCCTGGCCATGCGCATGAAGGACGATGACTGGGATGCGGTGATCGACACCAATCTCAAGGCGGTTTTCCGAGTCAGCCGTACGGCCATTCGGCCCATGATGAAGCAGCGCTTCGGACGCATCATCAACATCACCAGCGTCGTTGGTGCCTCCGGAAACCCCGGTCAAGCCAACTATGCAGCTGCCAAGGCCGGCGTTGCCGGCATGACGCGTGCGCTGGCCCGTGAACTGGGCAGCCGCGGCATCACGGTCAATTGCGTGGCTCCGGGCTTCATCGCCACCGACATGACGGCGGAGCTGCCTGAAGAGCAGAAAAATGCCCTGAAATCGCAGATCGCCATGGGTGATCTGGGCCAGCCCAGCGACATCGCCCATGCCGTGGCCTATCTCGCATCGGCGGGCGCAGGCTACGTCACCGGCCAGGAATTGCACGTCAACGGCGGCATGTACATGTAAGCGCTGCGGCGGCTGCGGGCAGATCCCTGCCAGAAGCCGCCGTTGCTTGCAACCGAAGAGGCCGTTTCCTCGCGACGGCCGGCTGAAGAGGGCGTAAGGTCCGAAACGGCTAGAATCGCGGGTTCATTCACAACCCCCAGAGGGAAACCATGAGCGATATCGAAGCACGTGTCAAAAAAATCATTGCCGAACAACTCGGCGTTGAAGAGTCTCAAGTCACCAACGAAAAGGCCTTCGTGGCTGATCTGGGTGCTGACTCCCTGGACACGGTGGAGCTGGTGATGGCCCTGGAAGATGAATTCGGCATCGAGATCCCCGACGAAGACGCGGAAAAGATCACGACGGTGCAAAACGCCATCGACTACGCCAACACCCACCAGAAGGCCTGACAGGGCCCTGACCCGAGCGATCAGCAGAAGGTTTTACGCATGAGCCGTCGTCGCGTTGTCGTGACCGGCCTGGGTTGCATCTCCCCCGTGGGTAACACGGTGGGCGACGCCTGGGCCAATCTTTTGGCCGGCCAGTCCGGCATTGACCTCATCACCAAGTTCGATGCCTCGAACTTTGCCTGCAAGATTGCGGGCGAGGTCAAGGGATTCGATGTGGAGTCGTACATGAGCGCCAAGGATGCGCGCTCCATGGACACCTTCATCCATTACGGCATCGCTGCTGCGGCGCAAGCCGTGCAGGACTCAGGTCTGCCCACGGGCGAGGCCTTGTCGGATGATCTGGCTACGCGCATCGGCTGTGTGATCGGTTCGGGCATCGGCGGCTTGCCGCTGATCGAGAACACCCACGCAGAACTGGCTGCGCGCGGACCGCGCCGCATCACGCCGTTCTTCGTGCCTGCCTCCATCATCAACATGGTGGCTGGCCATGTGTCCATGCGGTTTGGCTTCAAGGGGCCGAATCTCGCCGTGGTGACTGCCTGCACGACCGGGCTGCACTGCATAGGCGAAGCAGGACGCATGATCGAATACGGCGATGCCGATGTGGTGGTGGCTGGCGGCACGGAAGCCACGGTCTCCCCGCTGGGCGTCGGCGGCTTTGCCGCCATGCGCGCACTGTCCACGCGCAATGATGATCCCAAGGCCGCCTCGCGTCCCTGGGACAAGGACCGCGACGGCTTTGTGCTGGGTGAAGGTGCAGGCGTGCTGGTGCTGGAAGAGTACGAGCATGCCAAGGCCCGCGGTGCCAAGATCTATGCTGAACTGTGCGGCTACGGCATGAGTGCCGATGCCGGCCACATGACGGCGCCCAACATGGACGGCCCGCGCCGCGCCATGCTGTCAGCTCTGCGCAACGCCGGCATCAACGCCGACCAGATCGATTATCTGAATGCGCACGGCACATCCACGCCGCTGGGCGACCTCAACGAGACCAATGCCATCAAGGCGGCTCTGGGCGATCACGCCAAGAAAATCGTTGTCAGCTCGACCAAGTCCATGACCGGTCACCTGCTGGGTGGCGCTGGCGGCATCGAGAGCGTCTTCACCGTGCTGGCACTGCACGAGCAGAAGATTCCCCCGACCATCAATCTGGACAACCAGGATCCCGAGTGCGATCTCGACTACTGCGCCAACACGGCACGGGATGCGAAGATCGAAGTGGCAGTGAAAAACAACTTCGGGTTCGGCGGCACCAACGGAACGCTGGTGTTCAAGCGAATCTGAGGCCTGCACACCTCACCATGAAAAGCCCGCCCCGCAAGGGAGCGGGCTTTTTTATTTCTCCCATGGGTCAGGGCGCGTCCGGCAGGGGTGGAACGCATGTCAGACATGCTGCGGTTTTGCGACACTGCAGGCATGACGTCACGCCATGCTCCGCCCGCAGTCCGCCATCCGCTGAATCCACCACGTGGGTCGGTCGCATGCCTGTGCGCGCTTTGGCTGCTGGCGGCCATGCTTTTGCTGGCGTGGGCGCTTGATCTACAGTCCGGATGGGGGCCTGCCGTCGTGGCTGTCACGGGTTCTCTGGTTGCAGCTGCAGGCATGTGGCATGGATGGCGCGCTCTGGGCAGAGGCTTTGTTGCATGGGATGGCGCGCAGTGGTGGCTTGGTGAGGCAGCCGCTGCCCACGATGCGCAGCCGGTGCTGCTGCAGGTGCGCGCTGACGGTGGTCAATGGCTATGGGCGCAGGCCAGACCCGTTTCGACGGGGTCTTTGCGCTGGCGAAGCTCCCGCTGGCTGCTGCTGTCTTACAGGCAGAGTCCTGAAACCTGGGGTGATTTGCGGCGTGCTGTATATTTCCCGCCCAGACCTACAGAACGCGCGCAGTGACTGCGCCAGGGCCGCCACGGCCCGTCTTCACCGATTTCATGACGCCTCCCGAATTCCCGCCTTCTTCTGCCGACAGCGACCTGGCTCTGGTCGAGCGCACCAACGCAGGAGACATGCGGGCCTTCGAGCTGCTGGTCATCAAGTACCAGCGCCGCATCGAGCGCCTCATTGGCCGCATGGTGCGCGACGTGGACCTGGTGCCTGACATTGCGCAGGAAACCTTCATCCGGGCCTATCGGGCGCTGCACCAGTTCCGGGGTGATGCCCAGTTCTACACCTGGCTGTATCGCATCGCCGTGAATACTGCCAAGAAGGCGCTGCTGGACATGAAGCGCTCGCCGCTGATCACCGAAAGCGCGTTACACAACGGGGATGACGATGATGAAACTTCCCGGCTCAGCCAGGAACTAACCACCGAAGAAACACCCGAAACGATCCTGGCGGCCCAGGAAATTGCCCAGGCAGTCAACGCCGCCATGGAGGCCTTGCCCGAAGATCTCCGTCAAGCCGTCACGTTGCGGGAAATCGAAGGCCTGAGCTACGAGGAAATCTCGAACGCCATGGGTTGTCCCATAGGCACCGTGCGTTCACGCATCTTCCGTGCACGCGAAGCGATTTCAGCGAGAGTCAAGCCTTTGCTGGAGCGCCAGTCTGGCAAGCGGTGGTAGCAGCGGGTGATGGCCATCGGGTGGCGCATTTTTTGGGTACAGGGTCTCAGAGCAGACAGGCAGGTGATTGATCATGAATGACGATCTGACGAAGCGCGAACAATTGTCGGCATTGGCTGATGGCGAACTCTCTGCCGCGGAGCTGCAGGCCGCGCTGGCCTATGCGCAAAGCGATGCAGGCCAGCAGGAATGGCGCATGTACCACCTGGTGGGCGATGTGCTGCGCTCTCCTGAGCTGGCGCACCACAGCCGGCACGATCTGCTTTCCGGAATCCGCTCCCAGTTGGCCAACGAGCCGCGCCGCCCCCTGGTTTCCGTCGCCGCAGACGAGCTGGAGCAGGTCGCGCGCCCGGCGCACGGCAGGGCCGTCGTCAATGGCGCGCCGCTGCACAATGCAGCCAATGCGTCGGTATTCCGCTGGAAGATGGCTGCGGGTTTTGCGTCCGTGGCGGCCGTGGCTGCCATTGGCTGGAGCGTGATGCTCGGCGCGCCTGCAGGCCCCGGCGCGGCGCCGGGCCGGGCATTGGCCGCCCTTGAAACGGGGGCGCCTGCAGCGGCTGCTGTCGCTGGAAATGCCCAGGACTTCCCTCTCGGAGATACGGCCCAATCCTCTTCGGTGGTGGCTGTGGCAGGCCCTTACGGCCAAAGCGTCATGCTGCGTGATCCGCGCCTGGATGCGCTGCTGGCCTCCCATCCGCAATACAGTGGTCCGGCCACGTTGCAGATGCCGGCCAGCTTCCTGCGCAATGCCAACTTCGCCTCGGCACCGCGCGCGAACCAGCGCTGAATCCCGCAGGAGAGCATGGCTCTCCTGCCTTCTTTTGCACCCGCGTCCAGCCGTTCGGCATTGAAATGGACGCGGGTGCAGTCATTTGTGGCCCATGCACGGCGGTTCGCGCCGCATGCATGCTGCCGATTCGGGAACTAACAGCGTCTTTCAGGCTTCTGAGCCATCGTCTGGCCGGTGCATGCCGGGACTGCGCCAGAATGTGGCGTTCGTCCGAGATGCAAGTCGGCACCGCGTATCTGAACAGGCCGCCCGGGCGCAATGGGCACGGGGGCAACACAATGATTGAGAAGGAAAGGATCACCATGACCACAGTTCGATGGAAGACGCTGCAGTCCTGCACACTGGCAGGCGTTCTGGCGCTGGCTGCTGGCAGCGCCTCAATGCTGGTGCCGGTGAGTGCCGCTCATGCGCAAAGCGGTGCCGTGGTGCGGGGTCTGCCGGACTTCACCGACCTGGTCGAGCAGGTCGGGCCTTCCGTGGTCAACATCCGCACGTTGGAGAAGGCGTCGGCCAACTCTGCCGAGGCGCTGGGCATGGATGAGGACATGCTCGAGTTCTTCCGCCGCTTCGGCCTGCCCGTGCCCAATGTGCCGCGCCAACGCCCCCAGCCGCGTTCACAGCCTGACGAGGAACAGCCGCGTGGCGTGGGGTCGGGCTTCATCCTGACGGCGGACGGCTTTGTGATGACCAATGCCCACGTGGTCGAAGGTGCTGACGAGGTCATCGTCACGCTGACCGACAAGCGTGAGTTCAAGGCCAAGATCGTGGGCAGCGACAAGCGCACCGACGTGGCTGTGGTCAAGATCGATGCCACCGGACTGCCCGCCGTGAAGATCGGCGACGTGAACCGTCTCAAGGTCGGTGAGTGGGTGATGGCCATCGGATCACCCTTCGGCCTCGACAACTCGGTCACCGCAGGCATCGTCAGCGCCAAGCAGCGCGACACGGGAGACTATCTGCCCTTCATCCAGACCGATGTGGCCATCAATCCCGGCAACTCGGGCGGCCCGTTGCTGAACATGCGCGGCGAGGTCGTGGGCATCAACAGCCAGATCTATTCGCGTTCCGGCGGTTTCATGGGGATCAGCTTCGCGATTCCTATCGACGAGGCCGTGCGCGTCAGCGACCAGCTGCGCGCCACCGGCAAGGTCACGCGAGGGCGCATCGGCGTGCAAATCGGGCAGGTCACCAAGGACATTGCCGAATCCATCGGCCTGGGCAAGGCTCAGGGTGCGCTGGTCTCTGCCGTGGAACCCGATTCCCCAGCCGCCAAGGCTGGCGTCGAGGCGGGTGATGTGATCATCAAGTTCGATGGGAAGGCCATTGAGAAGGTCGCCGACCTGCCGCGTCTGGTGGGCAACACCAAGCCCGGAACGCGCAGCACCATCACCGTATTCCGCCGCGGAGCCGCCAAGGATCTGACCATGGTGATCGCCGAAGTCGAGCCCGATGGCGCTCCCCAGGCAAAGGCTGCAGGCAAGGGCAGCACCCTGGTCTCCCAGTCGCTGGGCCTGACGCTGGCCGAACTCACGGATGCCCAGAAAAGGGAATTGGGCATCAAGGGTGGTGTCCGCGTGACGGCCGCTGTCGAGGCAGCAGCACGCGCAGGCCTGCGCGAAGGTGATGTGATCCTGCAACTGGCCAATGTCGAGGTCACGGGGCTCAAGAGCTTCGAGGCCACGCTGGCCAAGGTGGACAAGAGCAAGCCGGTGAACCTTCTGGTGCGCCGCGGCGAATGGGCTCAGTACGTGCTTATCCGTCCTGCCCGCTGAGGGGTTGGGGCAGGCCGGTTTTTCGGGGTACTGGGGAATACCCTCGGAATCCGGATCAAGGCCTGCCCATGCCCCTTGGGGCATTGGGTAAAATGCCCCACCAAAGCGTGACGGCTCAAGGCGTCAGAAACCTGTTTTCAAAGAGGATTGTTGCGGTGCAAAAGCACCGCACTATCCGGTGATCGACGGGCTAGAAATGGCTTGTCGGGTCTGTTGATAAACTGTTGATAAATAATTGTGACAGATCAAGCCCGGAGCTTTGCAGGCCTTGTCAGGGCTTGGTTTCCAGCCCTTTTTGCCTACAATAAAGTCCCAACTATCGCAGTTGCCAGAGATTGTTGGTTCGGGGCGCGTCGTTCATGGACGCGCCCTTTTTTCTTGCGCGCCGACCCTGTCGTTTTCCACTTTCACTAGCAGTCCTTCTCGTTGATGAACCACATCAGAAATTTTTCCATCATTGCGCACATCGACCATGGCAAGTCGACGCTGGCCGACCGCCTGATCCAGCGTTGCGGAGGCCTGGCTGACCGTGACATGGAAGCCCAGGTGCTGGACTCGATGGATATCGAGAAAGAGCGCGGCATCACCATCAAGGCGCAGACGGCTGCCCTGCAGTACAAGGCCAAGGATGGTCAGGTCTACAACCTCAACCTCATCGACACGCCCGGCCACGTGGACTTCTCGTACGAAGTCTCGCGTTCCCTGTCGGCCTGCGAGGGAGCGCTGCTGGTGGTGGACGCCTCTCAGGGCGTAGAGGCACAGACCGTGGCCAACTGCTATACCGCGCTGGATCTCGGCGTGGAAGTGACGGCCGTTCTCAACAAGATGGATCTGCCGCAGGCTGACCCCGACAACGCCAAGGCAGAGATCGAGGACGTCATCGGCATCGATGCCAGCGATGCCATTCCCTGCTCGGCCAAGACCGGCATGGGCATCGACGAGATCCTGGAGGCCGTGGTTGCCAAGGTGCCACCGCCCAAGGGCAATCCCAATGGCCAACTGCGCGCCATGATCATCGACAGCTGGTTCGACACTTACGTGGGCGTCGTGATGCTGGTGCGCGTGGTCGATGGTGAACTCAAGCGTGGCGAGCGCTTCAAGATGATGGCTTCGGGCGCTGCCTACGAAGCCAACAACCTGGGCGTGTTCACTCCGGCCGACGTGCCGCGCGACGCGCTGCGCGCCGGCGAGGTGGGTTACATCATCGCCGGCATCAAGGAGCTCAAGGCAGCCAAGGTGGGCGACACCATCACGCTGGAAAAGAAGCTTCCCAACAATCTGGGCCCTGCCACCGAGGCCCTGCCCGGCTTCAAGGAAATCAAGCCCCAGGTGTTCGCGGGTCTGTACCCCACCGAAGCCAGCGAATATGACCAGCTGCGCGATGCGCTGGAAAAGCTGCAGCTCAACGATTCGTCCCTGCAGTTCGAGCCTGAAGTCTCTCAGGCGCTGGGCTTCGGCTTTCGCTGCGGCTTCCTGGGCCTGCTGCACATGGAAATCGTGCAGGAGCGCCTGGAGCGCGAATTCGACCAGGACCTGATCACCACCGCGCCCAGCGTGGTCTACGAAGTGGTCAAGGGCGATGGCGAGGTCATCCAGGTCGAGAACCCGTCCAAGATGCCCGATGCCGGCCGTATCGAGGAGGTGCGCGAGCCCATCGTGACCGTGCACCTGTACATGCCCCAGGACTATGTGGGCCCGGTGATGACGCTGGCCAACCAGAAGCGTGGCGTGCAGATCAACATGCAGTACCACGGCCGCCAGGTGATGCTCACCTATGAGATGCCGCTGGGCGAGATCGTGCTGGACTTCTTCGACAAGCTCAAGTCGGTCTCGCGCGGCTATGCCTCCATGGACTACGAGTTCAAGGAGTACCGCGCCTCCGACGTGGTCAAGGTGGACATCCTGCTCAACGGCGAGAAGGTCGATGCGCTGTCCATCATCGTGCACCGCTCCCAGGCCACGTACCGCGGCCGGGCCGTGGTGGCGAAGATGCGCGAGATCATCAGCCGCCAGATGTTCGACGTGGCCATCCAGGCCGCCATCGGCGCCAACATCATTGCTCGGGAAACCGTCAAGGCCATGCGCAAGAACGTGCTGGCCAAGTGCTATGGCGGCGACATCACCCGCAAGCGCAAGCTGCTGGAGAAGCAAAAGGCCGGCAAGAAGCGCATGAAGCAGATCGGTTCGGTGGAAGTGCCTCAGGAGGCCTTCCTGGCCATCTTGCAAGTGGAGGATTGATGCAAGCCATGCAATGGATTACGGCCGTCGTGCTGGCGGCTTTCGTGGGCTATATCGGCGCCTGGTACACGGGCTTCATCGAGGGCAACTTCGCGTTGCTGCTGTTCCTGGCCACCGTGGTCACTGGCCTGTACTGGGTGGCCGAACGGCTGTATTTCCTGCCCCGCCGCCGCCGCGCCGCCGTGGCCATCGAGGAGGCTGCCGTGGCGCGCCGCGCAGAACTCGACCGCATGGGCATCGCCAAGACCGACATCGAGGTGTCGGAAGAGGCCAAGGGCCGCATCCTCATGCAGCCCTGGTGGCTTGACTGGACCGCGGGCCTGTTCCCCGTGATCGCCATCGTCTTTGTCCTGCGCTCGTTCCTGTTCGAGCCGTTCAAGATTCCCTCGGGCTCCATGATCCCCACGCTGCTCGTGGGCGACCTGATCCTGGTGAACAAGTTCACCTACGGCGTGCGCCTGCCGGTGATCAACACCAAGATCACCCAGGGCCAGCCGCTGCAGCGCGGCGATGTGGTGGTGTTCCGCTATCCTCCGCAACCCAGCCTGGACTACATCAAGCGCGTGGTGGGCCTGCCGGGTGACGAGATCTCCTATCTGAACAAGCGGCTGACGGTCAATGGCAAGGAAGTCCCGGTCAGCGAACTGCCGGACTTCTTCGACAAGGACGCGATGCGCTACTTCAAGCAGTACGAGGAGTCGCTGGGCGACAAGCCGCACCGCATGATCGTGAACCAGGACGTGCCCGCATTCATCCAGGGTGCCAGCGGCTTCGAGTTCCGCGAGAACTGCCGCTACAGCGTCGAAGGCATCACCTGCAAGGTGCCCGAGGGCCAGTACTTCATGATGGGCGACAACCGCGACAATTCGCTGGATTCCCGATACTGGGGCTTTGTGCCCGACAAGAACATCGTGGGCCGGGCTTTCTTTGTCTGGATGAACTTCGGGGATTTCAAGCGCATCGGCAGCTTCCATTGATCAGGTGCATGCCTGGGACCGGATCGGACCGGGCATGCGCGAGGGATTCGAATCGGAGGAGGAAAAGCATGTTGACATCGAACAACCGGCGTTCGCGCCAGCGCGGCCTGTCCTTTCTGGGACTGGTGTTTGTGGTAGCTCTGGGGGTGGGGGTGGTCGCAGTCGCTGCACAATCCATTCCTGTGTTCTTGGAATATCAGGCAATCGCCAAAGCAGCCAACAAGGCGGCTCTCGAGGGGCGCTCGGTCGCTGAAGTGAAGTCGAATTTCGATCGCTCGGCGCTCATTGATGACTTCAAGTCAGTGACGAGCTCGGACCTCGAGGTGACCAAAATCAATGACCGTGTGGTGGTGGGGTTCGAATATTCGCGCGAGATCCATCTCGTGGGCCCCGCCTACCTGACTTACCGTTTTAAGAAGCAGACCCAATAGGTGCCTCCCTTACTGAATGCGCTGCAGCTGAGGCTGCAGCATCAATTTGCCGAGCCTGCATTGCTGCAGCGTGCCGTCACGCACCGCAGTTTCTCGGCAGACAACAACGAGCGCCTGGAATTCCTCGGTGACTCGGTGCTGAATCTTGCCATTTCCAGCCTGCTCTACCAGCGGCTCAGTTCCATGCCCGAGGGCGATCTGTCCCGCGTGCGCGCCAACCTGGTCAAGGAAGGCACGCTGCACCAGATCGCGCTGAGGCTGCAGTTGCCCGATCTGCTGCGCCTGGGCGAAGGCGAATCCAAGTCGGGCGGCAAGCAACGCCCCTCCATCCTGGCCGATGCGGTCGAGGCCCTGATCGGCGCAGTGTATCTGGACGCCGGCTACGCTGCGGGCGAGAAGGTGGTACACCATCTCTTCGAGGGCGTGGACATCAACCCCCACATGCGCGCAGCCGAAAAGGATGCGAAGACGGCCCTGCAGGAATGGCTGCAGGGGCGGCGCATGAAGCTGCCGCAGTACGAAGTGGTTGCCACCACGGGCGCCGCCCATCGCCAGACCTTCGAGGTGGCCTGCGCGATTGCCGAGTTGCAACTGCAGGCCCGGGGAACGGGTGCCTCGCGCAGGGCCGCCGAGCAGACGGCTGCCACAGCCATGCTGGAACTATTGAAAGCAAGACACGCATGAACCAAGACAAACCCCCGGCGCCGGCACAGACCGCCGCCGAACTCGACGCCCTGCTGGCTGCGGCCAAGCCCGGCGCTGGCGCAGCTCGCACGGCATCCGCTGCTGATGACGCCCCGGCACCCGAGGTGCCGGCCGGCCCGCAGCGCTGCGGCCTGATCGCCATCGTCGGCAAGCCCAATGTGGGCAAGTCCACGCTGATGAATGCGCTGGTGGGCCAGAAGATCAGCATCACCTCGCGCAAGGCGCAGACCACGCGCCACCGCATCACGGGCATTCGCACGCGCGCCGCGACGCAGTTCATCTTTGTCGATACGCCGGGTTTCCAGACCAAGCACAGCACGGCACTGAACAAGTCGCTCAACAAGACCGTGATGGGCGCCATCGGCGACGTGGACCTGATCCTGTTCGTCGTGGAAGCCGGCCAGTTCACGCTGGCCGATGCCAAGGTGCTGTCGCTGTTCAAGCCCGGCATCCCCACGCTGCTGATTGCCAACAAGCTGGACACCGTGGGCCGCCGTGCCGAGATCGCCCCCTGGCTCAAGGGCATGCAGGAGCGCCATCCGTTCGCCGAGTTCGTGCCCATGTCGGCCAAGAACAAGGGAGACATCGAGCGCCTGTTCGGCATCTGCGAGAAGTACCTGCCCGAGCAGGACTGGATGTACGCCGCCGACGAGCTGACCGACCGCAGCGAGAAGTTCCTCGCCTCGGAGACCGTGCGCGAGAAGCTGTTCCGATTCACGGGCGACGAGCTGCCCTACACCTCCACGGTGGTCATCGACAAGTTCGAGGAAGAGGCCAGCAAGCAGCACAAGCGTTTCATCCGCGTGGCGGCCACCATCGTGGTCGAGCGCGACGGCCACAAGGCCATGATCATCGGAGAGAAGGGCGAGCGCCTCAAGCGCATCAGCACCGAGGCGCGCCAGGAGCTGGAAAAGCTCATGGATGCCAAGGTCTTCCTCGAAGTCTGGGTCAAGGTCCGCTCCGGCTGGGCCGACGACGAAGCCCGCGTGCGTTCGTTCGGCTACGAGTGAGCACCCTTACCGCAAGGCCCTGCGTCCATGGCTAGCGCAAAGCGTGTCTCGGACGAGCCGGCCTTCGTCCTGCACAGCTACGACTGGAGCGAGTCCAGCCTGATCCTTGAGGTCTTCACGCGTCACCGGGGCCGCGTGGCGCTGGCGGCCAAGGGCGTCAAGCGGCCGACCTCGAACTTTCGCCCCGTGCTGCTGCCGCTGCAGCCGCTGAGCCTGAGCTACAGCCTGGGCGGCGAGGGCAATGGCGAGATCCATACCCTCAAGGGCGCAGAGTGGGTGGGCGGGCATGTCATGCCCCAGGGTGACGCCCTGCTGTCGGGCCTGTACCTCAACGAGCTGCTGATGCGCCTGCTGGCGCGCGACGATCCCTACGCGGCGCTGTTCGACATCTATGCCGGCGTGGTGCGCGTGCTGGCAGGCCAGCATGGCGATGCCATCGAGCCCGTGCTGCGCACCTTCGAGCTGCTGCTGCTGCGCGAATTGGGCCATCTGCCTGCCTTGAATGAGGAAAGCGCCACGCTGGCGCCGCTGGCCGAGGGGCGTCGCTATGCGCTGGTGGCCGAAGGCGGCCTGCGCCCGGCGCTGCAGGGCGAGCGCGCCGTGCTGGGCGCTGCGCAATGGCAGGCCATTGAGAGCGCGCTGCAGGCACGGCAGGCCTTCAACGCCACACTGCATGTGGTGGCCCAGCCCGAGGCGGCGCTGGCCCTCAAGCCCCAACTGAGGGCCTTGCTGCAATACCATTGCGGCAGTCCCATGCTGCGCACCCGCCAGCTGATGATGGATCTGCAATCGCTATGAATCTTTCCCACGCTTCGCAGCGCACGGCGCTGTCGGTCAATGTCAACAAGGTTGCGCTGCTGCGCAACACGCGCCATCTGGGCATTCCCAGCGTGACGCGCGCCGCGCGCATCTGCCTGGAGGCCGGTGCCCAGGGCATCACCATCCATCCGCGTCCCGACCAGCGCCATATCCGCAGCGAAGATGTCTATGAACTGCATGCGCTGATGAAGCATTGGCCGCAGGCGGAGTTCAACATCGAGGGCAACCCGACGCAGAACCTGATGGACTTCATCCGGGCCACGCGCCCGCACCAGGCCACCTTCGTGCCCGACAGCGAGGACCAGTTCACCAGCGACCATGGCTGGAACTTCCCGCAGGATGCCGAGCGCCTGAAGCCGCTGATCGCCGAATGCCGCCAACTCGGCGTGCGCGTCAGCCTGTTCATGGACCCGGTTCCCGCACAGATGGCCGCTGCGCGCGCCGCGGGCGCCGACCGGGTCGAGCTGTACACCGAGCCCTATGCGGCCGCCTGGGGCACGGCAGACCAGGAAGTTCAACTGCAGGCCTACGCGGCGGCGGCCCAGGCTGCGCTGGACGCCGGGCTGGGCATCAATGCCGGCCATGACCTCAGCCGCGACAACCTGGCCGCCTTCGTGGCGCGCGTGCCGGGCCTGCTCGAAGTCTCCATCGGCCATGCGCTGATCGCCGACGCGCTGGAGCTGGGCTACGCCCAAACCGTGCGCGCCTACCAGCAGTGCATAGACCAGGGCATGGCGGCGCGCGCCTGAAGCTTTCGCGGAGCGAATCCATGATCTACGGCATCGGTACCGACATCTGCGACGTGCGCCGCATCCGCGCCAGCCTGGAGCGCCACGGCGACCGTTTCGCCGAGAAGGTGCTGGCCGAAGGCGAACTGTCCACCTGGCGAGCCCGCCGCGCGCGCTGGCCCGAGCGCGGCATCCGCTTCGTCGCCACGCGCTTTTCCGCCAAGGAGGCCTTTTCCAAGGCCATAGGCATGGGCATGGTCATGCCCATGACCTGGCGCAGCTGCGAGGTCGTCAAGCTGCCCAGTGGCCAGCCAGCCATCGTGCTGCACGGCGCGCTCAAGGAATGGTTCGAGGCACGGAACCTGCAGGTGCACCTGTCCGTGACCGACGAGAGCGACTACGCGGCCAGCTTCTGCGTGGTCGAGCGCCGCGCCTGACACCCGGCCGGCGCAGCGCTGGCTTTTTTGACTCCACAGGATTCATAGCATGACCGAGCACGCACCCCTGATCATCGACATCGCCGGCAAGGCGCTCACCGACGCGGACCGCCGGCGTCTTGCGCATTCGCTGGTCGGCGGCATCATCCTCTTCGCCCGCAACTGGGAAAGCCGCGAGCAACTGGTGCAGCTGTGCGCCGATATCAAGGGCGTCAAAGCCGACCTGCTGATCTGCGTGGACCACGAGGGCGGGCGCGTGCAGCGTTTTCGTGCCGACGGATTCACGCATCTGCCGCCCATGCGCGCCTTCGGCCAGATGTGGATGGACGACGGCAAGGGCAGCAAGCAGCGCGAAGGCAGCGGCGCCCTGGCTGCCATGAACGCCGCCACGGCGGCCGGCTACGTGCTGGGCACCGAACTGCGTGCCTGCGGCGTGGATTTCAGCTTCACCCCGGTGCTGGACCTTGACTACGGTGCCAGCAGCGTCATCGGCGACCGCAGCTTCCACCGCGACCCGCGCGTGGTGGCGGCGCTGGCCCGCAGCCTCATGCACGGCCTGCTGCAGGCCGGCATGGGCAACTGCGGCAAGCACTTTCCCGGCCACGGCTTCGTCAAGGCCGATTCGCATGTGGACATTCCGGTCGATGGCCGCAGCCTGACCGCCATCCTGGGCGAGGATGCCGCGCCCTATCCCTGGCTGTCCAGCGTGCTCACGGCCGTGATGCCGGCCCATGTGATCTACCCCAAGGTGGACAAGCGCCCGGCCGGTTTTTCCGCCAAGTGGCTCAAGGATATCCTGCGCAGCCGTCTGCGCTACGACGGCGCCATCTTCAGCGACGACCTGAGCATGGAGGGCGCGCGCCGCATCGACGGGCAACTCATCGGCTACACCGACGCAGCCCTGGCCGCGCTGGAGGCCGGCTGTGACATGGTGCTGCTGTGCAACCAGAGCCTGGGCCTGGGCGAGCATGTGGACGAGCTGCTGGCCGGCATGGAGGCCGCGCAGCGCAGTGGCCGCTGGCAGCCCGATGCCGACAGCGAATCGCGCCGCCTGGCCCTGCTGCCGGAGACCGTGCCCCAGCCCTGGGACGATCTCATGCGCCAGCCGGCCTACCTCCAGGCGCTGGACCTGCTGCCTTGATGGATTGACGAGCGCAGCGGCTGGCCGGCTGAGGGCTGGCGGGCCTTGCAAAGGCTGTGCGGGCCATGGAGGACGCGCACGCCAAGTGTTTTCACAGGAGAGTTTTCCCATGCGCGTTGGCGTGCTGACCGGAGGTGGCGACTGCCCCGGCCTGAATGCGGTGATCCGTGCGGTCACCAAGTCCCTGATCAACCACGGCCAGTGCGAGGTGCTGGGCATTGCCGATGGCTTCGAGGGCCTGATGCTCGACCCGCCCGGCGTCAAGCCCCTGGGCTGGGACGAGGTCTCGGGCATCCTGCATGTGGGCGGCACCATCCTGGGCACCAGCAACAGCGCCAATCCCCTGCGCGATGAGGCCACGCTGGAGCATGTGGGTCGCAATGTCCGGGCGCTGGGACTGGACGTGGTGGTGGCCATCGGCGGTGACGGCACCATGAGCCTGGCGCATGGCCTGGCCGGACAGGTGGGCCTGACCTGCGTGGGCGTGCCCAAGACCATCGACAACGACATTGCCAATTGCGAGCGCAGCTTTGGCTTCGACACCGCCGTGGCCACGGCCACCGAGGCGCTGCGCCGCATCGAGAGCACGGCCAACAGCCACCACCGCGTGATGATCGTCGAGACCATGGGGCGCCATGCCGGATGGCTGGCGCTGGAGGCCGGCATTGCCGGTGCGGCCGACGTCATCCTGCTGCCCGAGATCGACTACGACCTGCAGGCCATCGTGGATTTCTGCCGCATGCGCGAGCAGCGCCAGCGCTACACCATCATCTGCATCGGCGAGGGCGCCAAGGAAAGCGGTGCCAGCCTCACGGTGCGTGAGCGCATAGAGCAAAGCCCGGACCCCGTACGCCTGGGCGGCGTCGGCCATGTGCTGCGCGAGCGCCTGCAGCCCCATCTCAGGAGCGAGGTGCGCACCACGGTGCTGGGCCATGTGCAACGCGGCGGCGACCCCACTCCCTTTGACCGCGTGCTGGCCACCCAGTACGGCCACCATGCGGCGCAGCTGGTGCTGTCCGGCGGCTTTGGGCGCATGGTCACGCTGCAGGGCGGGCAGATCGGCAGCGTGGAAATCTCACGCGTGGCCAACACCCAGCGCACCGTGCCGCTGGACCACGGCCTGCTCACCATGGCGCGCGACATAGGCATTTGCCTGGGCGAGCCCCGCAAGCCTGCTGCGTCGCCGGCCGCCGCTGGCCGCCACTGAGCCCGCCATGCGGCAACAGGGGCGCATCACCGGCTGGAAGGACGAGCAGGGCTTCGGCTTCATCGAGCCCGATGGCGGCGGGGCGCCGGTCTTTGTCCACATCAAGTCCTTCACCGATCGCCGCCGCAGGCCCGAGGGGGGCGAGCGCGTCAGCTACGTGCCCGGCCGCAACGCCCAGGGGAAATGGCGCGCGCAGGATGTCGCCTTCATTGGCGAGTCCAGGAGCGGCCATCCGCAGCCTGCGCGGCGACGCCGTGCCGGCATGTCCTCGCGGCCTCAGTCAACTGTGCGAGGCCAGGTGGCAGTGGGGCTGGCCGCTGCCTTCTTCTGCGTGCTGATGGCCGTTGCCTGGATTGGCCGCATGCCCTGGGCACTGGTCGGCCTGTATGCGGCGGCAAGCCTGGTGACCTTCATGGTCTACGGATTCGACAAGTCCGCCGCCGTGCACGACCGCTGGCGTACCAGCGAAGGCCGCCTGCACCTGCTGGCGCTGCTGGGCGGCTGGCCTGGCGCGCTGCTCGCGCAAGGGCTGCTGCGGCACAAGTCCAGCAAGGCCTCGTTCCAGTTGGTATTCTGGATCACTGTGGGGATCAACTGCGGCCTGCTGGCCTGGCTGCTGTCACCGGCGGGTGCGCCGTTGCGGGCTCTGGCACCCGGCATCTTCTGAAGACCCAAGGAGCAGGCGATGACCCAGGCTGGACCAGGGGCCGAAATGCCCAGCGCAAACGATGCATCGCTGCAGACCTGGCAGGCATCTTGGCAGCATGCCTGGTCCGCACTGGGCGCCAGCGCGCCGCAGCCTGTGCTGGCCGAGCTGCTGCAAAGCTACAGCGAGCCCCAGCGCCACTACCACACGCTGCAGCATCTAGGCGAGGCCATGGGCCTGCTGCAGCCGGCGCTGGGCCTGGCCGCGCACCCCGGCGAGGTGGCGCTGGCGCTGTGGTTCCATGATGCCGTCTACGAAACCCAGGCCAAGGACAACGAGGCGCGCAGCGCCGACTGGGCCGTGGCCGTGGTGCGCGGGCAGGGCCTGCCGGCGGAGGTGGCCGGGCGCGTGCACGGCCTGATCATGGCGACCTGCCACGCGGCACAGCCGTCCGGGATCGACGCCCAACTGCTGGTGGATGCCGACCTGGGCATTCTCGCGGCCGACCCTCTGCGGTTTGCCGAGTACGAGGTACAGGTGCGGGCCGAGTACGAATGGGTGCCCTTGCCGCTGTACCGCGCCAAGCGCCGCGAGGTGCTGCAGGGCTTCATGCAGCGCGAGGCCATCTACTGCACTGACTGGTTCCGGCAACGGCTGGAGGCGCGGGCGCGGTGCAACCTCGCGCAGGCGCTGGGTTTGTAGGCGGCGCCTGCGTCGGCGTCCTATGATCGGGGGCTGCTGCGGGCCGTGCAGGCCTGCCTCCCTTTCTTTCTTATCTTGCCCAGGCTCTGCCTGGCTCACCGGACGCGCAGATGACCACCCTTGGAACCCCTTACTCCCCCCATGCCACCAAAGTCATGCTGCTGGGCAGCGGCGAACTCGGCAAGGAAGTGCTGATCGCGCTGCAGCGCCTGGGCGTGGAAACCATTGCCGTGGACCGCTACGAGAACGCGCCCGGTCAGCAGGTGGCCCACCACGCACGCACCATCACCATGAGCGATCCGGCCCAGCTCAAGGCCTTGATCGAGGCCGAGAAACCCCACCTGGTCGTGCCCGAGATCGAGGCCATTGCCACGCCCATGCTCGAAGAGCTGGAAGCGGCAGGCGTGGTCACCGTGATCCCCACGGCCCGCGCCGCGCGCCTGACCATGGACCGCGAAGGCATTCGCCGCCTGGCCGCCGAGACGCTGGGCCTGGCCACCAGCCCTTACCGCTTCTGTGATTCGCAGCAGGAACTGCAGGCTGCCATCGACGGCACGGATGGCCAGCCCGCCATCGGTTTCCCCTGCGTGGTCAAGCCCGTGATGAGCAGCTCGGGCAAGGGCCAGAGCAAGCTGGACGGCCCGGACGACGTGACCAAGGCCTGGGACTACGCCATGGCCGGCGGCCGCGTGAGCCATGGCCGTGTGATCGTCGAAGGCTTCATCGACTTCGACTACGAAATCACCCAGCTCACGGTGCGCGCCAAGGGTGCGGACGGCCAGGTGCAGACGCATTTCTGCCATCCTATCGGCCACATCCAGCAGTCCGGCGACTATGTGGAAAGCTGGCAGCCCCATCCCATGCACCCGGCGGCGCTGCAGAAGTCGCGCGACATCGCCAAGGCGGTGACCGATGACCTGGGCGGCCTGGGCCTGTTTGGCGTGGAGCTGTTCGTCAAGGGCGAGCAGGTCTGGTTCAGCGAAGTCTCGCCGCGCCCGCACGACACGGGGCTGGTCACGCTGGCCACGCAGTGGCAAAGCGAGTTCGAGCTGCATGCGCGCGCCATCCTGGGCCTGCCCGTGGATGCCTCGCTGCGCAATCCCGGCGCCAGCGCCGTGATCTATGGCGGGCAGGATGCCGAAGGCCTGGTGTTCGACGGCGTGGACGAGGCCCTGGCCGTGCCGGGCACGGACCTGCGCCTGTTTGGCAAGCCAGAGAGCTTCGTCAAGCGCCGCATGGGCGTGGCCCTGGCGCGCGCCCAGGATGTAGAGCAGGCGCGCACCAACGCCAAGCTGGCCGCCAGCAAGGTCCGGCCGCGCAAGCCCTGAGGCGCTGCCCAATGACAAAGCCGCCGTCCCTTTGCCGGGCGGCGGCTTTTTCATGGGGTGCCGGCCTTAGTTGGTCGTGTACATGGGAGGCTGCGAGGGCTGGGCATCATGCGGCGTGGTCAGCCGGATGGCGCGCTCCTCCTCGCCATGGCTGGCATGCTCGCCATCCGCGCCCAGGCCCCCCTTCCAGCGCCGGACCACGCGCTGGAAGATCAGCGAGTTGGGGATCTGCAGCAGATTGGGTGAGCCATCGGGCGCATGGGCGTCCTGCAAGGTGGTGTAGAGCATGTTGATGTCGATCACGCGGCCCTTGGCACCGGGCTTTTCGGCCGTGTCCAGCACCTCGATGTAGTCGCCCAGGCGAAAGGGCCCGACGATGACGATGAGCAGGGCGCAGAACAGGTTGGACAGCACGCTCCAGGCCGCAAAGAAGGCCACGGCGCCCACGGTGGCAAAACCGGTGAAGGCCGTCCACAGCACGGTGGCCGAGACGCCCAGGCGCTCCAGTACCAGCGGCACGGTGGCGGCGATGAGAATCCAGCGGAACACGCCGCGCAGCGGCACCAGCAGCTCCGGCGGCAGGCCGTAGTGCCTGCCCGCGCGTGCGATCAGTCGGCGAACCAGGCGATTGAGCAGCCAGGCCGCACCGATGATCAGCAGGATCTGGGCACCGGGGATGATGAACTCCAGCCAATCCTGCATCCAGGCGGGCAGGTGCGCTTGAAAACGACGCATAACTTCAAACATTCAGGAAACAGCAATCCGCATTCAGGACCCGGATGCGCGGCTTGCGCGCGCCCGGCATTGAGCTGCGATCGTAAGCGCAGGCGCAAGGCCCGGCAGTCAGGTGCGGCGCTGCTCCACCGTGTCCATCTGCATCTCGAAGCTGAAGAAGCGGTCGCGCCCCTGCGCCTTGGCCGCGTACAGGGCCTGGTCGGCGCGCATGAGCATGGCTTCGGCGCTGGTGTATTCGTCGGGGACGCAGGTGGTGATGCCGCCCGACAGCGTGAGGCCCGATTCATGGGGTGAGTCGGGGTGGCGTATGCGCAGCACGCGCAGCATCTGGCCCACGGCACGCGCGAACGTCATGGCCCCCGAGCGTGGCGTGCGCGGCAGGATGAGCGCGAATTCCTCGCCGCCATAGCGCGCCGCCACGTCACGCGGGCGCACGCAGACCTCGCGCAGCAGGCGGCCTATCTGTTTCAGGCATTCATCGCCATGCACGTGGCCATAGGTGTCGTTGTAGCGCTTGAAATGGTCCAGGTCGCAGAGCATCAGCGTCAGCGGCTGGCCCTCGCGGCGGGCCGAGGCGATCTCGGCATGCAGGATGCGGTCGAAGCCTCGGCGGTTGACCAGGCCCGTGAGCTGGTCGAGCTCGACCATTTCGTTGAGCTTCTGGTTGGCCTCATGCAGCTCGGCCGACAGCGATACCAGGCGCCGGCGCATGTCCAGCAGGCGGCGCATGGCGCGCAGCTTGGCCACGAGCACGATGGGCTTGACGGGCTTGACCAGGTAGTCGTCGCCTCCGGCCTCGATGCCGCGCCACACGTCCAGGTCATTGTCCAGTCCGGACAGGAAGATGACGGGCGTCCACTCGCCCGGCTCGGCCTCGCGCAGCTGGCGGGCCACCCAGTAGCCGTCCTCGCCCGGCAAACGGATGTCGAGCAGCACGAGGTCGGGGCGCTGCTCGCGGAACAGTGCCAGGGCGCTGGGGCCATCGGCAGCCTCCAGCACGCGGGTCACGCCCGCATGCAGCAGCTCGCTGACCAGACTGGTGCGTACCGAGGCCTGGTCTTCCACGACCAGCACGCAAAACGGCGATGCCTCGTCCGTCGGCTTGGCGAAGCGCGCTCCGGTGGGCTCGATGGCGGGAGAGTCGGTGCTGTCGGTGGGCGAAGGTGGTGGGGCAGCGGGCATGGCCTTCAGGGTTGTGAGACCAGAAATGGGTCAGGGGGCTGCGCAGTACGCGGCATGGGGGTGGCGCCAGTGTAAGTCGGTCGTTGTATTCGTGTGCGATTGTGGATGCCCGGCTTTCTTCAGGCCAGGGGCAGGTCCGTGCGGGCCCGGCTGGCTTCGTCGTGCCATTGCACGAAGGCGTCGGCGGCCGCACACAGGCGTGGGTTGCCCAGTTGCTGCAGCAGCCTGCAAGCTGCAAAGCCCTGGGCTTTTTCGTCATAGGCAAGCGCCCACTGGCGGCGCTCTTGCCGCGTCTGCTCGGGCTGGGGCCAGCGGCGCAGCGAGGTGGACAGTCCGGTCAGGCCCATGCGCCAGGGCTTGCCCGATACGCGGGCGCGAAAGCACTGCTGGCGCTCGCACAGCAGGGCATAGAGCGGGTCCACCTGCAAGGCGTCGAACAACTGCGCGACGGCAGGGTCGTCGGGTGCGAAATCGGTATGCGTGACGATGACACGCAGGCCCTTGGGCGTTTCATAGACGCGCAGCCCCCAGTCGGCATGGCTTTGGTGGAAGGCCTGTACGCGCTCCATGGCGCGTGCGGACGGCGAGTCCGTGGCCGCGCGCCGGCGCGCCTGCCGCGCCTCCCACCAGCGCTGCACGCGCCGCATGGCCAGGAACAGCAGCAGCACGACCAGCGCCGTGGCCACCATCCTCGAATTGTTCTTGTGCGGTGCCAGCCGGGCCAGCCAGGTGGCGGCCGAAGCCAGCAAAAGCAGGGTCACGACGGGAAAGCGCACAGCGCTGGGCGGCTCGGGCAGGTCGATATCGGCGATGGCCACGCGCTCGGTGTTCAGGCAGTGGGCGCCGTAGCTGTTGCGCGTCATCACCGTGCCGTCGCGGCGCTGCAGGACTTCTTCGCGTATGGGGGTGGTGACGCCGTCGAGCGCGTACTCGTTCTTCCATTCCATGCGCGGCTCGCCTGGGGGTAGCGCCGCATTGCGGGCGTCTTGCAGGGCCTTGGCGGCACGCTCCTGGGCGTGGGCCTGGGCAGCCTCCTGGCTGGTGTCGGACCATCCCCAGCGCTGGACGGTGATGCCGTGGGTGGGGCGGCTTTCATGCCGCAGGCGCGCCTGCGCCCAGTAGGTGGGGATGTGCATGGCGAGCCAGTATAGGGAAAAGCCGCCTGGCTCCCAAGGGAACGCAGGCGGCTTCAGTTGGCCATGCGCGCAGGCGCTGGATGCCGGGGGTTTATTGTTCGCGGCGCAGGGCGGGGAACAGGATCACGTCGCGGATGCTGGCGCTGTCGGTCAGCAGCATCATCAGGCGGTCGATGCCGATGCCGCAGCCGCCCGTGGGGGGCATGCCGTACTCGAGGGCACGCACGAAGTCGTGGTCGAAGTACATGGCTTCGTCGTCGCCGCCGTCCTTGGCCTGGACCTGGGCGTTGAAGCGCGCGGCCTGGTCCTCGGCGTCGTTGAGTTCGGAGAAGCCGTTGCCGAATTCACGGCCCGTGATGTACAGCTCGAAGCGCTCGGTGACTTCGGGGCGCTCGTCATTGGCGCGTGCCAGCGGCGAGATCTCGGTGGGGTGCTCCATGATGAAGGTGGGCTGCCAGAGCTTTTCCTCGACCACTTCCTCGAAGTACAGCACCTGCAGGCTGGCCAGGGTACGGGTGGACAGGCGGTCCTTTTCTTCCGTCATGCCCAGCTTGCGCAGGGCATTGGTCAGCCATTCGCGGTCGGCCACCTTGTCACCGGCTTCGGTGAACTTGACGATGGCCTCGGGAATGGTCAGGCGCTGGAAGGGCTGGGACAGGTCCACGGGCTTGCCGCCGTAGGTCAGCTGCAGCGTGCCCACGGCCTTTTGCGCGGCGTCGCGCACCAGTGCCTCGGTGTAGTCCATCAGGTCGCGGTAGTTCCAGTAGGCCGCGTAGAACTCCATCATGGTGAACTCGGGGTTGTGGCGCACCGAGATGCCTTCGTTGCGGAAGTTGCGATTGATCTCGAACACGCGCTCGAAGCCGCCGACCACCAGGCGCTTGAGGTACAGCTCGGGCGCGATGCGCAGGTACATCTCCTGGTCCAGCGCGTTGTGGTGGGTGACGAAGGGCTTGGCGTTGGCGCCGCCGGGAATGGGATGCAGCATGGGCGTCTCCACTTCCAGGAAGCCATGCTCCACCATGAATTCGCGGATGCCCGAGACGGCCTTGCTGCGCGCGATGAAGCGGCGGCGGGCCTGCTCGTCCATCATCAGGTCCACGTAGCGCTGGCGCACCTTCTGCTCCAGATCGGCCATGCCGTGGAACTTGTCGGGCATGGGGCGCAGGCTCTTGGTGAGCAGGCGCAGCGTCTGCACCTTGACCGACAGCTCGCCGGTCTTGGTCTTCATCAGCGTGCCTTCGGCGCCCAGGATGTCGCCCAGGTCCCAGCGCTTGAAGGCCGCATAGACCTCCTCGCCCACGGTGTCGCGCGTGATGTACAGCTGGATGCGGCCGTGCGTGGGGCCCAGCGATCCGTCCTGGATGGTGGCGAAGCTGGCCTTGCCCATGACGCGCTTGAGCATCATGCGGCCGCCCAGGCTGACCTGCACGGATTCGGCGTCGAGCTGCTCGGCGCTCTTGTCGGCATGGGCCTGCTGCAGGGCCTCGGCGCGGTCGGCCGGCTTGAAGTCGTTGGGGAAGGCCACGCCGCCCTGTTCACGCACCTGTTCGCGCAGGGCCTTGAGTTTTTCGCGGCGCTCGGCGATGAGTTGGTTTTCGTCCTGGGGAGCGGTCTGGTCCGCTGCAGATGGTGTGTTGTGTTCGGTCATGACAATGAGCGCCAGCGCAAAACGCCGAGGGGCCGGAAAAAAGCCGGAGGGGGAAATCGGGGAAAGCCGAAAAAAAGCCAGGCGGGAAGGGCTGGAAAATGCAGCGGCAGCAGCAAATGCCACCGGCAGGCCCCGCAGCTGGCGGGCTGAATCCGCGATTTTAAGTTTTTTGCCGCGCTTCGGTGCGTGGTGCCGTCAATGTGCCGGACCTTGCTGCGGTATGACGCCGCAGGACCGCCAATTCGTCAGTGCGCAGCGGGCGGGGGGCCGGGCGCCGTCCCCTGTGAATTGCCTATGCCGCTGCGTTCCAGCACATCCGCCACCAGCTCCAGCCGCACCAGCGGGCTGTCCAAGGCCATCAGTTGCTGCTTGATGGACACGGGCAGGGGCAGCAGCTCGGTCCAGCGGTTGGCCACCCAGCCGCAGTCGCCCATCTGTTCGGCGCTGGGCAGCCGGGCATGGTCGGCGTCGGTGGATCGTGCGTGCAGCTGCATCAGCACCTGGGACAGGGCCTGGGCCGTGGCGAGCAGGTGATCGGGGACGGGGACGGCGGTGTCGGCAGGCAGCAACTGCACATCGGCCACCCACAGGCCGTGGGGCAGCTGCCGGTGATCCTGCATGCGAAAGCGCTGCGTGCCCTCGCACTGCAGGTGCAGCAGGCCGGGCTGGGGCTGCTGCAGCTGGACGATGCGTGCCAGCGTGCCCACGGCATGCAGCTGCTCGGCGGCCGCACCGGCCTTGCGCACTTCGCTGCCGGCCTGCAATGCCACCACGCCGAAGGGGGCTCCCGTGCGCTCGCACTTGCGGATCATGTCGAGGTAGCGGACCTCGAAGACGCGAAGGCTCAGCAGGCCTTGGGGAAAAAGGACGCTGCCCAGGGGGAAAAGCGGCAGGGAGTGCAGTGCGGTATGGGCGGTCATGTGATGGGCGGGATGCGGCAGCTATCATCCCATGCTGTGCCAAGGCCGGCTGGCCGTGGTCCGATCTTCCTCTCGCAGTCCTACAACGCCATGCTTTTTCAGATCGTTTCCTTTTTGCTCGATGTGGTCGTTGGCCTGCTGACCGGCGTCTGCCTGTTGCGCATGTACATGCAGGCCCAGCGCATTCCCTTCGGCAACCCGGTCGGCCAACTGGTGTTTGCGCTGTCCGACTGGATCGTGATGCCGCTGCGCCGCGTCATCAAGCCGGCCGGGCGCTGGGACATGTCCAGCCTGATCGCGGCCTTCCTGCTGCAGATGCTGCAGTTCGTGCTGCTGTGGCTGCTGATGGGCGGGCAGTCCAATGTGGTCGCCTTGCCGTGGCTGGCCCTGTGCGGCCTGGCGCGCGTGGCGCTGTCGGGCATGGTGGGCGTGCTGCTGATCTATGTCATCTTGTCGTGGGTGCAGCCGCAGTCGCCGATGTACGGCGTGCTGCAGCGCCTGTCCGAGCCCATGCTGCGGCCCATTCGCCGCATCGTGCCCCTGATCGGCGGTATCGATCTGTCGGCACTGGTGGCCCTGGTGCTGCTGCAGATTGCGCTGATGGTGCTGGGCTATATCCAGGGCTCTGGCCTGATGCTGCTGGCCTGATTTCCCCAGTTTCCCGGACGTGAAAAAGCCGCCGCAGGCACCCACCTGCGGCGGCTTTTCTGTGTCTGCGCGAGGCTTTACTGAACAGCGTCGGCCGGCAGGCGCTGCAGCATGGCAAGCGATGCGGCGATGCGGTCGCGCAGTTCGCGGCGGTCCACGATCATGTCCACGGCGCCCTTGTCCTGCAGGAACTCGGCGCGCTGGAAGCCTTCGGGCAGCTTCACGCGCACCGTGGTTTCGATCACGCGCGGGCCGGCGAAGCCGACCAGGGTCTTGGGCTCGGCAATGACGATGTCTCCCACGAAGGCGAAGCTGGCGGAGACGCCGCCGAAGGTGGGGTCGGTCAGCACCGAGACGTAGGGCAGGCCCTTCTTGGCCAGGCGTGTGAGCGCGGCGTTGGCCTTGGCCATCTGCATCAGGCTCAGCAGGCCTTCCTGCATGCGCGCGCCGCCGGTGGCGGTGAAGCAGATGAAGGGGACCTTCTGCTCGATGGCGGTCTCGACGCCACGCACGAAGCGCTCGCCGACCACGGAGCCCATGGAGCCGCCCATGAATTCGAACTCGAAGCAGGCTGCGACCACGTTGACGCTCTTGATGGCGCCGCCCATGACGACCAGGGCATCGGTCTCGCCGGTGTTCTCCAGCGCTTCCTTGAGGCGCTCGGGGTACTTGCGGCTGTCCTTGAACTTCAGGGCGTCGACAGGAATGACTTCCTGGCCGATCTCATAGCGGCCTTCGGCATCCAGGAAATGGTTCAGGCGGGCGCGCGCGCCGATGCGGTGATGGTGGCTGCAGCTGGGGCAGACGTTCTGGTTTTTCTCCAGATCGGCCTTGTAGAGCACGGTCTCGCAGCTCGGGCACTTGATCCACAGACCTTCGGGGATCTGCTGGAGGCGATCCGTAGGGTTGGTTTGCTGGATTTTGGCAGGCAGGAGTTTTTCAAGCCAGGACATGGTGTTTCCTTTTCAGGCGCAGGGCATGCGGCACCGGGCCGCATGCAAGGGCTGCATTATGCGACCTACGCGTCGAGTGCCTTGCGCACGCCGCGCAGGAAGTCGATGGTCAGGGGGACGATCTTTTCGTGGGGCTGGCCGTCCAGCATCTCGATGATGCGGCTGCCGATCACCACCGCATCGGCCACGCGGCCGATGGCCTGTGCCGTGGCCGCGTCGCGGATGCCGAAGCCCACGCCCACGGGAATGCTCACATGCTCGCGGATGCGCGGCAGCATGGCTTCCACGGCTGCCGTGTCGAGCGCGCCCGAGCCGGTCACGCCCTTGAGCGAGACGTAGTAGACATAGCCGCTGGCCACGCGCGCCACCTGCTGCATGCGCTCGGTGGTGGACGTGGGTGCCAGCAGGAAGATGAGGTCCATGTCGCGCGCACGCAGTTGCGCGGCGAATGCCTCGCACTCCTCGGGCGGGTAGTCCACGATGAGCAGGCCGTCGACGCCGGCTTCGGCCGCATCGTCCACGAAGCGGTCCTTGCCGTGGATCTGGTCGTAGCGCTCCACCGGGTTGGCATAGCCCATCAGCACCACGGGCGTGGTCTGGTTCTTCTGGCGGAACTCGCGCACATAGGCCAGCACCTGCACCAGGCCCACGCCGTTGGCGATGGCACGGTCGCCAGCCTTCTGGATGGTGGGGCCGTCGGCCATGGGGTCCGAGAAGGGCACGCCCAGCTCGATCACATCGGCGCCAGCCTCCACCATGCCGTGCATCAGCGACGGCGTTATGGCCGCGAACGGGAAGCCCGCGGTGATGTAGGGGATCAGGGCCTTGCGGCCATCTTCCTGAAGTTTGGTGAAAGTCGTGGTGATGCGGCTCATTGAGCTGCTCCTCCCTTGACCGTGAGCCCGCGCATGGAGGGACGGTCGTAATAGTCGGCGCCCGAGAGATCGGCCACGGTGCCGATGTCCTTGTCGCCGCGACCGGACAGGTTCACGAGGATGGACTGGTCGGCGCGCATGGTCTTGGCCAGTTGCATGGCATAGGCCACGGCATGGCTGGACTCCAGGGCGGGAATGATGCCTTCGGTGCGGCACAGGTAGTGGAAGGCGTCCAAGGCCTCCTGGTCCGTGATGCCCACGTATTGGGCGCGGCCCAGTTCCTGCAGCCAGGCGTGCTCGGGGCCGACGCCGGGATAGTCAAGGCCGGCGCTGATGCTGTGCGTCTCGGTGATCTGGCCGTTCTCGTCCTGCAGGATGAAGGTGCGGTTGCCGTGCAGCACGCCGCTGCTGCCGCGCTGCAGCGAGGCCGAGTGCTTGCCGCTGTCCAGGCCCTCGCCCGCAGCCTCCACGCCGATCAGGCGCGTGTTCTCGAACGGGATGTAGGGGTGGAAGATGCCCATGGCATTGCTGCCGCCGCCCACGCAGGCGACCACGGCGTCGGGCTGGCGGTCGGCGCCCAGGAACTCGGGCATCTGCGTGAGGCATTCCTCGCCGATGACCTTCTGGAAGTCGCGCACCATAGCGGGATAGGGGTGGGGGCCGGCCACGGTGCCGATGATGTAGAAGGTGTTGTCCACGTTGGCCACCCAGTCGCGCATGGCCTCGTTGAGCGCATCCTTGAGCGTGCGGCTGCCCGATTCCACTGGCACCACGGTGGCGCCCAGCAGGCGCATGCGGTAGACGTTGGGGCTTTGGCGCTTCACGTCCTCGGAGCCCATGTAGACGATGCACTCGAGGCCGTAGCGCGCGCAGATGGTGGCCGTGGCCACGCCGTGCTGGCCGGCGCCCGTCTCGGCAATGATGCGGGGCTTGCCCATGCGCCGGGCGAGCATGGCCTGGCCGATCACGTTGTTGATCTTGTGCGCGCCCGTGTGGTTGAGGTCTTCGCGCTTGAGGTAGATCTGCGCGCCGCCCATCTCGCGCGACATGCGCGCCGCGTGGTAGACGGGCGAGGGGCGGCCGACGAAATGGGCCAGCTCGGACTGGAATTCGGCAACGAATTCCGGGTCGTTCTGGTACTTGGCGTAGGCGTCGCGCAGCTCGGTCAGAGCGTGTGTCAGGGTTTCGCTGGCAAAGCTGCCGCCGAAGCGGCCAAAGTGGCCAGATGCGTCAGGGTACTGGTATTCGAACATGGCTTGTCTGCAAAAGTTGGTCATCGGCCGCGCGCACGGCGGCGATGAATCGGTGTATCTTGCCGGCGTCCTTGATGCCCCTGAGGGGCTTGCCGTCGGGACCATCGGCCTCGACGCCGGAACTGACATCAACGGCCAGCGAGAGTCCTCGCGGGCGCACTTGCAAGATGCCATCGGTCACGTTTGCAGGCGTGAGTCCACCAGACAAAACGAGGTGAGAGGCGACGTTTGGTGGAAGGAGTGACCAATTGAATGCTTTTCCGCCACCACCATAGCCGTCGACATGGGCGTCGAGCAGTATGGCCTGGGCTTTCGAGTAACGCTGGGCATATTCTACGAGGTCGAAGCGCGCGGCATCGGGACCAAGGGGAATGCGCGCGGCGCGCAGGAAGGCGCGGGTGCCGCCCGATGTGGCGGCAAGGCAGTCCTCGGGCGACTCGTCGCCGTGGAACTGCACGCAGGCGCCCGGGATGGCGGCGCAGGCGGCCATCACGTTGGCGGCGCTTTCATTGACGAACAGCAGCACCGGTGTCACGAAGGGCGGCAGGCGCCGCGCCAGCTCGGCGGCACGCTGCACCGTCACGGCGCGCGGGCTGGGGGCGTAGAGGACAAAGCCCACGGCGTCGGCGCCGGCGGCCACGGCTGCGTCCACATCCTGTTCGCGGGTGAGTCCGCAGATCTTGATTCGGGTGCGCTGCATGGGGGCTGAAGAATGGGGGAAGGCCTGCTCGTTCACGGGAGCCAATCATAGGCCGGGCTGCGCGAAGGAAGGCCCCATGAAGGATCGTATACGGGACCCAGAAAGTACAGGCCGTCCGGCGAGAAGGTGGGCGCGGCGGCATCGCGGGAGCGCGCCTCCAGCACCTGTTGCATCCACTGCGGCGCGTGTGTGCCCTGGCCTACGGCGAGCAGGCAGCCCATGATGTTGCGCACCATGTGGTGAAGGAAGGCGCTGCCCTCGAACTCGAATCGCCAGTAGCAGCATTCCATGGCTGCATCCCCGGGACGCATGGAGCTGGCCGCGGCCATCTGGGCGCCGTCGCCTGCCATGCGGCGGGTGATGGACAGGCGGTGCAGTGTCTTGACGGGGGATTTGGCCTGGCAACCCGATGCGCGGAAAGAGCTGAAATCGTGCTCTCCCAGCAGGTGCTGGGCGGCGGCCTGCATGGCGTCACCATTGAGTGCATGGAACACCCAGCCCACACGCCCGGCCTCCACGCTGGGCCGCACGGGCGACTGCAGCAGCACATAGGCATAGCGCCTGGCTGTGGCGCAGGCCCGTGAATGGAAGGAGTCGGGCACGGGCTGGGCCCATTGCACGGCGATGTCCGGCGGCAGGAAGGTGTTGGTGCCACGGACCCAGGAGAACGGGGCCCTGTCCAGCGGCGTGTCGAAGTGGACGACCTGCATGAGGCCGTGCACTCCGGCATCGGTGCGGCCCGCACAGAGGGTGTGGACCTCCTGAGCGGCAAAGCGGCCCAGGGCCGCTTCGAGATGGTCTTGAATGGTGTTGCCAGACAGCTGGCTTTGCCAGCCGCTGTAGCGCTGGCCGTTGTAGGCGACGCCGAGGGCTACGCGCATGGCGAGGCCTCCGGCATGGGTTGGGTGTGCATCAAGTTGTCAGTTTTCCATGGTGGCATGTACCACCCTGTCACGCGAAACCGGCACGCGGCGCCTGGGCAGGCGCCGTCGGGCTTCAGTCTATCTCGGCAAGGAGGCGCTGGGCTTTGGCCTTGAGATCGCCGTGGGCCTCGGAGATCACTTCCTCGATGAGTGTACGGGCTCCGTCGCTGTCGCCGATGGCATTGAATTCCTGGGCCAGGGCGAGCTTGGTGGCCAGCGGGTCCTCGGGCGCCGAAGGCGGCGTTGCGGCCGTGGGGGCGTCATTGCCCAGGTCCAGGGACAGGCTGCCCAGGTCGAATTCCAGCGATTCGGCCGGTTCCGGCTTGGCCTTGGCCGCCGTTTCCAGCACGCCGCCCGAATGCGCTGCTGCCGGCGCTTGGGCTGGCGCCTCGGTGCCCAGGTCTTCCAGGTTGAACTCCATGGCGTCCAGCGACAGCAGATCGGTACTGGCGTGGCTGTCGTCCGTGGTGGAGCCGGTCAGGGGCGAAGGTTCCGTGGCCGGGAAGCTGTCCGTGACCTGCCGTGTGACGGGCATGTCCAGCGGCAGCATCTCGGTCGGCTGCATGTCGCTCATGGCGCTGCTGTGGTTCAGGGCATCCGTCAGCGAGGCATGGGCCGTGGGCTGGAAGCCGGGCATGTCCAGCGATGCAGCAGGCGGCTCCACGCGGGGATCCATGCGAGGCGCCTCGCTTGCTGCGGGCTGCATGGGCTCCAGTGGTGCGCGCAGCGTGGGCTCCAGCGCAGCGAAGTCCTGTTCGCTGGGCATGGGGGCCGGTGCGGGCAGCGGGCTGGCGTGCTGCGCGGGCAGGCTGGCGTCGGCCAGGCCGCCGGGCAGGTCCATGTTGAGGTCCATGTCCAGGTCCATGGGCAGGGTGGCAGGGCCTTCGCGGTGCGCCTCCATGTCCAGGGGGCGGCTGGCCAGCGAGGCGGCCGCCAGTCCGGCAGCTGCCGCTGCGGCGCCGCCGGCAACGGCGGCAGCAGACAGGGGCGCGGCGCCGGCAGGCTGGTAGAGGGCGTTTTCCGGGTCCAGGATGCGGCCCTGGTCGGCCAGGCGCTGCCAGTCCACGCCCTTGCCCTGGGTCAGGCCGTGCAGGGTCTGCGCGACGGCCTCGAAGGCCTTGCGGTCATGGCGCTTGGCGTAGATGTCGGCCAGCTTCTGGTGCAGTGCGGTGCGGCTGGGATCGGTGCGCAGGGCTTCCTTGAGGATTTCCTCTGCCTGCAGGTCGCGGCCATAGGCCAGGTAGACATCGGCCTCGGCCACGGGGTCCACATCGCCGGCATCGAGCTGACTGGGCGAGTAGTGCATGGAGGTGCCCGACAGCTGGCTCGATGTGCCGGTATCCACGCGTTGGCCGCCACTGGCTCCAAAGAAGGAATCGGCCGCGAGCTGGCTGTCGCCAAAGGCGCTTTCGCTGGAGGCTGCGGCAGCGCGGCGGCGCTGCATGACGCGGTAGCCACCATAGCCCAGCAGCAGGGCCAGCAAGGCGGCGCCGGCCAGCGGGATGGTGGGATCTTCCATCAGCGTATCGATGAAGCTGGGCTCGGCGATCGGTGCGACGGGGGCGGGTGCCGGCTTGGGCTTCGGCGGCTCGGCAGGAGCGGGCGTGGCGGGCACGGCTTCTGCCGCGGGCGCTGCCGGGCCGGCAGCATTGGCTGCGGCGTCTGGAGCAGCAGCGGTGGCGGCAGCGGCCGCAGCGGCTGCATCGGCAGGCGCCGCCGGGGCCGGGGGCGTTGTCTGGGGCGCTGCAGCTTCAGGCGCTGCAGGCACGGTCGGCGCGCCCGGCACAGCCACGCCGTTTGCCGTGCCGCCGGCTGCCGAGGCAGGTGCTGCAGCAGCACCTTCGGCGGGCTTGGTGGCGGCGGCGATCTGGCTCAGCTCGGACATGTTGCGCTGCAGTTCGGCCGTGCGCGATGCCTGGTCGTCGGACTGCTTTTGCTTGGCCAGGCGCTCGTCTGCCTCCACGCCCTTGACAGCACCTTTGGACAGGGTGAGCTTGTCGGGTGCGGCGGTGGAGGGCTTGCGGTCTTCGACCTGGGCCTGGACGCTGCCCGATGCTTCACGATTGGCCGATGCCACGGGCGCGGCCGGTGCGGCGCTGGCCAGCTGGCGGCGGAACTGGTTGAAATCCCGGGACTGGGCTGCAACGATCTGGCGCGCCTCGCGCGGCGAGGTGGCCTGTGCCGTGGCCTCGTCAGGCACGGTGAGCACGGCGCCGGAGCGCATGCGGTTCACATTGCCGTTGATGAAGGCCTTGGGATTGGAGCGCAGCATGGCCACCAGCATCTGGTCCAGCGAAACGCCTGCGGGCAGGTGGGCGGCGGCAATGCGGCCGGCCGTGTCTCCGGTCTTGATGCGGACCTCGGATGCTTCGGACGGTGCCGGCGCTGCAGCAGCGCGCTCGCGGGCTGATGCGGTGCTCCGGCGCGGGGCTGCCGGAGCAGGGGCTGGACGGCTTTCCTCGGTGTTGCCTGCGGCAGCTGGCGAGGGGGCCGGCGCGGCGCGGCGCGGTGCGGCGCCCGGTTCGGGGGCGGAGGCCTGGGCTGCAGCCGTCACGGCAGGCGGCAGCTTTTGCAGGGTGGGCGGATCCAGCAGCAGGGTGTAGTTGCGCTGCAGGTTGCCCGAGGCCCAGCTGGCGTCGATCACCAGATCGACAAAGGGCTCGTTGACGGGCTGGGTGCTTGTGAGTCGCAGCACGGCCGATCCGTCCGCGCGACGCTGCACGCTGACGCGCACCTGGCTGGCCGTGGCGTTGTACTCCATGCCCTGGGTGCGGAAGACGCCGGGAGAGGCCACGCCCACGCGCAGGCCTTCGGCTTCAGCCGCCGTGATCTGGGGGATTTCGACTTCGGCACGCAAGGGCTCGCCCAGGGCCGATTGCACGTTCACCCGGCCCAGAGCCAGTGCCCAGGCCTCGGAGGCGGGCAGTGCGACCGAGACGACGGCCGCAGCGGCCAGCACAGAGAGTTTCCAACGATGCATAAAGCGTCAAACCTGTGTGGATGCAATTGGGCGGGCACTATTGTTATTGTGAGGATGCCCGCGTTTGCACATGTAATTGAAATTTACCCGGGGATAGATGGCACGCCATATACCAAGGTGCTTGGGTCGCATTGTCGGCCACGCTATAGGATCGCAAGCGTCTGGTTGCCGGTGAACGCTGCCAGTTGTTGTCGAACGGCAACGAGAAGAAACACAATGTATCTTCGGTGATTGTAGGCAACCGCCTACAGTCAGGGGACAAGAGACTTGGGCATTGTGCCCAATCGCACAGGGTTTAAAGCCGAAAAAAGCGCCATGTCCCGGGCCAGGACATGGCGCTTTTTGTGTTGGCTCAAGCCGGCGGTGCTCAGGCGGCCAGCAGGATGCGCAGCATGCGGCGCAGCGGCTCGGCGGCGCCCCACAGCAGTTGGTCGCCGATCACGAAGGCCGACAGGTATTCGGGGCCCATGTTCAGCTTGCGCACGCGGCCCACGCCGACTTCCAGGCCGCCGGTGATGGCGGCTGGCGTCAGTTCCTTGACGGTGATGGCGCGTTCATTGGGCACCCACTTCACCCAGGGGTTGCCGGACTTGATGATGGCTTCCAGCTCCTGCAGGGGCAGGTCCTTCTTGAGCTTGAGGGTCAGCGCCAGGCTGTGGCAGCGCATGGCGCCGATGCGCACGCACAGGCCGTCGACGGGAATGGTCTGCTCCGTGCCCAGGATCTTGTTGACCTCGGCCTGGCCCTTCCACTCTTCCTTGGACTGGCCGTTGTCCAGCTGTGCGTCGATCCAGGGGATCAGGCCGCCAGCCAGAGGCGCGCCGAAGAATTCGGTGGGCACATCGGTGCGGATGGTCTGGGCCACCTTGCGGTCGATATCCAGGATGGCGGAGGCGGGCGTGGCCAGCTCGTCGGACACGGCCGCATGCACCACGCCCATGCCCTTGAGCAGTTCGCGCATGTGGTTGGCGCCGCCACCGGAGGCTGCCTGGTAGGTCATGGAGCTGACCCATTCCACGAGACCGGCCTTGAACAGGCCGCCCAGCCCCATCAGCAGGATGGAGTTGGTGCAGTTGCCGCCAATCCAGTTCTTGCCGCCCGCGGCGAGCTTGGACTGGATCAGGCCTTCATTGACGGGGTCGAGCACGATGACGGCATCGCCTTCCATGCGCAGCGACGATGCGGCATCGATCCAGTGGCCCTTCCAGCCCGAGGCGCGCAGCTGGGGGAAGACTTCCTTGGTGTAGTCACCGCCCTGGCAGGTGATGATGATGTCGCACTTGGACAGCTCGGCAATGTCGTTGGCATTGCGCAGCTCGGTGTGGGTCTTCGCCATGGCCGGGGCCTTGCCGCCGGCGTTGGAGGTGGAGAAGAAAACGGGCTCGATCAGGTCGAAATCGCCCTCTGCCTGCATGCGGTCCATCAGCACGGAGCCGACCATGCCGCGCCAGCCCACCAGGCCTACCAATTGCTTGCTCATTTTTGAAACGCCCTTTCAGTGTGAAAACAGTGCTGGATCAAGACTGTTGTCGCCCGGCTCGTCTGGGCCAGGTGAGGGCGCACGACGAACCGGGCTGGGTCAGCCTTTGATTGTCGTAATGGTTGTGGATGTGATTGCGCGCACGGCCACACCAGCCTGGGCGGCGGGTGCAATGTTCAGCAGGAGGAACGGGCGGGCGGCAAACATAAGAGCAGTCATTCTAGCGAATACGCCAGGAAAGAGAATGTCTGTTTGATGAATATCTTCGTCGAAATGGCGAAAAGCAGACGTCTGTTTTGACGCTTTGCCAAGTTCTGGAAAATCCTGGTCAGGCAGGGCAGCCGCAAGCCCGGAGGCTCGCGGCTGTCGTGGACGTCAGGCCAGCGCGGCCACCACGGCATCGCCCATCTCGCGGGTGGAGACCTTGGTCGTGCCTTCGCTGTGGATGTCGGCCGTGCGCAGGCCCTGGGCCAGGACCTTTTGCACGGCGGCTTCGATACGCTGTGCAGCAGCCTCCTGGTTCAGCGAGAAGCGCAGCATCATCGCAGCCGACAGGATGGTGGCCAGCGGATTGGCAATGCCCTTGCCCGCAATGTCGGGGGCCGAGCCATGGCTGGGCTCGTACAGACCCTGGCCCTTGGCGTTGAGCGAGGCGGAGGGCAGCATGCCGATGGAGCCGGTGAGCATGGAGGCTTCATCGGACAGGATGTCGCCAAACATATTGCCCGTGACCACCACGTCGAAGCGCTTGGGCTCCTTGACCAGTTGCATGGCGGCGTTGTCCACGTACATGTGGTCCAGTTGCACGTCGGGGTACTGCTGGCCTACCTCGGTGACCACGTCCTTCCAGAACTGGAAGGTTTCCAGCACGTTGGCCTTGTCCACGCTGGTCACGCGCTTGCTGCGCTTTTGCGCGGCCTGGAAGGCCACGTGGGCGATGCGCTCGATTTCGGGCTTGGAGTAGCGCATGGTGTCGAAGGCTTCCTCGGCGCCGGGGAAGTGGCCGTCAGTGGCCACGCGGCGGCCGCGCGGCTGGCCGAAGTAGATGTCGCCGGTCAGCTCGCGGATGATGAGGATGTCCAGGCCTGCGACCAGTTCGGGCTTGAGGCTGGAGGCATGGGTCAGCTCCGCATAGCAGATGGCCGGGCGGAAGTTGGCAAACAGGCCCATGTGCTTGCGCAGGCCCAGGATGGCCTGCTCGGGGCGCAGCGGGCGGTCCAGCGTGTCGTACTTCCAGTCGCCCACGGCGCCGAACAGCACGGCGTCGGACTCCATGGCCAGCTTCAGCGTGGATTCGGGCAGCGGGTGGCCGGCAGCTTCGTAGGCAGCGCCGCCCACGGGGGCGGTCTGCATGTCGAAGTCCAGGCCCAGGGCGCCCAGCACCTTCACGGCTTCCGCAACGATTTCGGGGCCGATGCCATCACCGGGCAAGACTGCGATTTTCATGGTGTTCCTTTTGAGAGACTGTTCGGATGGTGGAAGGCCGCCGGCGGCTGGTTCAGCAACGCCTGCGGCCCATTGATGCGCGCAAGTGGAGATCGATCAGCGCTGCACCAGCGTGTGGGCCAGCCAGGGCTTGGTGGCCAGGCGCTCGGCCTCGTAGGCGCGGATCTTGTCGGCATGGCGCAGGGTCAGGCCGATGTCGTCAAAACCGTTGAGCAGGCAGTACTTGCGGAAGGCAATGACGTCGAAGGGGATCTCCTCGCCCTGCGGGCGCACGATCACCTGGCGGTCCAGGTCGATGGTCAGCTCGTAGCCGGGGAAGGCGGCGATCTCGTTGAACAGCATGTCGATCGTGGCTTCGGGCAGCACGATGGGCAGCAGGCCGTTCTTGAAGCAGTTGTTGAAGAAGATGTCGGCGAAGCTGGGTGCCAGGATGGCGCGAAAGCCGTACTGGTCCAGGGCCCAGGGCGCGTGCTCGCGGCTGGAGCCGCAGCCGAAGTTCTTGCGTGCGACCAGGATGGAGGCGCCCGCATAGCGCGGCTGATTGAGCACGAAGTCGGGGTTGGGCTTGCGCGAGGCCGGGTCCTGGCCGGGTTCGCCATGGTCCAGGTAGCGCCACTCGTCGAACAGGTTCACACCGAAGCCGGTCTTCTTGATCGACTTGAGGAACTGCTTGGGAATGATGGCGTCGGTGTCGACGTTCTCGCGGTCCATGGGGGCGACAAGGCCCTTGTGCACGGTGAATTGTTGCATGGCAGTATCGAATTCAGGGTTCAGCGGGCGGCGCGTTCGATGGCGCTGCCCGCGCTTTGCACGTCCTGGCCAATGCCCTTGACGGTATTGCAGGCGGCCAGGGTGAAGGCCAGGCCGATCAGGAGGATCGAGAAGGAAGGCTTCATGGTGTGCTGGCGGGGCAGTTGCGGGTTCAGGAGAATCTGCGGATGTCCACGAAGTGGCCGTGGATGGCCGCGGCAGCGGCCATGGCGGGGCTCACCAGGTGGGTGCGTCCGCCCGCGCCCTGGCGGCCTTCGAAGTTGCGGTTGCTGGTGGAGGCGCAGCGCTCGCCGGGCTCCAGGCGGTCGGCGTTCATGGCCAGGCACATGGAGCAGCCGGGTTCGCGCCATTCAAAGCCTGCCGCCTTGAAGATCTGGTCCAGGCCTTCGCGCTCGGCCTGCTCCTTGACCAGGCCCGATCCGGGCACCACCATGGCCAGCTTGATGTTGCGTGCCACCTTCTGGCCCAGCTTCTTGACCACGGCGGCGGCTTCGCGCATGTCTTCGATGCGGCTGTTGGTGCACGAGCCGATGAAGACCTTGTCCACGAAGATGTCGTCGATGGCCTTGCCGGGTTCCAGCGCCATGTAGGTCAGCGCGCGCTCGATGGCGCCGCGCTTGCTGGCATCCTTTTCCTTGTCGGGATCGGGCACGCGGGCATCCACGCCCAGCACCATTTCGGGCGAGGTGCCCCAGGTGACCTGCGGCACGATCTCGCTGGCCTGCAGCTCGACCACGCGGTCGAACTTCGCATCGGCATCGGAGTGCAGCGTCTTCCAGTAGGCGACGGCGGCGTCCCATTCGGCGCCCGTGGGCGCCAGCGGGCGGCCCTTGACGTAGGCGATGGTCTTGTCGTCCACGGCCACCAGGCCGGCGCGCGCGCCGCCTTCGATGGCCATGTTGCAGACCGTCATGCGGCCTTCCATGCTCAGGTCGCGGATGGCCTCGCCTGCGAACTCGATGGTGTAGCCCGTGCCGCCGGCCGTGCCGATCTTGCCGATGATGGCCAGCACGATGTCCTTGGCCGTGATGCCGGGCGCCGCCTTGCCGCTGACGTTGATCAGCATGTTCTTGGCCTTCTTGGCCAGCAGGGTCTGGGTGGCCATCACGTGCTCGACTTCGGAGGTGCCGATGCCGTGGGCCAGTGCGCCGAAGGCCCCATGCGTGGACGTGTGGCTGTCGCCGCAGACCACGGTCATGCCGGGCAGGGTGGCGCCTTGCTCGGGACCCATGACGTGGACGATGCCCTGGCCCTTGTCCATGAAGGGAAAGAAGGCCGCAGAGCCGAACTCGCCGATGTTGGTGTTCAGCGTGGTGATCTGTTCCTTGCTGATGGGGTCGGCAATGCCGTCATAGCCGCGCTCCCAGCCGTCGGTGGGTGTGTTGTGGTCGGCCGTGGCCACCACCGAGCTGATGCGCCACAGCTTGCGGCCGGCCATGCGCAGGCCTTCGAAGGCCTGGGGGCTGGTGACTTCGTGCACCAGGTGGCGGTCGATGTAGAGGACGGCGGTGCCGTCATCCTCGGTGTGGATGACATGCTCGTCGAAGATCTTGTCGTAGAGGGTGCGTCCCATGGCGTTCTCGAATGGTTGGTGTCGTGGGGAAATTCTTGGATGTGCATCCGGCTGGCAAGGGGCCTTCAGGATGCGCTGGCCGGCGGGCTCAGGTGCTCCACCAGCAGGCGGGCCGTAACGGGTAGCGCGTCGAAGTCGCGCGCCACGATGCTCAGCTCGCGCCGTGCCCAGTCGTCGCTGAGCTCCAGGGCGCGCAGATGGCCCACGCCGTGCATGAGCTCGAAGGCGCGGTCGGGGATCAGTCCCACGCCCAGGCCGTTGTCGATCATGCGGCACATGGCATCCAGGCTGGTGACCTGGATGCGCTGGTGCAGCGCATGCCCGGCCTGGGCCGCAGCCGCACGCATGGCCAGGCTGATGGAGGAGCCGGCCTGCAGGCTGACGATGTCCCATTCGAGCACATCGGCAAAGGCCACGCTGTCGCTGTGCGCCAGCGCGTGCTGCTCGGGCACCACGACGACCAGCCGGTCCTCGCGGTAGGGGCGGTGCTGCAGCGCGGGAGTGGCCTGGCCATTGCCCAGCGGCATGTATGCCATGGAGCAGATGCCGATGTCGGCCGTGCCTTCCTGCACCGCCGCCAGCACGGCGGGGCTGAGCTGCTCCTGCAGGTCGATCTTGACCTGGCCATGCTTGCGCGCGAAGACGCCCAGGTCTTCCGGCAGGAACTGCACGATGGCCGACATATTGGCGTGGATGCGTACATGGCCGCGCACGCCATCGGCGTACTCGGACAGCTCGCCTTGCATGCGCTCCAGGCCATACAGCACGTTGCGCGCGTGGTGCAGCAGGCTTTCGCCGGCAGGAGTGAGTGTCACGCCACGGCTGTGGCGATACAGCAGGGCCGTGTCCACGGTGGCCTCGAGGTCGGACAGGCGCTTGCTCACCGCCGAAGCGGCGATGAACTCGCGCTCTGCCGCTCGTCCGATGCTGCCAAGTTCGCAGACAGCCACGAACAGCTGCAAGGAGGTAAGGTCTATGCGCCGTGCAAAACTGCGCTCTGAATTCTTCATGTGGTGGGGTTCAGGCTTCTCATTAGGAGAAGTTGAATGGATTTTCTCGCACAAGTCATCGATCTGTCATCTTCAAGCGCGATGTCTTTGGTGATGTCGTGCGATTTCATGGAGATGGGGGTCATGCCTCGTGGCGATGGCTGCGGGCAGCCATGCCCGCCGGAACGCCGGTTGCATACTGAAAGAATTTGTCAATCTTTGCGCCAGTCGCCTGCATGGATTGCTGCAAAAATAAGAGCATATGAACGATCGATACCCGACGGGCCTGCGAGCCCTGCCTGCAGGCCTGTCATTGCTGCTGGCCGCAGCCCTGTCCTGCATGGCCGTCCCGGCGTCTGCCAAGCCGCAGCCACCAGCGAAGAACACGGCCAAGAGCGGCGCGAAGGCCCCCGCCAAGCCTGCGGCCAAGGCAGCTGCGAGGCCGACAGGCAAGATCGCCGTCAAATCCAAGGGCAAGCCGGCACCTGCCACCACCCGCAGCGCACCTGCCAAGGCGGCCGCCGCTGCAGGCGTGGTGGGCGGCGCTGCCGCAGCGGGGGCTGCAGCTGCAGCCGCAGGTGGCGGCGTGTCCAAGGGTGAGTCCGGCCTGAGCGCTGCCGAGCTTGCAGCGCTGCAGCAGCATGCCGAGCAGGGGGAGGCCAGCGCCCAGTACGCGCTGGGCTCGCTGTACAAGCGCGGCCAGGGCGTTGCCCTGGATGCGGAGACTGCCGCCCGGTGGTATGAGAAATCGGCCCAGCAAGGCTATGCGCCGGCTCAGTCCGACCTGGGTTTGATGTACGCCAATGGCCGTGGCGTGGTGCGCGACGATGCGCAGGCCGTGCAGTGGTATCGCAAGGCGGCCGAGCAGGGTGACGCCGTGGCACAGAACAACCTGGGCCTGATGCTGGCCGAGGGGCGCGGAGCCGCCAAGGATCCCGTCCAGGCCGTGCAATGGTTCCAGCGCTCGGCCGAACAGGGGGAGGCGGCCGGCCAGTACAGCCTGGGCGTGATGTATGCCACGGGCCGGGGCGTGGCCGAGGATGTGGCGCAGGCGCTGCGCTGGTTCGTGGCGGCGGCAGGCCAGGGCCATGTCGATGCGCAATTCAACGCCGGCATGCTCTATGCCGAGGGTGGCGTGGTCGATCGCGACATGGCGCAGGCCGCACACTGGCTGGAGAAGGCGGCCGAGCAGGGCAGTGCCGCAGCCCAGTCCAACCTGGGCGTTCTGTATGCCAATGGCCAGGGCGTGCCTGCCAGCGACAAGCAGGCCGCGCGCTGGCTGGAGCGTGCCGCCCAGCAGGGCGACGCGCTGGCGCAGTCCAATCTGGCCAGCCTCTATTCCTCGGGCAAGGGCGTGGAGCGCAGCCCGTCGCAGGCCTATTTCTGGATGCTGCTGGCAGCGGGCAAGGACAGCTCTCTGGCGGCCAAGCGCGACAGCATGGCCCAGCCGCTGAGCGCGGCAGAGCGCGCACGTGCCGAGCGGCAGGCGGCGGCCTGGAAGGCCAAACCCGCTCCCTGAGCCCTGTTGAGGATGCACCAATGAAAAACGCCTCGGAAGAGGCGTTTTTGTTGGGGGCTCAGTGCTGCATCAACTGAAGAAGCTCTTGAGCCTGTCGGTCCAGCTCTCGCCGCTGGGCGAATGCTTGGCGCCGCCCTTCTTGAGCGATTCCTCCAGCTCGCGCAGCAGCTTGCGCTGGTACTCGGTCAGCTTGACGGGCGTCTCGACCACGATGTGGCAGTACAGGTCACCGGGGTAGCTGGAGCGCACGCCCTTGATGCCCTTGCCGCGCAGGCGGAACTGCTTGCCGGCCTGGGTGCCTTCGGGGATGTCGATGGCCGCCTTGCCCGAGAGGGTGGGTACCTCGATCTCGCCACCCAGCGCCGCCGTGATGAAGCTCACGGGCACGTTGCAGTGCAGATCGTCGCCATCGCGCTCGAAGATGTCGTGGTCCTTGATGCGGATCTCGATGTAGAGATCGCCTGCAGGCCCGCCATTGGTGCCGGGTTCGCCATTGCCCGAGGAACGGATGCGCATGCCGTCGTCGATGCCTGCGGGAATCTTCACTTCCAGCGTCTTCTGGCGCTTGACCTTGCCCTGGCCGCCGCAGCTGGTGCAGGGTTCGGGAATGATCTTGCCGGTGCCTCGGCAGTGCGGGCAGGTCTGCTGCACGCTGAAGAAGCCCTGGCGCATCTGCACGCTGCCCATGCCGTTGCAGGTGGTGCAGGTCTTGGCGCTGGTGCCGGGCTTGGCGCCGCTGCCGTGGCAGGTGTCGCAGCTGTCCCAGCTGGGGATGCGTATCTGCGCATCCTTGCCGTGGGCCGCCTCTTCCAGCGTGATCTCCATGGCATAGCTGAGGTCGTTGCCACGGTAGACCTGGCGGCCGCCACCTGCGCCGCCGCGCCGCCCGCCCTGGTTGAACATGTCGCCGAAGATGTCGCCAAAGGCCTCGGCAAAGCCGCCAAAGCCTTCTGCGCCGCCGCCCATGCCGCGGTTGGGGTCCACGCCTGCGTGGCCGTACTGATCGTAGGCCGCGCGTTTGTTGCTGTCGGAGAGCATCTCGTAGGCCTCCTTGGCCTCCTTGAATTTCTCTTCCGCCTCGCGTGCGGCATCCCCCTGGTTGCGGTCAGGGTGGTACTTCATCGCCAGCTTGCGATAAGCCTTCTTGATGTCGTCGTCCGAGGCGTTCTTGGCAACGCCGAGGACCTCGTAAAAATCGCGTTTGGACATGGTGTTTGCTAGCCAGTCAGTGAGAACAGGAACGCCGCGTCAGCCCCTTGGCAGGGCCGAGCGCGGCGGCAAGCGGTCGTCAAGGGACCACGCGCTGGGTTCAGTCCTTCTTGACTTCCTTGACTTCGGCGTCGACGACGTTGTCGTCAGCGGCTGCAGCACCGGCCGAGGCGCCTGCAGCACCGGCGGCTGCTGCGGCGGCGGCTGCCTCGGGGGCGCCCGCTGCCTGTGCATCGGCGTACATCTTCTCGCCGAGCTTCTGGCTGACCGTCATCAGCGCCGTGGTCTTGGCGTCGATGGCGTCCTTGTCCTCGCCCTTGAGCGCTTCTTCCAGGTCCTTGACGGCGCTCTCGATGGCGGTCTTCTCGCCAGCGTCGAGCTTGTCGCCATGCTCGCCCAGGCTCTTCTTGACGCTGTGCACGGCAGCTTCGCCCTGGTTGCGGGCCTGGACCAGTTCCAGCTTCTTCTTGTCGTCGGCGGCGTTCAGCTCGGCGTCCTTGACCATCTTCTGGATCTCTTCCTCGGACAGGCCGGAGTTCGCCTTGATGGTGATCTTGTTTTCCTTGCCCGATGCCTTGTCCTTGGCGGACACGTTCAGGATGCCGTTGGCGTCGATGTCAAAGGCCACTTCGATCTGGGGCACGCCACGCGCGGCCGGCGGGATGCCTTCGAGGTTGAACTCGCCCAGCATCTTGTTGCCCGAAGCCATTTCGCGCTCGCCCTGGAACACCTTGATCGTCACGGCAGGCTGGTTGTCGTCGGCCGTCGAGAAGGTCTGTGCGAACTTCGTCGGGATGGTGGTGTTCTTGGTGATCATCTTGGTCATCACGCCACCCAGCGTCTCGATGCCCAGCGACAGCGGTGTCACGTCCAGCAGCAGCACGTCCTTGCGGTCACCCGACAGAACCTGGCCCTGCACGGCGGCGCCCACGGCCACGGCTTCGTCGGGGTTCACGTCCTTGCGGGGATCCTTGCCGAAGAATTCCTTGACCTTTTCCTGCACCTTGGGCATGCGGGTCATGCCACCGACCAGGATGACGTCATCGATGTCGGACACGGACACGCCTGCGTCCTTGATGGCCGTGCGGCAGGGCGCAATGGTGCGCTCGATCAGGTCCTCGACCAGGCTTTCCAGCTTGGCGCGGGTCAGCTTGATGTTCAGGTGCTTGGGACCCGAGGCATCGGCCGTGATGTAGGGCAGGTTGATGTCGGTCTGGGCCGAGTTCGACAGCTCGATCTTGGCCTTCTCGGCGGCTTCCTTCAGGCGCTGCAGCGCCAGCACGTCCTTGGACAGATCGACGCCCTGTTCCTTCTTGAACTCGGTGATGATGTAGTCGATGATGCGCTGGTCGAAGTCTTCGCCGCCCAGGAAGGTGTCGCCGTTGGTCGACAGCACTTCGAACTGCTTTTCGCCGTCCACATCGGCGATTTCGATGATGGACACGTCGAAGGTGCCGCCGCCCAGGTCATACACGGCGATCTTGCGGTCGCCCTTGTCGGTCTTGTCCAGGCCGAAGGCCAGGGCCGCCGCCGTGGGTTCGTTGATGATGCGCTTGACTTCCAGGCCGGCGATGCGGCCGGCGTCCTTGGTGGCCTGGCGCTGGGCGTCGTTGAAGTAAGCGGGCACGGTGATCACGGCCTCGGTCACGGGCTCGCCCAGGTAGTCCTCGGCGGTCTTCTTCATCTTGCGCAGCACTTCGGCGGAAATCTGCGGCGGGGCCAGCTTCTGGCCGCGCACTTCCACCCAGGCGTCGCCGTTGTCGGCGCGCGAGATGGTGTAGGGCATCAGGTCGATGTCCTTTTGCACTTCCTTCTCGTCGAACTTGCGGCCGATCAGGCGCTTGGCGGCATAGATGGTGTTGCGGGGGTTGGTGACCGCCTGGCGCTTGGCCGAGGCGCCGACGAGGATCTCGCCGTCTTCCTGGTACGCAATGATCGACGGCGTGGTGCGCGCACCTTCGCTGTTCTCGATCACGCGCGTGGTGTTGCCGTCCATGATGGCCACGCAGCTATTGGTGGTGCCCAGGTCAATACCGATGATTTTTCCCATTTTGAGTTCTCTCCGCGTTCTGTGAAATGTTTGAATGACTGCTAACTTGTGGCCGGCTCGCGCAGCTTCAAGGGGCTTGTCCCCTTTTTTGTCAGTGCTGCCGTGAGTGCCCGCTTACTGGGGCTGGGCCACGGTCACGAGGGCCGGGCGCAGGATGCGGTCGGCGATCAGGTAGCCCTTTTGCAGCACCGATACCACGGTGTTGGCTTCCTGCTGTGCAGGCACCATGCTGATCGCCTGGTGCAGGTTGGGGTCGAATTTCTCGCCGGCAGCCGGATTGATGGTCACGACCTTGTTGCGCTCAAGGGCCGAGGTCAGCTGGCGCAGCGTGGCGTCGGCGCCTTCGCGCAGCTGTTCCGGCGTGGCCTGTTGAATGGCCAGGGCGGCATCCAGGCTGTCGCAGACAGGCAGAAGGCTTTCGGCAAAGCTCTCGATGCCGAATTTGCGCGCCTTGGAGACTTCGTCTTCCGCGCGGCGGCGCACATTCTCGGCCTCGGCCTTGGCGCGCAGGAACTGGTCTGCCAGCTCGGCGCTCTTGGCCTTGAGTTCGGCCAGCTCGGCCTGCAGGCGCTGCAGCTCGTCGGCTGCATTGGCCGCCATGGCGGCTTCGATTTCTTCCGGGGCTGCGTCTTGCAAGGGGTTGGAGTTTTGTTCAGACATGGATAGAGACTTCAGCTACAAAACAAAGCGGTCGCCAGACTGGAGGCCAGGCGATTGCACGATCTTGAATCGAGATGCGAGCGGATCGGTGTATTTTCAAGGGCTTTGTGCATGTGCATCCGCGCGGCAGAGGTACACGGTGAGGGCAAAAGCCGGGCGACGGGGCAAAAGCCCCACACAGATCCGGGGTCTCGGGCAGTGCGAAGTGTACAGATGGAAGAGGGCTGCGCTAGAATCCAATGCTTTGCCTTGCCGCACCGCTACAAGACGCAGTGGGCGGCGTTTTCCCAAAAGGAGTCGATATGCGTCATTACGAAATCGTTTTGTTGATCCACCCGGATCAGAGCGAGCAGGTTCCCGCCATGCTGGAACGCTACAAGGGCATGATCACCGCTGGCGGTGGCAAGGTCCATCGCGAAGAAGACTGGGGCCGTCGCCAACTGGCTTACATGATCAACAAGCTCGCCAAGGCCCACTACCTGTGCCTGAACATCGAAGCCGACCAGGCTGTGATGGCTGAGCTGGAGCATGCCTTCAAGTTCAACGATGCCGTGCTGCGTCACCTGACGGTTCAGAAGAAGAAGGCCGATACGGCTCCTTCCTCGATGATGAAGACCGTCGAGCGTGAAGAGGCCCGCAAGGCCAGCCAGACCGAACAGGCCTGAGCCCAGCCCTGTCAGAACCTGAAGGAGTGGAGAACCACGTTGTACTGACGGCCGCCATCGCAGAGCTTCAAGCACTGCGCTACACGCCGGCAGGGCTGCCAGCCCTTGAACTGCGACTCGAGCATGCGTCGCGGCAGAAAGAGGCAGGAAGCGAGCGCAGCGTGACGGCATCTGTCAAGGCGGTGGCCTTTGGCGCGCTGGCTGAAAAGCTGGCCCGCCAGGCGCTCGGCAGCCAGTGGAAGTTCCAAGGCTTCCTGGCAACGCCCCGCAACGGCAAATTGCTGGTTCTTCACATCCAGGACATTCAACAAAACTAATTTTCAAGAGGTCCAGAAATGGCCACGTTCAAGAAATTCAACAAGGACAAGCGCCCCAAGCGCAACACGCAGTCGCTGCTGTTCAAGCGCAAGCGCTTCTGCCGCTTCACCGTCGCCGGCGTCGAAGAAATCGACTACAAGGATGTGGACACCCTGCGTGACTTCATCGGTGAAAACGGCAAGATCGTCCCCGCTCGCCTGACCGGCACGCGCGCCATCTACCAGCGTCAGTTGAACACTGCCATCAAGCGCGCCCGCTTCCTGGCTCTGGTTCCTTACTCTGACCAGCACAAGATCTAAGGAATACAACCCATGCAAGTCATTCTGCTCGACAAGGTTGTGAACCTCGGTGGCCTCGGCGATATCGTCAAGGTCAAGGACGGCTACGCCCGCAACTTCCTGATCCCCACGGGCGCTGCCCGTCGCGCCACGGCTTCCGCCAAGGCCGAGTTCGAAGCCAAGCGCGCCGAACTGGAAAAGCAAGCGGCTGAAAAGCTGGCTGCTGCCCAGCAACTGGGCGAAAAGCTCAACGGCGTGAACGTCAAGCTGACCCAGAAGGCTGGCGTTGACGGCCGCCTGTTCGGTTCGGTGACCAATGCCGACATCGCCGAAGAACTGACCAAGGCCGGCTTCGCCGTTGCCAAGTCGCAAGTTCGCCTGGTCAACGGTCCCATCAAGACCGTGGGCGACGCCACCGTGGTCGTGGCACTGCACACCGACGTCAGCGTCGAAGTGTCGGTGTCGGTCTACGGCGACCACTCCTGATCCGGGGCTTGTCCCGTATCACCAAAAAGCCGCCTTCGGGCGGCTTTTTGCTTTGCCGCGCCCGGGTGATGACGCCGGGTGGCGCGGCCTTTTGCCAGCCGCTACGATGGCGGGCTCATCTCCAGGAATTCCATGTCGTCCGTAATGCCCCCGCTCGATCTCGATGATGCGTTCGCACCGCTGCTGCCCGCTGGCGACCAGCAGGTCGCGCAGTTGCGCGTGCCGCCGCATTCGATGGAGTCCGAGTCCAGCGTGCTGGGTGGCCTGCTTCTGGACAACAGTGCCTGGGACCGCGTGGGCGATCTGCTGGTGGATGGTGATTTCTACCGCCATGAGCACAAGCTGATTTACGAGGCCATCGGCAAGCTGATCAATGCCAGCAAGCCGGCCGACGTGATCACGGTGTACGAGCATTTGCAGGGCATGGGCAAGGCCGAGGAAATTGGCGGCCTGCTGTACCTGAACCAGCTGGCGCAGTACGTGCCCAGTGCCACCAACATCCGGCGCTACGCGGAGATCGTGCGCGAGCGCTCCATCCTGCGCAAGCTGGTGACGGCCAGTGATGACATCGCCACCAATGCCTTCAATCCGCAGGGCAAGACGGTGGACCGCATCCTTGACGAGGCCGAGCAGAAGATCCTGGCCATCGGCGAGGAGGGGGCGCGCAACAAGCAGGGCTTCCAGTCGCTCGACACGCTGGTGGTGGACCTGCTGGACCGTGTCCAGGAGATGGCCGACAACCCCATGGACGTGACCGGCGTGCCCACGGGCTTTGTCGATCTGGACCGCATGACCAGTGGCCTGCAGGCTGGCGACCTGGTGGTGCTGGCCGCACGCCCCTCGATGGGCAAGACCTCGTTTGCGGTGAATATCGCCGAGCACGTGGCGCTCAACGAAGGCCTGCCGGTCGCCATTTTCTCCATGGAAATGGGCGCAGCCCAGCTGGCGGTGCGTATCGTCGGCTCCATCGGCCGCGTCAACCAGGGCAATCTGCGCACGGGCAAGCTCAACGATGACGAGTGGCCGCGCCTGACGGAGGCCATCGAGCGGCTGCGCACGGTGTCCCTGCACATCGACGAGACACCGGGCCTGTCCCCCACGGAGCTGCGCGCCAATGCGCGGCGCCTGGCGCGCACCTGCGGCAAGCTGGGCCTGATCGTGGTGGACTATCTGCAGCTGATGAGCGGCTCGGGTTCGGCCGCCAGTTCCGACAACCGTGCGACCGAGCTGGGCGAGATTTCGCGAGGCTTGAAGATGCTGGCCAAGGAGTTGCAGTGCCCGGTGATTGCCCTGTCCCAGCTCAACCGTTCGGTGGAGCAGCGCACCGACAAGCGCCCCATGATGTCCGACCTGCGCGAATCGGGTGCCATCGAGCAGGATGCCGACATCATCATGTTCATCTACCGCGATGACTACTACAACAAGGACAGCAAGGAGCCCAACATCGCCGAAGTCATCATCGGCAAGCAGCGTAACGGCCCGACCGGCACGGTCAAGCTGTTCTTCCAGAAAAACCAGACGCGCTTCGAGAACCTGGCCGTGGGCTACGGTGGTGGCGACGAGTACTGATTGCAGCGCTTGGCTTTCAGGCTTTCCATGAAAAACGGCCCCGAGGGGCCGTTTGGTTTTTTTGCAGTGGGCGGTCTATGTACGCCAGGCATGGATCAGCAGACCTGCCACGCAGGCGCCGAGGATGGCACAGGCCCAGGCCAGCCGCTGGGCGCCCGTGCGCAGCGCACCCACGGTGGCCACGATCTGGGCATTCTGCTCGGCCAGCTTCTCGATCAGTTCCAGCGACTGGCGCTGTGACTGCTCCAGCTGCGTGATGCGGGCTTCCTGGGCCTGGATCAGCAGCAGAGCCTGTTCGCCAGCCGAGCGCGGGGCTGCCAGCGGCTCGCCGGCTGCAGCCGGCTGCGCGCCGACCGCCTGCTCCGCATCCTTTTTGCGCAGCAGGCTCTTGGCTGCCTTGACGACCTGGGGGGTGGCCTCGATGACATCGCCCCAGGGCACCAGCTTCAGCGCCGTGATCCAGCTGATCGCCATGGCTTACAGCACCTCGCTGGCGAAGTCGGCCAGGCGCGAGCGTTCGCCGCGCGCCAGCGTGATGTGGCCGCTGTGGGGCCAGCCCTTGAAGCGGTCCACGGCGTAGGTCAGTCCTGACGATCCCTCGGTCAGGTAGGGTGTGTCGATCTGCGCCAGATTGCCCATGCAGATGATCTTGGTGCCGGGGCCGGCGCGCGTGATCAGGGTCTTCATCTGCTTGGGCGTCAGGTTCTGGGCCTCGTCGATGATGACGTACTTGTTCAGGAAGGTGCGGCCGCGCATGAAGTTCATGCTCTTGATCTTGATGCGGCTGCGGATCAGCTCGTTGGTGGCGGCGCGGCCCCATTCGCCGGCATTGCCGCCATCGCCCTTGGCCAGGAATTCGAGGTTGTCGTCGAGGGCGCCCATCCAGGGGCCCATCTTCTCTTCCTCGGTGCCGGGCAGGAAGCCGATGTCCTCACCCACGCTGACCGTGGCGCGCGTCATGATGATCTCGGTGTAGCGGCGGTCGTCCAGCACCTGGGACAGGCCGGCGGCCAGGGCCAGCAGGGTCTTGCCCGTGCCGGCCGTGCCGGTCAGCGTGACCAGGTCGATGTCCGGGTTCATCAGCAGATTCATCGCGAAGTTCTGTTCGCGGTTGCGCGCCGTGACGCCCCAGACGGCGTACTTGGGATTGCCGAAGTCCTTGAGCGTCTTGAGCACGGCCGTCTTGTCGCGGATCTCGGTCACGCGCATGAACAGGCTGGGCTCGCCCGGTGCCTCGTGGTAGACGAACTGGTTGATCATCAGCTGGTCGACGATGGCGCCGCTGATGCGGTAGTAGGTGATGGCGCCTTCCTGCCAGCTTTCGACGTTCTTGCCGGCCTTGGCCCAGAAGTCCTGGGGCAGGGCCAGGGCGCCTGCGTACAGCAGGTCGCCGTCGTCCAGTACCTTGTCGTTCTGGTAGTCCTCGGCCGCAAGGCCCAGGGCGCGTGCCTTGACGCGCATGTTGATGTCCTTGGACACCAGCACGACTTCACGCTCGCTGAACTTCTTGCGCAGCGCGGCGACAACACCCAGGATCTGGTTGTCCGCCTTGCCCTGGGGCAGGCTGTCGGGCAGCGAGGTCTCCAGCGGTTCTGTCTGGAAATACAGCATTCCCGTGGCGCTGCGCTGGCCCGTGGCATTCAGCGGCAGGCCCTTGTCCAGCGTTTCGGAGGGCTGGGAGGCGACCAGTGAATCCAGCGTGCGGCTGACCTGGCGGCCGTTGCGCGCCACTTCGGTCATTCCCTTCTTGTGGCCGTCGAGCTCTTCCAGCACCACCATGGGCAGGAAGATGTCGTGCTCCTCGAAGCGGAACAGGCTGGTCGGGTCGTGCAGCAGCACGTTGGTGTCGAGCACGAACAGCGTCTTCGGGCCTGTGCGCGTGCGGCGTGGGCGAACCGGCGCTGCCAGCAGTGCTGCCGGCTTGGCTTCCGTGGCCGACCTGTTGGCCGACCGGGTGCTGGACGGCGCTGCCGTTGCGTTGGAATTGTCGGTTGCACGGCGCTGCCGATGGGCCGGGGCTGCAGTCGCGGCCGCAGTAGCCGGTGCCGGTGATGCGGGCTTGGCGTTGCGGCCGCGCGCCGGTGCGGGCTTTGCGGCTGTGACGGTGGTGTTGGAGGCGGAGGCCGGGGCCGGCTTGCGCTTGCGTGGCGCGGCGGCAGCTACGGCCTCGACTGCATCGGGAAGATCGTCAGCGGGCAGGGGGTCTGCGTGCTGGGCACCGCGCACGGGAAGAAAGGCTTCGGGGGAGAGCTTGGCGGCACGGCGGCCGGGTGCGGGGGGCAGGGGCATGGTGGACGAACCGTTCCTCAACAAGGATCAAAAAGCACAAAGCCGCCTGGAAACCGAGGCGGCTTTGGAGGGGTGACAGGGAAAAGCGTCTTTGCTAAGAGGCATTGCCCCATTATGCATAGGCGGACGGCCTGAATATGTCGGCCGGCACTCTGTCACCTGTCGGATTGTTGCTATCAGGCAGCCTGCTTCAATGCCTTCAGGGTCTTGACAGCCTTGAGCACCTCGTCAACGTGGCCGGGAACCTTCAGGCCGCGCCATTCCTGCACCAGCAGGCCATCGGCTCCGACCAGGAAGGTGGAGCGCTCGATGCCCTTCACCTTCTTGCCGTACATGATCTTGTTCTTGACCACGCCGAACATGTGGCACATCTTCTCTTCCGTATCGGCGATCAGCTCGAACGGCAGTTCCAGCTTTTCCTTGAAGTCGTCGTGCGACTTCATGTTGTCGCGCGAGACGCCAAACACGGTGGCGCCAGCTTTCACGAAGTCCTTGTACTTGTCGCGGAACTGCATGGCTTCGGTGGTGCAGCCAGGCGTATTGTCCTTGGGGTAGAAATAAAGGATCAGAATCTGGCCCGTGTGGGAGGTGTTGGTCACCTTGATCCCGCCGGTAGCGTTGGCTTCAAATTCGGGAAGGGGTTTGTTGACAACGATCGCCATGCGCTTATATCTCTCGGGTGTAGTCGTTGAAATGCCGAGGGCCGTGTTTGTGTTTTTGCTTTTATCGGAAATGCCCCCAACCGCAACCTGCAATTTTACCCTGAAAACGGAATTTCTCCCAATCAGGGGGGCAGGAGTCTACTCCAAGAGTAGGGCCGCGACGACGTTACGGCCTTCGCTGGCAAGGATGTTGTAGGTGCGACACGCGGCCTGCGTATCCATGCTTTCCAGGCCGATGCGTCGGGCCATGAGCGGGCGCAGCCAGGCCGCTGGCGGGAAGCGGTTGCGCTGGCCGCTGCCCAGGATGATGACCTCTGCATCCAGCTGGGACAGGGCCTCGAAATGCTCAGGCGTCAGGTCTTCGAAGCGGGCGCAGTCCCAGGCCTGGCGCAGGCCTTTGGCGCCGACAAGCAGGCTGTGTTCGAACTTTTCCCGGTCCACAGCGACCCAGCCGGGGCCATAGCCCGTGATGCTCTGTGCTTCGGATTTGTCGGCGTGGAATTTCATGGATGAGGGTGGCGCGGTCTGCGCGATGGGGGTGGCCGCCACATGGGTCGGGGCCAGGGCGATGCTGCATTGCGGAACTGTGGTCAAATTATAGGTTTCACCAGGGTGCATGGGGCACTTTGGCGTGCATGAAGGCCGCAAGCCCGCGCCGGCCACTTTCATATTCTCAGCATGAAAACCGTTCTCAAATCCGCAAAACTAGCCAACGTCTGTTATGACATCCGCGGGCCCATCATGGACGCGGCCAAGAAGATGGAAGAGGACGGCCAGAAGATCATCAAGCTCAATATCGGCAATCTGGCCGTGTTCGGCTTCGACGCTCCTGAGGAAGTGCAGCAGGACATGATCCGCAACCTGCCCAATTCGGCAGGCTACTCGGACAGCAAGGGCATCTTCGCGGCGCGCAAGGCCGTGATGCATGAGACCCAGCGCCAGGGCATCCTGGGCGTGACGCTGGACGATATCTACCTGGGCAATGGCGCATCCGAGCTGATCAGCCTGGCCACGAACGCGCTGCTGGACGACGGCGACGAGATGCTGCTGCCGGCGCCCGACTATCCGCTGTGGACCGCCGTGACCAGCCTGTCCGGCGGCACGCCCGTGCACTATATGTGCGACGAGTCCAACGGCTGGATGCCCGACCTGGACGACATCCGCGCCAAGATCACGCCGCGCACCAAGGGCATCGTCGTCATCAACCCCAACAATCCGACAGGTGCCCTGTACAGCAAGCAGCTGCTGCAAAGCATCGTGGCGCTGGCCCGCGAGCATGGCCTGGTGATCTTCGCCGACGAGGTCTATGATAAGGTGCTCTACGACGACGTCGTGCATACGCCGCTGGCCAGCCTGTCCACCGATGTGCTGACGCTGACCTTCAACTCGCTGTCCAAGGCCTATCGCAGCTGCGGCTACCGCGCCGGCTGGATGGTGGTCTCGGGCGACAAGAAGGCGGCCAAGGACTATATCGAGGGCCTGAACATGCTCTCCAACATGCGCCTTTGCGCCAATGTGCCTGGCCAATGGGCCGTGCAGACGGCGCTGGGCGGGCATCAGAGCATCGACGAGCTGGTGCAGGAAGGCGGCCGGCTGCGCGTGCAGCGCGACCTGGCCTACCAACTGATCACCGAAATCCCCGGCGTGAGCTGCGTCAAGCCGCAGGCCGCGCTGTATATGTTCCCGCGCCTGGACCCCGAGATCTACCCGATCAAGGATGACCAGGCGTTCTTCCTGGAAGTGCTGCAGGAGACCAAGGTCATGCTGGTGCAGGGAACAGGCTTCAACTGGCCGCACCCCGACCATTTCCGCATCGTCTTCCTGCCGCACGACACCGACCTGCGCGAGGCCATCCGCCGCCTGGCCGTGTTCCTCGAGAAATACCGCAAGCGCCACGGCACGGACCGCGGCTGAGCTGTGCGGGGGCCGGCGGGGGAGAGGGCCTTGCGCCGACCATCGCTTTTTACCGGCTGCCGGCGCGCACCCTCTGGGCGCCGCAGCATTTTTTGACTGGCAAGTAGTTTATGAAACCGATCCAAGTAGGCCTTCTGGGCATTGGCACCGTGGGCAGCGGCACCTTCAACGTGCTGCAGCGCAACCAGGAAGAGATCCGCCGCCGCGCGGGCCGCGGTATTGAGATTGCCATGGTGGCCGACCTGGATACGGAACGCGCACGCTCCGTCGTGGGCGACACGGCCAAGGTGGTCGGCGATGCGCGCGAGATCATCGCCAACCCCGAGATCGACGTGGTGATCGAACTGATCGGCGGCTACGGCATTGCCAAGGCCCTGGTGCTGGAGGCCATTGCCGCCGGCAAGCATGTGGTCACGGCCAACAAGGCCCTGCTGGCCGTGCATGGCAGCGAAATCTTCAAGGCCGCCGCCGAGAAGGGCGTGATGGTGGCCTACGAAGCGGCCGTGGCCGGTGGCATCCCCATCATCAAGGCGCTGCGCGAAGGCCTGACGGCCAACCAGATCCAGTGGGTGGCCGGCATCATCAACGGCACGACCAACTTCATCCTGTCCGAGATGCGCGACAAGGGCCTGGACTTCGACGTGGTGCTCAAGGAGGCCCAGCGCCTGGGCTATGCCGAAGCCGATCCGACCTTCGACATCGAAGGCGTGGACGCCGCCCACAAGGTCACGCTGATGAGCGCCATCGCCTTCGGCATTCCCGTGCAGTTCGACAAGGCGCATGTGGAAGGCATCACCAAGCTGTCTGCGGCCGACATCAAGTACGCCGAGCAACTGGGCTACCGCATCAAGCTGCTGGGCATCACCAAGCGCACGGACAAGGGCATCGAGCTGCGCGTGCACCCCAGCCTGGTGCCGACCAAGCGCCTGATCGCCAACGTGGAAGGCGCGATGAACGCCGTCGTCGTCCATGGCGACGCCGTGGGCACGACGCTGTACTACGGCAAGGGCGCGGGCTCCGAGCCCACGGCCAGCGCCGTGATTGCCGACCTGGTGGACATTGCCCGCCTGCACACGGCCGACCCCGAGCACCGCGTGCCCCCGCTGGCCTTCCAGTCGAACACGCTGGTCGCCGCAGGTGGCGAGCTGCCCGTGCTGCCCATGAGCGAGGTGGTCACCAGCTACTACCTGCGCATCCGCGTGGCCGACGAAGCCGGCGTGCTGGCCAAGATCACCAGCATCCTCGCCGGTGCCGGCATCAGCATCGATGCCTTGCTGCAGCGCGAGGCTGGCGAGGTGAGCGGCGACAGCGAAGGCAGCCAGGGCGTGCCGCAGACCGACCTGATCATCCTGACCCACGCCACGCGCGAAGGCGACATGGATGCTGCCCTGGCGCAGATCCAGCAGTTGCCCACGGTGCTGGCCCCTATCAACCGCATCCGCAAGGAAGAGTTGAACTAAGACACCCCCTGAGCGGCTGCGCCGCTTCCCCCTCTCTCGCACGCGGGAGGGGGACGACGCCCTCGCTGCGGGGCGGCCCTTGCTCGGCATCCCTGGCATCGGCCGCGCCCCGTCTCACAGAATACTGACGAGGAAGCGACATGCTTTATCTTTCCACGCGCGGCCACGCGGACCGCAAGCGCTTTTGCGACATCCTGCTCGAGGGCCTGGCGCCCGATGGCGGGCTGTACCTGCCCGAGCGCTATCCGCAGATCGATGCCGCCCGCCTGGGCGAGCTGCGCAGCATCTACAAGGAGCAGGGCTACGCGGCCCTGGCCTTCGAGATCCTGAGCCTGTACATCGACGACATCCCGGCCGAGGATCTGCGCGCCCTGTGCGCCAAGACCTATACGCAGCAGGTGTTCGGCACGGCCGAGATCACGCCGCTGCGCCCGCTGGAAGACGGCCTGTGGCTCGAAGCCCTGTCCAACGGCCCCACGCTGGCCTTCAAGGACATGGCCATGCAGCTGCTGGGCAACCTGTTCGAGTACGAACTGGGCCGCCGTGGCGAGGAACTGAACATCCTGGGGGCCACCAGCGGCGATACCGGCAGCGCGGCCGAGTACGCCATGCGCGGCAAAAAGGGCGTGCGCGTGTTCATGACCAGCCCGCGCGGCCGCATGAGCCCCTTCCAGCAGGCCCAGATGTTCAGCCTGCAGGACGCCAACATCCACAACATCGCCATCGAGGGCGTGTTCGACGACTGCCAGGACATCGTCAAGGCCGTCTCCAACGACCACGCCTTCAAGGCGAAGTACAAGATCGGCACGGTCAACTCGATCAACTGGGCCCGCCTGCTGGCCCAGGTCGTCTACTACTTCGCCGGCTACCTGCAGGCCACGCAGAGCAATGACCAGAAGGTCAGCTTCACGGTGCCCAGCGGCAACTTCGGCAACATCTGCGCCGGCCATGTGGCGCGCCAGATGGGCCTGCCGATCGAACGCCTGGTGGTGGCGACCAACGAGAACGACGTGCTCGACGAGTTCTTCCGCACGGGCGCCTACGTGGTGCGCGGCAGCGAGCACACCTACGAGACATCGAGCCCCTCGATGGACATCTCCAAGGCCAGCAACTTCGAACGCTTCGTGTTCGACCTGCTGGGTCGCGATGGACAGGCCACGCGCGAATTGTTCGCCGAGGGCGTGGCACGCCAGGGCCGCTTCGACCTGGGCGGCAACCCGCTGTTCCAGGAAGCTGCTGCCCGATACGGCTTCGTCAGCGGCAAGAGCACGCATGCCGACCGCCTGGCCACCATCCGTGATACCTTCGAGCGCTTCGGCACCATGATCGACACGCACACGGCCGACGGCGTCAAGGTGGCGCGCGAGCAACTGCAGGCCGGCGTGCCCATGATCGTGCTGGAGACGGCACTGCCCATCAAGTTCGCCGCCACCATCGAGGAGGCCCTGGGCCGCCTGCCCGATCGCCCGGCCAAGTTCGAAGGCATTGAGGACCTGCCCAAGCGCGTGACCGACTTGCCGGCCGACGCCGAGCAGGTCAAGGCCTACATCGCCCGGCATTGCGACTGATGCCACGGCCGGGCTGTCCGCGGGTCCGCAGCTGGAGTGCATGGCGATGAAGGTCATCGGCTTTGCCGGCTACTCCGGCTCGGGCAAGACCAGCCTGGTGGAGCCCCTGATCACGCTGATGCGTGCGCAGGGGCTCAGCGTTTCGGTGGTCAAGCATGCCCACCACCATTTCGATGTCGATCACGAGGGCAAGGACAGCTGGCGCCACCGCAAGGCGGGTGCCTATGAGGTGGTGCTGGCTTCCGATCGCCGTCTGGCGCTGATGCGCGAATTCCCCCGGCCCACGGAGCTGTCGGTGCACGACATGCTGGCCGAGCTGGACCCCCTCGTGGACTGGGTGCTGGTAGAGGGTTTCAAGCACGCCGACCTGCCCAAGATAGAAATCTGGCGCGAGCAGCCCGAGCGCACCAGCGCCGGCAAGACCCAGGCGCCTTTGTTCCCGCACGATCCCCATGTGCTGGCCGTGGCAACCGATGCGCCGGCCCGCCTGCCCGAGCCGCCGCGCCAGCCCGTGCTGGACCTCAACGCGCCAGCGCAGATACTGCAATGGCTGCTGGATCAGGGGGAGCGCCTGCGCTACCGTGCACCTGACAGCGGCCAAGACTAGGAGAAAAACCATGCGAGCCCCGCTCAAGCCCCTCGATGAAGCGCTGGCCGAACTGCTGGCCCAGGCACTGCCGCTGGCTGGCGATGACACCGTGGACTGCTTTGACGCCGATGGCCGCGTGCTGCGGGTCGACGCCGTCTCGCCGCTGCAGGTGCCGCCCCAGGACAACAGCGCCATGGACGGCTACGCCGTGCGCAGCGCCGAATGCACGCAGGGCAATGCCGAGCTGCCCGTCTCGCAGCGCATCCCCGCAGGCGCCGTGGGCCAGCCGCTGGCCGTGGGCACGGTGGCGCGCATCTTCACGGGGGCTCCGGTGCCCGAAGGTGCCGATGCCATCGTCATGCAGGAAGACTGCGAAGTTCTGGAAGACGGTCGCGTGCGCATCAAGGCGCGGCCCGAGGCCGGGCAATGGATACGCCGCTCGGGCGAGGACATCCGGCGCGGCGCCACCGTCATCGCGGCCGGCACGCGCCTGTCGCCGGCCGAGCTGGGACTGGCCGCCAGCATCGGCCTGGCCTCTTTGCGCGTGGCACGCAAGCCGCGCGTGGCCCTGTTCTCCACGGGCGACGAGCTGGTCATGCCGGGCACGGTCGCGCCCGAGCAGATGCCGCCCGGCAGCATCTACAACAGCAACCGATTCTTCCTTCGCGCCCTGCTGCAGCGCATGGGCTGCGAGGTCACCGACTTCGGCATCGTCCCCGACCGGCGCGAGGCCACTGTGGATGCTTTGCGCGAGGCGGCCCGCGCGCATGACCTGATCCTGACCAGCGGCGGGGTGTCGGTCGGCGAGGAAGACCATGTCAAGCCCGCCGTGCAGGCGCTGGGCCAGCTCGACCTCTGGCAGATCGCCGTCAAGCCCGGCAAGCCCTTCGCCTATGGCCGCGTGAACCGCGAGGGCGAAGGCTTTGCCCACTTCATCGGCCTGCCCGGCAACCCGGTCTCCAGCTTCGTCACCTTCCTTTTGCTGGTGCGCCCCTTCGTGCTGCGCCTGCAGGGCGTGCAGCAGGCGCTGCCGCGCTCGGTCGAGGTGCGCGCCGACTTCCATTGGCCTCGCGGGGACAAGCGCCGCGAATTCCTGCGCGTGCGCTACAACGAGGGCGGTGGCCTGGAGCTGTTCCGCAACCAGAGTTCGGGCGTGCTGACCTCGGCAGCCTGGGGAGATGGCGTGGTGGACAACCCGCCAGGCCAAGCCATAGCGCCGGGCGACCGGGTGCGCTTCATCGCCTTTTCGGAGCTGCTGTCATGAGCCAGGCCGTCCCCACCGCCATCACCATCACCGTGCGCTATTTCGCCTCCATCCGCGAAGCCCTGGGCACGGGCAGCGAAACCCTGTCCACCGAGGCCGCCACCGTGGGCGCGCTGCGTGAGAAACTGATTGCGCGTGGCGGTGCAGCCGCCGAAGCGCTGGCCCCTGGCAAGGCCGTGCGCATGGCGCTGAACCAGGTCCTGTGCGATGCCGGTGCCGCCATTCGCCAGGGGGACGAGGTGGCTTTCTTCCCTCCCGTGACCGGAGGTTGACCCAAATGACCACCGACAAGCCCGTGGACCAGGCCATCAGCGCGCGCACGCGCAAGGCCTTGTCCGAAGCCAAGGCGCGCGGCGTGCAACTGGGCCGCGCAGGCGCAGACAACCTGCGCGCCACCGTGGAAAAGCGCAAATCCACGGCCGATGCCTTTGCCCAGCAGCATGAGGCGCTGTTCGCCGAACTGCAGGCGCGCGGCCTGACGCACCGCGCCATGGCCGCCGAACTCAATGCCCGCGGCATTGCCGCGGCCCGGGGCGGCGAGTGGACGCACGGTCAGGTGCAGCGCATCCTGAACCGCTATGCCGACCTGCGTTCGGCAACACTGTCTGCGGACGGCAGCAGCGGCAGCTGAATCCCGGCCAGCCGCTGCGCCAGCGCGGCCGATGCCGGCTGCATGGGCGCCCGCAGCGTTGCCCGCATTCGGCCCTGCTGCGCCAGCAAGGCCTTGATGGGGGCGGGGTTGGGCTCGGCAAAGCAGGCGGCGATGTGCGGCTGCAGCGGCTGCCACAGCGCACGGGCAGCGGGCAGGTCGCCGCGCTCCAGGCATTGCATCAGCTCGACGAAGTGCCCTGTATGCGCGTGCGCGCTGGCAGCAATCGCTCCCGCGCCGCCCAGGGCCAGCGTGGAAAAGATCTGCGCGTCTTCGCCGGCCAGCACCTGCAGTTGCCCATCGGCGATCAGTGCCTGGGTCTTGGCGGCATCGCCCCCGCAATCCTTGATGGCCACGATGCGCTCATGTGCGGCCAGCGCACGCAGCGTGGCCAGCTCCAGCACCACGCCGGTGCGGTAGGGAATGTCGTAGACGATGACCGGATGGGCGCTGCGCTCGGCAATCGCCGTGAACCACTGCAGCAGACCTGCCTGCGACGGGCGTATGTAATGCGGCGCGGGCACCAGAATGCCGGCCAGCGGCAGGGCGTTCAGTGCCTGAACGCGGGCCAGCGCATGCCCCAGGTGGCAGTCCGAAACGCCCATGACCACGGGCATGCCCTGGGCCGCTGAGAGGATGGTGGACAGGGCGGCATCGTGCTCCGCTTCGCTCAGCGCGGCGGCCTCGGCGGTCGAGCCGCAGGCCACGTAGCCGGCGATGCCGCTGGCGTTGTAGTGCTGCACCAGGGCGCGCAGCGCCCCGTGGTCCACCGCCGCCTTATCTCCAGGAAGAAAGGGCGTGACCAGCGGAAGCCACAGCCCCTGGAATCGGGCTTGTGGCGAGGTGGTGGAAGGCAAAGACATGGAAGATCCCTTCGGGTGATTCAAACAATGAACGACCGGACGCAGCCACCGGCCAGACCGAGGGCGGAAAGGCAGGCGCCTGAAGGGATGTGGGAAGGGGAGATGGAGGCTGCCGGGCCGGTTCCGTCGCTCATCTGGACGGAACCTCAGCTCCGGTCAGACGAGCTGGGGTTTGCAGGCTTTGCCCAGGCACAGGCGCACGGCATCACCGTGGCATGTGGGGAAGGCAAAGATGGCAGGCATGGCGCGCAGTGTAGCGCGCCTGAGCGCCTCGGTGGTGACCTTCAGGCTGCGCCTTCGGCGCCGGGAGGGGTTGATGCATCGGGCAGCAGCGGTGCCTGCCACTCCAGCAGCTCGGCCAGGCGCTGCACGATCCAGCGTGCCTCGCCGGGGCTGACGATGGAGCCTTCGGCAGCCAGGCCGGCGTGCATGCCCAGCAGCACGCCTTGCTCCGAGGAATTGCCCGAGTGGTAAAGCGTCTGTGCCTGCTCGACCAGGTGGCTGGCCAGGTCCTCGCACAGTTCATAACGTCCGACCACGTCTGCAATCGATGCCTTGAGCCGGCCGTGCCGGTCGGCATACAGGGCGGCAAAGCTCGGCGGCGGCTGTATCTGGCTGGTGTCGTCCATGGCGCGCCTCAATCGGGTTCGAACAGGCGTTCGAAGCGTGCGATGTCTTCGGCCAGCTCGCAGCTCACCAGCTGGCCCATCTTGCCGTCGCCCAGCCGGTGGGCTGCAAACAGCGTGGCCTTGCCGCGAAAGCCGTAGTCGGGCAGGTGGATGATGGTGTAGGGATGGGGCACGAACAGCTGGTGCTCGTAGACCACGCGCTGCTCGTTGCGCGGCGAGGGATAGAGCGTGTATTCGGGGGTGGTGATCGTGAGTGTGGCCATGCGTGGCCCGCCGCAGCAAAAAAGCGCTGGGGGCAGGGGAGGGCAATGCTACCGCGTTCATCGCCTTCTGGCGCGCCACCGGCCTGCGACAATGCGGGCATGCAAGCAGCCCGTGTATCCATCCAGACCGAGGATTTCGACGTATCGGCCGAACTCGCCGCCCTGCGCTCCGGCGACGCCCGCGTGGGCGCAGTCTGCAGCTTCATAGGCACGGTGCGTGACCGCAACGAGGGCGCCGCCGTGGCCAGCATGGAGCTGGAGCACTACCCGGGCATGACCGAGAAATCCATCGAGGCCATCATCGACGAGGCCGTGCAGCGCTTCGGCATCCATGGCGCGCGCGTCATCCACCGCATCGGCCCGCTGCAGCCCATGGACCAGATCGTGCTCGTGGCCGTCACCGCATCGCACCGGGGCATGGCTTTCCAGGCCTGCGAATACATCATGGACTACCTCAAGTCGCTGGCGCCTTTCTGGAAAAAGGAACAGACGCCCGAGGGCGCGCGCTGGGTGGATGCGCGCGTCAGCGACGAAGAGGCGCTGGCGCGCTGGCGCCAGTGAGCTGACGCTTCAGGCCCTGCGCAGTGCGGCACCCCGCAACCATTGCGGCGGCCGGAACACCAGCAGGTTGCCGAACATCACCAGCAGCAGGCCACCCACGGCCAGCGGCGTCCACACATAGCCTTCGAAAAGGGCCGAGATACTGAGCGCAACGATGGGGAACAGCACCGTCGCATAGGCCGCCTTCTCGGGGCCCAGGCGCCCGACCAGGGTCAGGTAGGCCGTGAACGCGATCACCGAGCCCGGAATGGCCAGGTACAGCCAGGAGCCCACATAGGTCCAGCTGGCATCGAAGCGCCAGGGCAGGCCTGCCACCAGCGCATAGCCTGTCAGCAGCAGCGTGCCGGCCAGCATGCCCCAGGCATTGGTCTGGGCCGGCCGCCAGCCCATGGACTGCAGCGAGGCCGACAGCATGTTCCCGCAGGAAAAGCACAGCGTGCCCAGCACGGCCCAGCCCAGGCCGGGCAGGCTGGCATGCCGGCCTTCTCGCAGCTCGGGCCAGAACAGCGCCACCAGGCCTGCAAGGCCGAAGAGGCTGCCGGCCAGCACATGGGGCGCCAGCCCGCGGCCGTGGATGATGCGCGCCAGCAGCGCGTTCCAGAGATTGGCGCTGGAGAACACCACGGCGGCCAGGCCGCTGGCCAGCGTCTCGCTGGCATGCATGAAGCACACGAAGTTGAAGCTGAACAGGCACAGGCCCTGGGCCAGCACGCGCGGCAGCGCCGGGCCGCGGGGCACGCGCAGCTGGCGCGACCAGGCCAGCCAGGCGAACATCAGCACGGCGGCCAGCGCAAAGCGGTAGGCAATGGACAGCTCCACGGGCACGGCGCCCAGCTGCAGCTTCAGGGCGATCCAGGTCGAACCCCAGATCAGCACGACCAGGGCATAGAGGGTGGCAGTCATGGCCGGTGATGATGGCGCCGCAGGCTGGGCGGGCATGGCAGATTCCTGCGGTTTGATGGCCTGGCGCCATGCGTCGGTATGGCGGCGGGACCACAATCGCTGCCATGACGCCCACGCCGCTGCCCGAGCTGCCATCCAGCCACCTGTGCCAGGTGCTGTCACGCTCCAAGGCCAGGCTGCAGCGGCGCGTGCGCCTGAGCGAGGGGGTGGAGCTGGCCGTCTGGGCCAATGTGGACGACGAGGTGCGCTACTGCCAGCCAGGCCACCACACCTTGTCGGTCTACCTGGCCGGCGGCGAGGGCTCGCAACTCAAGGCGCGGCCCGAGGCCATGGGGGCGCCGGGGCGCATCTGCATCTTCACGCCAGAGGACGAATCGCACTGGCTGGTGCGATCGCCCGTGCAGTTCCTGCACCTGTATGTGTCCGACCTGGCCTGGGCGGGGCGCGTGGTCCGCATGCTGGATGCCGAGCCCCGCTCGCGCACCTTGCGTGCGCAGATCTACGGGGACGATCAGGCCTTCCACGCCGGTGCCCGTGCGCTGATGCAACTGGACTGGCAGGACCCGCAGCAGCAACTGGCGGCCGATGCCATTGGCCAGCAACTGGTGGACCGGCTGGTGCTGCAGTCCGCCACGCCGCGCCAGGTGCAGGCGCTGCAGCGGCCGCTGGGCGGGCTCTCTGCGGCCGTGCGGCGCAGGGTGCTGGCCCATATCGAGGCGCATCTGCATGACTCCAAGGCCGTGTCGCTGCCGGCGCTGGCGAGGCAGGCCTGTCTTTCCGAATTCCATTTCGCGCGCATGTTCCGCCAGAGCATGGGCTGCACGGTGCACGAATGGGTGCTGCAGCAGCGCCTGGCCCGGGCACGGCGCGCCCTGGCTGCGCGCAACGTGCCGCCGCTGGCCGAGCTGGCGCTGGATTGCGGTTTTTCCAGCGCCAGCCACCTGGTGCGCAGCTTCCGGGCGCATTTGGGCGTTACGCCTACGCAGTTCTCGATCTTTCAGCGCAATGCTTGAGAAGGATGGCCGGCCTCGCCGGCCTCGTCGGCCTTGATCTGGCGCAAGCGTCTGTCCTTGCGGGCCGGGCATGGCTTGAAATTTGCCCTGCCGGTATCAGATAAATCGCAATGACCCTGTTTCAGGAGCGAAAAGAAACACCATGCGAATCGACAAACTGACAACCAAGTTCCAGGAAGCCCTGGCCGACGCGCAAACGCTGGCCCTGGGCGGTGACCAATCCAATATCGAACCCCTGCACCTGCTCGTGGCGCTGCTGCGCCAGGACGATGGTCCGCGCTCGCTCTTGCAGCGCGCCGGCGCCAACGTGGGCCAGCTGCAGGCCGCGGCCGAGAAGGCCCTGGCAGACCTGCCGCGCGTGCAGCATCAGGACCAGGTGCAGGTCGGCTCCGAGCTGGGCCGCCTGCTGCAGGTGATCGAGAAGGAAGCCCTCAAGCGCGGCGACCAGTTCATTGCCAGCGAGCTGTTCCTGCTGGCGCTGACCGATAGCAGCGGCGCCTCCACGCGTGCGGGCCAACTGCTCAAGGAAAGCGGCGTGACGCGCTCCAGCCTGGAGTCGGCCATCAACGCCGTGCGCGGCGGCCAGACCATGGACAGCGCCGAAGGCGAAGGCCAGCGCGAGGCCCTCAAGAAATACACCATGGACCTGACCGAGCGCGCGCGCATCGGCAAGCTCGATCCGGTGATCGGCCGCGACGACGAAATCCGCCGCTCCATCCAGGTGCTGCAGCGCCGCAGCAAGAACAACCCCGTGCTCATCGGCGAGCCCGGCGTGGGCAAGACCGCCATCGTCGAGGGCCTGGCCCAGCGCATCGTGGCCGGCGAGGTGCCCGAAAGCCTCAAGAACAAGCGCGTGCTGTCGCTGGACATGGCGGGCCTGCTGGCCGGCGCCAAGTACCGCGGCGACTTCGAGGAACGCCTGAAGTCCGTGCTCAAGGAAGTGGCCCAGGAAGAGGGGCGCATCATCCTGTTCATCGACGAGATCCACACCATGGTCGGCGCCGGCAAGGCCGATGGCGCCATGGACGCGGGCAACATGCTCAAGCCTGCGCTGGCGCGCGGCGAGCTGCACTGCATCGGCGCGACCACGCTCGATGAATACCGCAAGTACATCGAAAAGGATGCGGCGCTGGAGCGGCGCTTCCAGAAGGTGCTGGTCGAGGAGCCCTCGGTCGAGGACACCATCGCCATCCTGCGCGGCCTGCAGGTGCGCTACGAGGCCCACCACGGCGTGGACATCACCGACCCGGCCATTGTGGCCGCGGCCGAGCTGAGCCACCGCTACATCACCGACCGCTTCCTGCCCGACAAGGCCATCGACCTGATCGACGAGGCTGCGGCCAAGATCAAGATCGAGATCGACTCCAAGCCCGAGGTCATGGACAAGCTCGAGCGCCGCATGATCCAGCTCAAGATCGAGCGCGAGGCCATGAAGAAGGAAAAGGACGAGGCCTCGCAAAAGCGCCTGCAACTGATCGAGGAAGAACTCGGCAGCCTGGAGCGCGAGTACGCCGACCTCGAAGACGTGTGGAAGAGCGAGAAGGCCAGCGCCCAGGGCTCCGAGCAGATCCGCAAGGAGATCGACCAGATCCGCATCCAGATCGACGAGCTCAAGCGCAAGGGCGACTTCAACAAGGTGGCCGAGCTGCAGTACGGCAAGCTGCCCTCGCTGGAAAAGCAGCTCAATGAAGCCCAGGCCAGCGAGCAAGGGCAGGGCGGTGCGCCCGCCCACAGATTGCTGCGCACCCATGTGGGCGCCGAGGAGATTGCCGAGGTGGTCAGCCGTGCCACGGGCATTCCCGTGGCCAAGATGATGCAGGGCGAGAAGGACAAGCTGCTGCGCATGGAAGACCGGCTGCATGACCGCGTCGTCGGCCAGGACGAGGCCATCTCGGCCGTGGCCAACGCCATCCGCCGTTCGCGCTCGGGCCTGTCCGATCCCAACCGGCCCACCGGTTCCTTCCTGTTCCTGGGCCCCACGGGCGTGGGCAAGACGGAACTGTGCAAGGCGCTGGCCGGCTTCCTGTTCGACAGCGAAGACCATCTGGTGCGCATCGACATGAGCGAGTTCATGGAAAAGCATTCCGTGGCCCGCCTGATCGGCGCGCCGCCCGGCTACGTGGGCTACGAGGAAGGCGGCTACCTGACCGAGGCCGTTCGCCGCAAGCCCTACAGCGTGCTGCTGCTCGACGAGGTGGAGAAGGCCCATCCCGACGTCTTCAACGTGCTGCTGCAGGTACTGGACGACGGCCGGCTGACCGACGGCCAGGGCCGCACCGTGGACTTCAAGAATACGGTCATCGTGATGACGAGCAACATAGGCTCTTTGCTGATCCAGGCCATGGTCGGCGAGGATTACGATGATGTGAAAGACGCGGTCTGGGGGGAACTCAAGAACCATTTCCGACCCGAATTCCTCAACCGCATCGACGAGACCGTGGTGTTCCACGCGCTCGACGCGAAGAATATCGAGTCGATCGCAAGGATTCAGCTCAAGCTGCTGGAGCGGCGTTTGGAGAAAATGGACCTTGCGCTGCAGGTGTCCGACCAGGCACTGGCCGAACTGGCCAAGGTGGGCTTCGATCCCGTTTTCGGGGCCCGGCCGCTCAAGCGCGCGATACAGCAGCGGATCGAGAATCCGTTGTCGAAACTGCTGCTTGAAGGGCGCTTCCCGCCCAAGAGCACGATTGCGGTGCATGTGGACCCGGTACAGGAACCGGGCGTATTCCGGTTCGATGCGGCAGACTCCGCCTGACGCACCGGGCCAGCCAAGAAAGGCTTTGCTTTGAACGATTTCGTCGCCACCCTGACCCGCTGGGCCGTTCGCATCCTGCTGATGCTTGTGGGCCTGGTCTTCTTTGTCAGCCTGCTCACCGCGGCAGCGCTGCTGGCCCTGGTCTGGGCCGTGCGGGCGCTGTGGGCCAGGCTCACCGGCCAGCCGGTCATGCCCTGGGCCATGCGCATGAGCCCGCGGGCTGGCTGGCAGACCGTCTACCGCTCCGGCTCCGAGTGGATGGCCCAGCGCCCGCAGCGCGCCTACGGCGCGGCTGAAGGCGGTGGCCGTCGCGCAGGTGCAGGCGCAGGCGTGCTGCCGGGAGCGGGCGAGGTGACCGACGTTCAGCCCCGTGAAGTGCGCGAGCCCTGAAGCGTCTTGCTGCAGCCTTTACGCGGCCTGCGCATCTTCGCGCCCAGGCCGCGCATATCGGCCCGTATAGTCTGTAACCCTCGGGAGCCCGTGCAAGGCTCCCTTTTTTTTCTCCGAGCCGTTCTGGCTGCTTGCCGTCGTATCCAGCCAACCCGCAGGCGGCCTGTGCAGCACGAGAGCGTCTGCCGCGTCTTCTTACCATTGAGCCCTATGACCCAGATGGATCTTCATCGCGTCTTCGAACTTCAGTACCAGGCCAGCCGGGCGCAGGTGGACGTGCCGCTGCTGGTGCGCCGCGAGAGGCTGCTGCGCATGCAAAAGCTGCTGGACGAGCACGGCCCCGTGCTGGCTGCCGCAGTGCAGGCCGACTTCGGCATGCGCTCGCCACGGTTGACCGAGATGGTGGAGCTGTTCGTGCTGCGCAACCTGCTCAAGCACACGCTGCGCCATCTGGCGCGCTGGTCGGGGCGCCAGCGGGTGCGCACGCCGCTGATGCTCATGCCGGGCCGTGGGTGGATAGAGCGCCAGCCGCTGGGCGTGGTGGGGGTGATCTCTCCGTGGAACTATCCGGTGCAGCTGGCGCTGGGGCCTGCCATCACGGCCCTGGCAGCGGGCAACCGCGTCATGCTCAAGCCCAGCGAACTCACGCCGCACACGTCGGCGCAACTGGCCGCGCTGGTGGGGCAGTTCTTTGCGCCCGAGGAGTTCGCCGTGATCGAAGGCGATGTGAGCGTGGCCACGCAGTTCTCGGGCCTGCACTTCGACCACTTGCTGTTCACCGGATCGACGGCCGTGGGCCGGCGCGTGGCCCAGGCGGCCGCAGCGCACCTGACGCCGACCACGCTGGAGCTGGGCGGCAAGTCGCCCTGCATCGTCTCCACCGACTGCGACCTGAAGGAGGCGGCGCTCAAGATCGCACATGGCAAGCTCGTCAACGCAGGCCAGACCTGCATTGCCCCCGACTACGTGCTGCTGCCGCGTGGACAGGAGGCCGAATTCGCCGAGGCCTTTCGCGCCGCCGCGCAGCGGCTGTTCCCGCGCTTTGCCGGCAACCCGGACTATGCCGCCATCCTCACCAAGCGCCACCTGGCCCGCCTGCGGCAGATGCTGCGCCAGGCCCAGGGCATGGGCGCCCATGTCGAATGGATGGAGGACGGCGGCGCCAGCCAGGAGGGGGCGGACATGGCCTGGGGTGATGCCGTGGAGCGCCAGATGGCACCGGCCCTGGTCTTCAATGCCACCAGCCAGATGCAGCTCATGCAGGAGGAGATCTTCGGCCCCATCCTGCCCGTGATCAGCTACGACAGGCTGGACGATGTGGTCTCGGCCATCAATGCCGGGCCCAGGCCGCTGGCGCTGTACTGGTTCGGCCGCGACGAGAAGGTGCGTGATGCGGTGCTGTCACGCACCATCAGCGGAGGGGTGACGGTCAATGACACCCTGCTGCACTTCGCGCACGAGAACCTGCCCTTCGGTGGCGTGGGCGACAGCGGTTGGGGTGCCTATCATTCGGAGCAGGGCTTTGCGCGGCTGAGCCATCAGAAGGCGGTGTTCGTGCAGTCGCGCTGGTCAGGGGCCGCCATGCTGTATCCGCCCTATGGTGCGAAGTTCGATCGCATCATGGAACTGATGCGCCGCTGGCTGTGAGCAAGGGCTCGATCGGGCGTGCTGCCGGGCATGCCTGCATCGTGAGGAATTGTCAACTGATTCCTTGGCGAGCCTTGTGTTGCATGCACTAGCTGCTCTTTTTTGAAGAGCACATAGCACATCCGATAGCCGAGGGCAAGAAAACGAGCACAGCCGTACTTGCGTGCATGGCTAAGGGGCTCGATGCACGCAAAAAGCGCGATTCCGGTGAAAATCACGCCCTTCTATTTTCACCTGTTTTCGTTTCGGTTTTTCCATGTCTAGTATCCAGGTTCGTCCAGCCACTCTCCGCGATGCAAAAGCGATTGCCCAGATCCATACTGCTTCCGCCATGGAGGCTTACCGAGGTCTGGTTCCCGATGACCAGCTCAAGAGCATGTCGTCGGTAGAAAAACGCCAGGCCTATTGGCGCGAAGCCATTGAATTTTGCGAGCCCCAGGTTCAGGTCGCCATCGATGGCGACAAGATCGTCGGCTTCGTCGGCTTCGACCGCTCGCGCGATGAGAAGTCGCGCCAGACCACCGGTGAAATCTGGGCCATCTATGCTGCACCTACCCACTGGAATCAGGGTGTGGGCGTGGCCCTGTGGGACGCCGCACGCGACGGCCTGCTTGAAGAAGGCTGCACCAATGTCACGTCGTGGGTGCCGCTGCGCAATGAACGCGCGCTGCGCTTTCACGAGCTCGCCGGCTTCAAGCGCGAAATGTCCACCGCCAAGACGGCCCAGGTGGGCGGTCTCAAGATCGAGGAAGTGCGGCTCAAGCGCGCACTGAACTGATCGGGTCTCCGACCCGCTTTCCCCCTAAATCACTCACGGAGCAGCAGGCCTTGTCCTCTTCCCAGAACTGGTCCCTGCTGCAATGGCAGGAGAACGAGGCCACGCAGGCAGCGCTGTGGCGCGCGGACAGCACCATGACCGCACCGCGCCGCATCGTCATCGCCGACGACAGCCTGTCTGCCGACAGCGCCTACCGCCTGGCCTGCGAAGGCCAGGCGATGCTGTGGCGCGGCGATTTCCAGAATGCCAGGCAATTGCTGTCGGCGCTGGGCCGCCGCCTGGACAAGCCTGCACGTGAGACGTCCGCCAAGGCTCGCCATCGGCGGGCCGGCAAGCAAGACGCCAAGCCTGTCTTTCCCCATGCCTTCCACCTGCACCGCCAGGCGCTGGCGCAGCGGGCACGCATTCTGTCCAGCGTGATGATCGAGCTCGATGCCAGCTGGCATTGCGCCCTGCGCCGCGCCCCGGACTGGAGCGAGGCCTGCCGCGAGGCCTGGGGCGACATTCCCGCCGATCAGGGTGCGCGCAGCGTCATCGTTCCCTTGCGTGAACTGCTGGGCGCGCTGGGCGCGCATGAGTGGCGCAAGAAGGGCGTGGCCCTGGCTGTGCCGGGCATGCCGGAGTTCAGCATTCATCCGCACTACGGCGTGTTCTCCCCGGTGCGCGGCGAGTACCTGGATCTGGTGGCGCAGGCGCCCCTGCCGGCCGCAGCCCAGCAGGCCGATGCCGCGGTCTGGGATATCGGCACGGGCACGGGTGTGCTTTCCGCTCTCTTGCTGCACCGTGGCGTGCGGCAGGTGGTGGCCACCGACCTGAGCGACCGGGCCCTGGCCTGTGCGCAGGACAACCTGCAGCGACTGGGATTGGCGCAGCGCGTGAGCCTGCGCAAGGCAGACCTGTTCCCCGAAGGCCGGGCCGCCCTGGTGGTCTGCAATCCACCGTGGTTGCCGGGCAAGGCCAGCTCCCTGCTGGAGCAGGCCGTCTACGACGAAGGCAGCCGCATGCTGCGCGGCTTTGTGCAAGGCCTTGCAGCGCATCTGCTGCCGGGCGGCGAAGGCTGGCTGATCCTGTCGGATCTGGCCGAGCATCTGCAACTGCGCTCGCGCGAGCAATTGCTGGAGTGGATCGAGGCCGCTGGCCTGCAGGTCCTGGGCCGAGAGGACATCCGCCCACGCCATGGGAAGGCAGCGGACGCTGCCGATCCTCTGCACGCCGCACGCGCTGCCGAAGTCACCTCGCTGTGGCGCCTGGCGCCTCGCTGATCGCCGGCACCCACGCTTTCATCCCGGTCAGGCGCCTTGCGCTGCCATTGACTCGCTTGCCTCCTGGGGCAGCAGATGCTGCAGCCGCTCGCGCAGCGCATCCGCGCGCTCGTTGCCGGCATGCTCCTGCACGGTCTGCAGCAGCTGCAAGGCGGCGGCCTGCAGGGCCGCCAGGTCGCGCGCTTCGCGCAGCAGATGGCGCAGCACCTGGGCCTTGTCCTCATGGCGGTTGGCGAACATGCGCTCGCACAGGTCGAACAGATACATGCGTGTGCCGGCCAGATTCAGCGTGGCGGCAGGGCCTGGTGAAGCGGGTTGCCTGGCAGCGGCTGGCGCCATCGCGGGGGGCTGCGGCTGGGGCGATGTTTCGATGGCATTGCCGGCCAGGCGCTGAAGATGGCCGCTGTCTATCAGCTGCTGTACCAGCTCCCTGGCCTGGGCACCCAGCACCTGCTGCAGCTGCTCCTCGGTGCGGCCATCGGCCATCAGCAGCACCGAGCGCTCGCGCAGCGGCAGGCTGCGCCGGCCGGGCTGCAGCTCTTCAAGGGCCTTGGCGGTTTTTTGCAGCAGCATGGTTGGGGCAGGGGAGTCCGACAAGCCCCGATTGCACGTTACATGAATGACCGTGGCGTGAAAAAGCCATGACAACTGGTCCGGTGCAACTTGCTGCGGCAAGGGCACAATCGCCTGCCGCCGCCTTGATGAGGGGCGATTCGAAGGGGCAGGCGGCCAGTACGGGCCGCAGGAATATTGTTTGATCTGTAACAGGAAGACGGGGCTGCAGGCCCCGGAACACAGCTGATGAGACTGTTGCTGGCGCCCATGGAGGGCTTGCTTGATTTCGTGCTGCGCGATGTGCTCACGCGCGTGGGCGGTGCGGACCGCTGCGTCTCTGAGTTCATCCGCGTCACGGGGACGCTGCTGCCCGACAAGGTATTCCTGCGCACCATGCCGGAATTGAACAATGGCAGCCGGACGCTGGCGGGGGTGCCCGTGCGGGCCCAGTTGCTGGGATCGGACCCGGACAGCATGGCGGCCAACGCGGCCAATCTGGCGCGCCTGGGGCCGGAGGGCATCGACCTGAACTTCGGCTGCCCGGCCAAGGTGGTCAACCGCCACGGCGGCGGCGCTGCGCTGCTGCAGGACCCGGAACAGATTGCGCGCGTGGTGGGCGCCGTGCGTGCCGCCGTGCCAGCGGCCATGCCCGTGTCGGCCAAGATGCGGCTGGGTTTCAACGATACTGCCCTGATGACCGAATGCGCCCAGGCCATGCAGGCCGGCGGTGCCTGCGAAATCGTCGTTCATGCCCGCACCAAGCTCGATGGCTACCGCCCGCCCGCCTACTGGGAGATGATCCCGCGCATCCGCGAATCCGTGACCGTGCCCGTGGTGGCCAACGGCGAGATATGGACGGTGCAGGAGGCGCTGCGCTGCCGCGAGCAATCGGGTTGCAGCGACCTGATGCTGGGGCGGGGAATCGTTGCCGACCCGGGCCTGGCGCTGGCCATTCGCGCCGCCGTTGAAGGTGAGCAGACCCCGGCCGCCGAGGTGTGCTGGAGCGACCTCGTGCCCCAGGTTCAGCGCTTCTGGGACATGGTCTGCGAGGACTTGGAGCCGCGCCAGCGCGCAGGCCGTCTCAAGCAATGGCTGAACCTGCTGCGCCGCCGCTTTCCCGAGGCCGAGCAGGCCTATCAGGAGGTGCGCACCCAGACCGATCAGCGCGAGATCACCCTCTGGGTCCAGGCGCTGGCTCGGCGCCAGGAGTGGGCGGGGTTGTAGCGCTGTCGTCCGCCTACAGCAGGTGGTCCGGCGCCAGCGGGCCCAGGAGCTTGAGCATCAGGCGCAGGCCCCAGCTGGCATCGGGCTCGCTGTGCTCGTCGGCGCGGTCGCTGTCTTCCGAGGCCCGCCAGACCAGTCCTCCATCCTTGTCGATCTCCACGCGCCAGCTGCCGTCCTGCAGGCCCTCGTCAATACTTTGCGTGGCCAGCCTGCCGAACTCGCGGCTGGCGATGAGCAGGGCGATCTCGGTGTTCTGCAGTTGCGAGCGCAGGTCCAGATTCATCGAGCCGACTGCCACCAAGTGACCATCCACCACCAGCAGCTTGGAATGCAGCATGGCGCGCGAGGCACCCGTGGCGCCTGAAGGACCGCCACCGCCACTGCTGCCCGAGCCAAACGCAGAGCGGACACTGGCCGCCGTGCTGCGCATCTCATAGAGTTCAACGCCCATCTCCAGCAACGCCTTGCGGTGGCGTGCATAGCCGGCATGGGCCAGGGGCGCGTCATTGGAGGCCAGTGAATTGGTCAGGATGCGCACGCGCACCCCGCGTTGCCGCGCGCCGCGAAACGCCTCCATCATGTCCGGACCGGGCACGAAATAGGGCGAGACCACCAGCAGATCGCGCCGCGTCTTGCGGACCAGGGCCAGCAGGCCGTCCACTACCGAATCGGCCTCCAGCACTGGGCGCGCCGCCTGGCGCAAGGCCGGAGTTGGCTGGCCCATGGGCAGCGTGCCAGCAGGCTTGGCCTGCGGGCTGTTCGGGGCGGGTGTGGCTGGCGCAGACGCGTCCGCACTGGTGCTCGGGCTGTCATCCCTGTCCAGCGGGATCTTGGCCGGCTGGTCCACCAGCACAGCGGCCGAGGCCCAGGTCCATGGCGCCTTGCGCAAATCCATGGGCTGCTGGTCCCAGATGATGCGGCTGTGTTCGGCGGCCTGCTCAGCCGTCTTTGCCTCTTTGGCGGCAACGGCAGGCGTAGGGTCCTCGTCCTGCGCCTGATCGCCATCATCGGCAAAGCGCTCGCGCAGCTGCTTGAGCTCCTTGAGACTGATGAGCGACTGAACCGGATAGGCGCGCGGGTTGTTCCAATAGCTGTCGAAGCTGCGTGACAGATCGCTGACCACCGGCCCCGCAGCCAGCACGTCGAGGTCCACGAAATTGCTGGCGCTGTCCGCGTCGAAATACGCATCGCCCAGATTGCGCCCCCCGATCACGCCCATGGCGTTGTCGGCAATGAAGAGCTTGTTGTGCATGCGCTGCTGCGCCCGCTGGAAATCCGTCAACAGCGTATAGGCCCGCCCCAGCACGGAACTGCGTGCGCCCGCCAGCGGGTTGAACATGCGCATCTCTATGCCCGGCACAAAGGCCAGCCGCATGACCTGCGCATTCGCACCCGTGCTGTGGAAGTCGTCCAGCAACACCCGCACCCGCACGCCACGCCGCGCCGCCTCCACCACGCCGCGCAGCAGGCGCTGCGTGCTCTCGTCGGCATGGATGGCGTAGTACTGCAGGTCCAGCGTCTGCTGCGCTCCCTCGACCAGGGCCAGCCGTGCGCCGTAGGCGGCCTGGGCGCCGGACAGGAGGGTGAAGGCGGAGGTGGACTGTTTTGCGCCCGTTTCGGCACGTTGCAGCTCCAGCAAGCGGCCTAAAGGCGTTGACTGAGGGGGCGCGACCAGCGCATGGGTCACGGGTCTTTCCACGTCGTTCGGCAGCCCCGCGCATCCTGTGGATGCCAGAAGTGCAAGCAATGCCATGCCCATGAGCGACTTGCGCAACCGGTTCAAGGGTAAGGACGAGTCGCTCATGGTGATGAAGGCTAGGGAATAGTCTGTAAGGGGACGGCGCCTGTGGATTTTTGCATGTTCCATCTGTAGCAGATGTGGCCGAAAACGCGTCAAGCCTGCCAGACCAGTCTGGCGCCAAGACAGGCGGTGGCCTGTGCCCGCTGAACGGTCCGCTGCGCTGCGAAGTGGAAAGTAATAATCAAAATATGTCTTTTTGCAAGCTTCTGTTACCGCCGCCAACGCAGGCAAAAGGCTTCACCTTGATCGAGTTGATGGTGACGCTAAGCATTGCCGCTGTGCTGGCGATGCTGGCAGCACCGTCCATTGGCGACTACATCGTCAAAAGCAAGATGAACGGCGTGGGTGGAGAGTTCTCGGGGAGCATCCTTCGGGCCAGGAATGAATCTGTAAGCCGCAACACCTGCGTCACCATGTGCATGAGCAGCAAGGCGGGCGATGCGGCACCTGTCTGCACGACTACGGGCAGTGACTGGCAGGTCGGCTGGATTGCCTTTTTGAATACCAGTTGCGATGCCTCTGCTACCAAGCCTGCTGTGGATGGTGATTTGATCTTCGCGCGGGTGGCCAACGGCAGCGACGTACTTCTTTCTGCCGCAGGCACTAAGCCGCTCAGAACCATCATGTTCAACTCATCCGGCTCTCCGTCCTTGCCGAGCTCTTCCCAGTTTGGCTTGTTCTATCAGGACAAAGACAGTGCCTACACCAAGAGATACGGCTCCAATATCTGCATAGATGCCCAGGGGCGTTCCAGGAGCATCCCGGGCAACAAGTCCTGCTGAGGGCCAAGAATGAAATTTGCTCATTCAATGACGCGCCGCACCGATGAAGGCGTGACTCTGATCGAGATGATGGTCGCGCTGATCATTCTGTCTATTGGCTTGCTGGGCTTGGCGGGGCTGCAGGCTGCCACGACGAAGTACCGAATCACCACCATGTCCCGCACAGCAGGGACCGGTCTTGTGTTCGATCTGTCCGAACGCATTCGCATCAACGCCGATGCCGCAGGCCCGAGCTTCATGCAGGAGGGCAGTAGCACGACCTCTCTGTACACGATTACCGCGGACTGGGCCACGCAGCAAAAGAACAGCAACTTTACCGTGACCAAGAATTGCAATTCCGCGGCCTGCAGTTCCAGTGAACGTGCCACCTTTGATCTACTGAGTTGGCGTCAGAAAGTTCGCGAAAGCATGCCGCAGGGATCCGCCATGCTTTCGGGCAACAAGCGTGACGGTATTGCCGTGACCCTCATGTGGTTCGACAAGGAGTTCACCGACGGCAGCTCGGATGCCACATTGCAGAAGGCACCCACCTGCAATGCCGACCAGAGCGGCATGGCTCGGCAGACCTGTTGTCCGGCAGAGGCCAAGGCGGTCGAAGGGGTGCGCTGCTCCCGTTTTTCTTTCGTGCCCTGAGCTATGAAAACGCACATCCAGCCACAGCGTGGCATGACTCTTGTGGAGCTGATGGTGGCACTGGCCATCAGCATGGTCATCATTCTTGCCGCCGTTTTTGTGTACATGGCATCAGTGGATTCCCAGCGCGCCCAGGACCGCAGTACTGTCAGCACCGAGACGGGGGCATTTGCCATGCAGATGATGGGGCGCGCAATCATGAATGCCGGCTTTTATCCGGCGCCAGCGTTGCCCATCCCGGTGGATGTAAGCCAGACCGGTATGTATGACACCTATCCGCCCATCCCTGCTGCTTCGCGGGTGTCTACCGATTGGGCGGATCCGGCCAGCGGCTGGCCTCCCACCGCCTTTCAGACCGGGATCTATGGCTGCGATGGTTCAAAGCTTGACGTTGCCACCAGCCTCTGCGGGACGGAGACCGCCAATGACCCTGATACCCTCGTGATCAACTACTTCACCAGCGATTCGATGGGAGGTGCAACGGGTTCGCGTTTCGATTGCACGGGTCGGGACGTGGCTTCCGACCCCAGCAACAGCGAGCGCAACAAGGACGCCGAGGGCGTGACCATCGCTGATGGAAAGCCTCCACGCCTGCCCCTGTTCGGCTCCAACCGCTATGCGCTCAGCGCAGGCACTGTATACGTGGGACAGACCGAAGTGAACACCAAGAGCCTGGTTTGCAGCGGCAATGGCAAAAGTCCGCATGGCACCGCTGACAGCACCGCCTATCAGCCGCTGCTGGCGGGCATCGAGGACCTGCAATTCACCTATGGCGTGTATTCGTCGGAGCAGACGCTTTCCCCGGACCGCTTCTATACGGCTGCACAGGTCAATGGCCTGTCGAATGCCAGCATCAATGGTGTCACCATGACGGGCTGGCAGCGTGTTGTCTCCATCCGGGTCTGCATTCTTACCAAGACGCTCAATGGAAAAACCCGAATCGCGGACAAGTCTGGCAGTGAACGGAAGTATGTGGATTGCCAGGAAGTGGAAAAAAACCAGCCCACAGGAGAGACCTATACCCGGCTTGTCCAGGTTTTCGGCGCCCGCAATGGCCTGAAGCAAAGTTACTAGGTCGCGTGATCATGTCGTCGCAACAAAAAATCAATCATCAACGTGGCGTGGCGCTGGTTGTCGTGATGCTGCTGCTGGTTGCCATCACGGGCATCACGCTGTGGATGGTCAAGCAATCGACCCTGTCCGAGGGGTTGGCACGCAATCAGCAGGATCAGGAGGCTGCACGCCAGGCGGCCGAATCGGCATTGCGGGACGCGGAGCGGGACATCCTGAATGTCGAGACCGCGTTGCGCACCAATGCCTCCTGCTCTCGTGGAGTTCAGGAGCTCAATCCCAACGACTTTTCTTCCACCTGCAAGGGCGGGCTTTGCTACATGGCTGATGCCAGCTATACGACCACGGACTGGGCTGCCGCCGCCAAGGACAACGCCACAGTTGCCGAGCCCTGGTGGCCTACCGGAAAAGGGGGGCTGTGGAATGACGATTTTGACTCCAAGCCCAGTCGAACACCGGTCAAGGCAACCAACTGCAATTTTACGGGAGGCGTGCCGCTTGGAACATATACAGGCGTTGCAGCCATTACGGGTGTGGCCGTGCAGCCCGAGTACCTGATAGAGATTTTCCGCAGAAAGCATGTACGGATGAATCTTGATGAAACCCTGGTCACATCGCGGGGCGAGAACGCAAATCAGTGGTCGTATATGTACAGGATTACAGCCCGTGGCTTTGGCTACTCGCAACGCACGCAGGTGGTGCTCCAGACCATCTACTTTCCTTGAGGTGAGGGAAAAATGAATACAAGAAAATCATTGTTGGCCTTTGTGGGTGGCTTGGTGGCTGCGTTCGCCTGCACTGCCGTTGGCGCGAGTCCGCTGGAAGTGTCCAGGCCACGTCAAGGCGTTCCGCCGAACATCGTCACATCGGCCAACAAGCCGATGATCATGCTGACGGCTTCGAAGGACCACACCTTGTTCGGGCCGGTTTACACGGACTTTGAAGACCTCGATGGCGATGGAGTGATCGACACCACCTTCAAGCCCGACTTCAAGTACTACGGCTATTTCGATGCCACGAAGTGCTATGCCTATGAAAGCGGCATCTTCGTGCCCAAGGTGCTTGCGACCAAAACAGAGGTCACCACCGGGTCCGTCAAATCCACCAAGTTCAGTTGCCCGGCAACGCAGTCGTACTGGAGCGGCAATTTCCTCAACTGGGCGACGATGACGCGCCTGGATACCGTGCGCAAGATGCTTTATGGAGGTTTTCGCAGCGAGGACAAGAACGAATCCACGGTGCTGATGGGCTCCAGGCTGGTGCAGGATGCGCACTCCTTCGTCAAATACTACCGTGGCACGGATATCCGTGATTACACGCCATTCTCGACCACTGATCTGATAAAGACGACGGGCGCCAATGCCAATGTTTATGCAGGCCTGAGCATGTGTGTCACGGGCAGCAGTGAAAATCCTGCCTTGTCGGAACCCAATATCCGGCTGGTCAAGGGCAATGTCAGATTCTGGTCCACCGTGGAGGTCAAGCTCTGCCGCTGGAGAGATGACACGGACAACTACAACCTGGGCACCTTTGGCCCCAAGCTGGCGCGCTTTTATTCCGATACAGACAAGGGCAACGGTGGGGTCAAGCATGAAGAGAAGATTCCTTCGAAGACTGCGGACGGAGCCACCTATTCCGGCGTAGGCCCTGACCTGACGGTGAAGGTGAAGGCCTGTGTTCCCAGCCTGCTGGGCGATGAGCGTTGCCAGGCCTATCCGGCGGACTCCACATCCAACTACAAGCCTTATGGCCTGTTGCAGGAGTTCGGCTATCCGAGCACCAGCAACGCTGCGGCGCGCGTGGAATTCGGCCTGATCACGGGCAGCTACGACAACAACCATACGGCGGGTGCATTGCGCAAGAACATCCGCGATCTGGACGACGAGATCAACCGCAGCACCGGTGTCTTCTGCCACAGCGAATCCTCGAAATGTGCCAAGAAGCTGGACGACCTTCGAGAAACGGGCAAGGGTGCCATAAAGACCTTCGACTCCATCATCCTGTTCGGACGCAATGGCACCTCGTATGGAAACGGCAAGACGCCCAGCAATTCTCCCGACGGGGATTTGCCGGCCTGGGGCAACCCCATAGGCGAGATGGTGGTGCAGGCCCTGCAGTACTACGCCTACAACGGCAGCAGTCCTACGCCCAACAATCCGTCATCCAGCAACAACGACACGACGGCGGGCATGCCCGTGGCGACATGGGCCGACCCGCTGGCCACGACGGATGCGCGTGCAAAATATGGCAATGCCATCTGCAGGCCCCTCAATATCCTTGCGTTCTCGTCCAATGCGCTGAGTTTTGACGGCCAGGCAGGAACGGCCTTTGGCACCTTGTCGAATACCACTGGAAATCTGGATTCCTACGTCAACAAGATCGGGGATGCCGAAGGGCTGACAGGCACATCGCGCTCCGTAGGCTCGGTGGGCGGCAAGGGGCTGACAGCGGCGGACGACAAGAATGCCTGCTCGGCCAAGACCGTGGGCACGCTGTCGGACGTCAATGGCATCTGTCCCGAAGCGCCCGCTATGGGCGGAACCTACCAGGTGGCAGGCGCCGCGCTCTATGGCAACACCGCCAAGATTCGCACTATCTCCAATCCGCCCTCGGATCTGGGCACGGTGGAGAACGCACTCAAGGTCCGGACCATGGCCGCCTCGCTGACCGGTGGCTCTCCGCGAATCGACGTACTGATCCCTGGCAGCAATCCCAAGAAATATGTCTATATCACGCCTGAGAGCGTGCAGGACGGCGGAAATGTCAGTGCGCCGTTGACCTTTGCCTCCATCAGTTCCGGCGAGTTCTATGGTTCCTTCATCGTCACCTGGAATGACATTCTGATGGGCGGCGACTACGACATGGATATCACCGGCTTCCTGCGCTACGACTTGATTGCAAATGCCAGTTCGCCTTCTGGCTGGGATATCAAAATCACCACCGACATCCCGGGTGTCTGCGGGGGCAGTCCGGGAACCCATGGCTTCAGTATCATTGGGGTGCAAACGGGCGGCAAATCCGCCAATGGGCGATACCTGACCCACCAGCACTACAGCAGTGGCAAGCTCAAGGGCATGCCCGATACCCCCCAGTATCTCTGCGGTGATGACAGCTACCGCAAGCGGCTGATTGGCACCAAGACGTATGACGGCACGGTCTGCAATGTCACCGGCAATGGCACGGTCTCGTTCAGCGACGGCAGCAGCAGCAAATTCGCCGCCTACTGCACGGTCAAGAACGAGGACTATCTGGTGCCCATGACCTTCAACATGGTTGGCGAGACGGATGCACTGATCAAGGACCCGCTGTGGTACGCAGCGAAATACGGCTACTTCCGCTCCAGCGAAAAGCTGTCAAACGGCACCTACAGCACACTGACCATGCCGCCCAACCAGGCCAGCTGGGACAGCCTGAGCAGCGATGGAAACTCTGGCTCGGATGGTGTTCCGGACGGCTACTTTCTCGCACGCCGTCCTGAAATTCTCGAGGCCCAGTTGCGCCGGGTGCTGGATGCCGTGGCGAAGGACTCGAATGCGGCTCCAGCCATCTCGTCCTCTCAGTTCGTGTCAGGCAGCTACAAGTACGTGGCCAAATTCGACAACGCGACCTATTCGGGCGCGCTGGAGGCCTACAAGATCGATGCGGACGGCAATGTCGGCGCCAATTACTCGTGGGAAGCCGGGCTGATGCTCAAGACCGCTGCGGCGGGTGGCACGCGCGCCATCATCACCAACAGCGGCAATGGCAGCAATGCGGGTATCGCCTTGCGCTGGGACTCCCTGACCGACGCATATAAAGAGCAGATGACCACGGCTTCAGCCAACAAGCTCAGCGTGGACAACGCCAAGCTGGCCTTGAACTATGTGCGCGGCGACCAATCTCTGGAGGGCGCCTCCGCTCTGCGCCAGCGTGGCAATAGTCTGCTGGGCTCCATCGTGAACGGCACACCCTGGATACAGGATCGCCCTCAGGCGCTGATTCAGGGCAACGCCGACTACACCAAGTTCTATGGCGACAACCGTAGCCGCAAGAAGCTGCTGTGGGTGGCTGCCAATGACGGCATGCTGCACGCCTTCGATGCGGAAAATGGCAATGAGCTGCTGGCCTATGTGCCGGGGGTGCTGGCCAATCGCCTGCCCGAGCTGCCGCTGCAGCGCGACACTTCCAGTCGCACCAAACTCAACAACGCCAATTTCACACTGGATTCCACCGAGACCTTGCCGCAGGGCACGATCTGGCCCTATGTGGACGGCAATCCTTTTACGGCGGACGTCTTGGTGACATCGGGCTCCAAGTCGGTGTGGCGGTCTTATGTCTTCGCATCGCTGGGTCGCGGTGGACGCGCCGTGTTTGCTCTCGATGCGACCGACCCTTCGAGCTTCTCGGAGTCCAATGCGTCCAGCATCTTCAAATGGCAATTCACGTCGGACGATGATGCGGATCTCGGCTATATCACCGGCGATGTGGGTATCCATACCACCAGCAATCAGGCCACACCCGTGGCGAAGATGAACAACGGCCAGTATGCGCTGCTGCTGGGCAACGGCAACAGGTCTCCCGGTGGCAAGGCGGTGCTCTATATCCTCTACATGGATGGCCCTTCGAGCGGCAGTTGGAGCGGGCGCTATACCAAGATCGTCGCCGATGCTGGCACCGGCAATGGCATGGCCATGCCACGCTGGGAGGACTACAACGGCGACGGTACGGCCGATGTGATCTACGCAGGGGATCTCAAGGGCAATCTGTGGAAGTTCGATGTGTCCAGCACGACGGCAGACAACTGGGGCGTAGCCTACAAATCCACGTCGTCCGCCAACCTTCCCTTGTTCCGAGCCCAGTACACCACGGGCACCGGAGCCTCGGCTGTCACGACGCAACTGCCCATCACAACAGCGCCGCAGACCTTGTTCATGGGGCGTGGCGGCATGCTGGTCACCTTTGGTACTGGCAATGCATTTGAAACCGGGGACTTCCCTGCGACGGGCACCACGCAACGCGTCTATGGCATCTGGGATCGCCCTGGTATGCCCACGTCAAGGGCGTTACCGGCCTGGTCGGGCAGCACGCTGGTGTCCCGTGCATATACGCGCGATAGTGCGGGCAATGTCTACCTATCTTCCGATGGAACGGCGCTGGACTGGTCACAGCACGATGGCTGGTACATCGCCCTGCCTGGCTCGGCCGAGGCCGTGCTCGCCGATCCGTCGCTGGATGCGGGCGTGCTTTCTCTGGTGGGGGTCCGGCCCAAATCGGATTCCAACCAGTGCTCGGATACGCCCAACACGACCCTTTACACTATCGATCCTATTTCCGGACGTGCCGAGCGCAATGTGCAAGGCACGATGGTGGTGAACTCCAAGACGGTCATCATCGCCGGCAAGGACATTGGCGGTGACCAGCGCGTACGCGTGGTGAATGACCGCTCCAAGAAGCCCTTCACCAAAAACTGCAAGGCGGGCGAACCTGGATGTACTTGCACGGGCAGTACCTGCGAGAAGGCCTCACCCACCTGCGGCCCTGGCATGGGTGCCAAGCGTGTGGTGGGCCGCAATGCGGACGCCATCATGTGCTTCAGTTCTTCTCCCCGCATGCAGTGGCGTGATGTCCCCGGCCTGAGGACCAATCAATGAAAAGAGATTCTCGATTGATGGCGGGTTTCACGCTGATCGAACTGATGATTACCGTGGCCATCGTCGCCATCTTGGCCTCTGTGGCCTACCCCTCCTACAAGGAATATGTGGCCAAGAGCCGCAGGTCCGAGGCCAGAACCGTTCTCTCGTCTGCTCAGCAGTGGATGGAACGGTTCTATTCGGAGAATTTCCGCTATGACAAGAACAGCGCTGGAACCGCCGTGACCAATTCTGCGCTGTTCCCTGCATATTTCTCGGTATCTCCCCCCAAGGGGCAGGGCACAGCGGTCTATGACATTTCGGTTGTGGTGACTGAGGATGTGCGGGATGCCTACTCCATCAAGGCCGTGCGAAAGGCATCTGCCGGCATGGCCTCGGATCGCTGCGGCGATTACTACCTGGACCAATATGGCCGCAAGGACTTGAAAGAGTACAGTGACAAGTATTTCGCCAACAAGCAGGCGGCCATGGACTACTGCTGGCGATAGTTGGCAGAGGGCCTAGGCTACCGCTGACCTCCTGAAATGGTCTCCAAATTGTCCTCGCAATGGATGGCTCAGGCCATCGAGCTTGCCACGCAAGCGCTGTTCAGAACCTCCCCCAATCCTCGGGTCGGCTGCGTCATCGTCGACTCCCGGGGGGTGTTGCTGGGTCAAGGCGCCACCCAGCGCGCGGGAGGTCCGCATGCCGAAATCATGGCCTTGCGCGATGCCCAGTCCCGAGGGCACTCCGTGCGAGGCGCCACTGCCTATGTGACCCTGGAGCCCTGCGCTCACCATGGCCGCACAGGGCCGTGCTGCGATGCGCTGGTGGAGGCCGGCATCGGCAAGGTCGTGGCGTCGTTGACGGATCCCAATCCCCGCGTGGGTGGCCAGGGCTTTGAGAGGCTGCGCGCCGCAGGGGTCGAGGTTGAGATTGGTGATGGCGCAGATCAGGCGTGGGAGCTGAATCTGGGTTTTTTCAGCCGCATGCTTCGTGCCAGGCCCTGGGTGCGCGCCAAAGTGGCGGCTTCTCTGGATGGCATCACTGCATTGAGCAATGGGCAGAGTCAGTGGATCACCTCTGCCGAAGCCCGGCATGATGGCCATGCTTGGCGCGCCCGTTCCTGTGCGATCCTGACGGGCATAGGCACGGTGCTTGCCGACAATCCTCGCCTGGATGTCAGAGAGGTAGAAACGTCCCGGCAGCCCATGCTCATCGTGGTGGATAGCCAGCTCCAGACACCTGCGGATGCACTCTTGTTTGCTGCGCAACGCAAGGTCGTCATCTACACGGCAGTCAGTGATTTGGCATCAAACCGCGCGCTTGCGCTGCTGGAGCGTGGAGCGCAGTTGCAGTATGTGCCTGATGGTCTGGGGCGTGTGGATGTGCCCGCCATGATCCATGATCTGGCCAGGCTGGAAGTGAATGAGCTGCACGTCGAGGCCGGCCATCGGCTCAATGCTGCGCTTGCCGAAGCAGGGCTGGTAGACGAATGGTTGGCCTATCTGGCGCCCAAGCTTCTATGGAACGGAGCCGGTTGGGCCGATACGCCCTCTTTGAGCAGACTGGCCGATGCCCAGGCCATGGCATTCCATTCAGTCTCAAGTGTGGGAGGCGACCTGCGGGTGCTTCTCCGCAAGGTAGGGGCGGATCGGCTTGGGTTGAGCTGCGCAACCTGAGGCGTCATGCGCAGCCGCAGCTACTGCTACCGCCCCCAGCACTCCACCGCAGTGGTATTCACACCCAGGCCGAGCGCATCACGCTCGCCCGTATGGGTCAGCGTGAAATCGCCACATCGGTCACCGAACTGGGAGCCGCGGCGTGTGGCGATCAGGGTGTAGGTGTCGTCGTCGTGGCCGCTGGTTGACAGGAAGTCGATGGTGTAGCGCTTGCTGGAGTCGTGGGCCCAGGTCAGATCTGCTGGCAACTCGGTGGGGTAGGTGCCGTTGGCGGTGGCGGCGCGCTCCAGCCATTGCTGGGCCTGGAGCAGGCCGGCGCGGGCGTCGGCGCGGTGGACTGCGCGGATGTACTCGTTGTAGCTGGGGACGGCGACCGTGCCGAGGATGACGATGACGGCCACGACGATCATGAGTTCGATGAGCGTGAATCCTGGGGATCGAGGGCGGCGCATGTGGTGCCTCATTTCATTTGGCGCCAGCTGGGGCGCAGGGATTGCTCCGGCATGCGGGCGAGTACATTGCGGCGGCCTTCGGCGTCGTAGCCGATGGCGTGATGGCCCTTGTGGAGCAAGGCCTGGGATCCCCTGGCGACGCTTGCGCGCGAGACCTCCTCATCTGCCGTGCCGTAGACCCCATCGCCGTTGCTGTCCATCAACGGAACGCCGGGTCGCTTGCCATCCATGATGTTCATGAATGTCAGGAATTGGCGCTCCTCGCTCGCATTGCAGGCGTCGGGCGGGCTTGCGCTTTCGCCGGGGCGCCTGGGGGATCCGGCAGGTATCTGGCTGTAGATCGCGAGGATGTTGCTGCCGTCGTAGAAGCCCATTGGCTTGAGCAGGCGCTCGCCCGGCAGGGGCAGGTCCATGTACCAGCCTTTGTGCCGCGTCCAGTCGAGGTCGGTCGTGGAGTCAACGCGCCAGAAGCCTTGGCCGGCCGCCCCTGCCGGCTGATGGTTCACCGAGCGCCTGGCCAGTTCTCCGATGCCTGAAACGGGTGCCGCTCGCTGTCCGTCAGGCTGCCTGCAGTCCGAATCCTTGCCATCGAGGCAAGCTTGCACTCTGCCGTCCGCGAGCAGCCTGTAGCGGGTGCTGTCGAGGATGGAATAGATGCTCTGGACCGCTGTGTTGCCAGAATCCTGCCGCGTGATGTGGCGTCCGGTACCGAATGCCACCAGCATGCCGCCTGCCGTCAAGCGCTCGCGCCCTTCTTTGGCATTTTTGCTGGCCCTGCGCCGGTCATTGGCGCGTACGGAAGGAGGGGCGGTGATGGCTTGACGCAGGTTGCGAGTGGCCGATGGAGAACTGCCACCCCAGGCTGTGTACAGCGGCCGGCCGTCGAAGGCCACGCCCCAGCGGGAGGAGTCACCGCTGGCGATGAGGAATTTCCACAGATTGCCCTGGATGTCACCTGCGTAGACCACATCGGGCAGGCCGTCTCCATTGATGTCCACAAGGCGCGGGGCGGAGAGTCCGTTGTGGGAGGTCTCGGGGGTGGTGCCGGTTGGGGTATTGCCCGTGGCAACGAGGCGCAACAGCTCCTGGTTGCCATCGAGATACTGGATCAGCAACACGGGCCGCTGGTTGGTGCTGTGGTAGCCGTTGCCCGTCACCAGTGCCCAGCGGTTGTTGTTCAACTGCGTGATCTGAGTGCTGCGTTGCGGGTTGGCATCGTCCAGCACGGGCGCCGCAAAAATATGGCCCAGGTCCTTGTTTTCCTGGCAAGTGGCGCGCTGGCGCATCTCATCCAGGCTGGCGCAGTCGCCGGGATCGCTGTTGCGTGTCTGGGTTCGGTCGAGCAGGACCAGCGAGCTGGCACCGGACTCGCTGAAAGCCTCCGGATGGGTGATGTCCAGCACGAAGTAGCCCTTGGCTCCGGCGCCCGCCATGCCAGCCAGCACAGTGCGCCACTGCGAGGACGCAACGCTGCCCGGGGGGATGTCGCCGCTCATGGCGGAGCCGTCCACAAAGTAGCGATGCCGGGCGTCATAGTCGGGGTCGGAAAGTCTTGCCAGTCCGGAGATCACGCCTCGTGGGATGTAGGCGATCTTTTCCCTGCCTTCGGTGGCCGAAAAGCCATGCAGCATGCCGTCATTGCCGCCTGCATAGATCATGGGCTGGCGTTTCTGCTGGGCGAGGGTATAGGCGGCATAGCCCGGCAGGGGCCAGTTGTCCACGGGATGACCGGTATGCCAGATCTGGGAGTTGACGATGTCGCCCTGGCGCGAGCTGCGCTGGCGAAAAGGACGGGTGGGGCCAACGCGCGGCGGTTGTCCCGGCGCTTCCATGCGGCGGTCGCCGCGTATGAAGTTGAGCCTGTGCTTGCCCAGGTTGTCTGCTCTTCCTTCGACATCGATGCCCAGGGAGGCTTTCTGCAGGTGGTCGAGTTCATTCCACTTGAAGGACACGCCTCTTTGCAGTCTGTCGCTCCAGGTCAGGATCAGACGGTCATTGATTGCCTGTTCGTCGCTGAGTGCATCCAGGTGGCCGGCCGTGGTTTTGCCTTGCCAGCCGGCTGTTGCGGTGAGGCTGCCATCGGCCTGGACGGTTTCTGCGCTGATCCAGCCGCTCCAGGCCGCTTTTGCGCTGTAGCGGGCGCTGAATATGTCCACGCCGGCCCGCGTAATCACGCTGCCGCTGGAGGCCATGGAGCTGCTGCGGCCCTTGGCATCTGCCTGTTGTCCGGCCGGGCAGTCTTCAATGGGCGCGGCGAATTCGGTGCCATCTGCCTGAACCCTGGCAATTGGAGTGTCTGCCTCCAAGACCTGCTGGACCTGGATGGGTGCCGGCAGGCCAGGCTTTATCGTGACCTTGACTCGGGGCCCAAGCGACGACTGGGTCATATCCATTGCCTGGCTGTTTTGCGCGGCCAGGACTGCAGCGGCCATGGCTGCGGCTGTCGGCGCTGGCAGCAGGATGCGCCGGAGCCAGGGATGGCAGAGGTGGGGCATGTCAGGTGTCCTGAGTCAGTCGCGGCGTTTCTGCCGGGCATAGGTCTGCTGCATCACCACCTGGGTGTTGCTCTTGCGGCCATGGGCAATGGCCGTGATGCGATAGATCACCTGGGGCTGCATGTAAAGGGCCAGTCGGGGTGAGCCGTTGGCGATGACGCCCGAGTTCCCTGCGTTGACGTCATAGGGCAGGATCTCTATCCAGTACCAGCCTCCCTTTCCTGCCTCACGATTTGCCAGGATGGAGTCGCTCTTTCCGCCAGCGATGGCGCCCGTGAACTGGCCGTAGCGTGCGCCGACGTCAGCGGCAGTCATCTGGCCCAGCGTGATCCCTTGGCCTTCGTCCGCGTTGTTCCAGAAGTCCTGAGGTCCCGTGCGCTTGGTGCACAGGCCATCGCGGCATCCAGTGGGTGCGGCCTCAGCGAGGCTGGCCAGCAGCAGGCCGACTTCCCCGGTTTCCCGGGGGAACTGTGCGATGCCTGCACCGCTGCGGCAGACGGATGGCTGGCTGCTGCTGGCGGCGCAGGCGGCGCCGCTGGCCTGTTCGCCCCGAATATCCAGTTCGGCATCCTGCAGCAAGGCCTGTGCAGCTTCCAGGGCGCGCTGGTAGTCGGCATCGTTGCCCACGAACATTTCGTTGAACAGTGCGCTGCGCGACGCCCACAGGGCGAGCAGCATGGACAGCATGACCAGCACCACCACGATGAACAGGGCGATGCCTTTTTGGCGCTGCGCTGCGCAGGTGTGGGCATGTCGCATGCCTGCAGCCTTGTGCGTCATCCGGCCAACCCCTGGCTGCGCAACTGGTACACGCTGCGAAAGACCATGTGCAGGCGCCGCGTCCTGGGCGCAGGCAGCGTGGCCATGTGGATGGATTCGGCCGTACCGCCGCTGTCGTCGCAGTCGGTATAGCTGCTGTTGGCGGGCATGTCGATGGCCTCGTTGCCGAATAGCACCAGGCAGACCTCGGCGCCGACGACGCGAGGCCAGTCCTGGCCTACGGCGGCTGCGTTGACATACTGTATGCGGGCGGCGCCCCCCGGCGCCTGGATCAGGTAGCGCACCTGGAAGTTGGCGACGTTCCTGGCAAGGGGCTGGGCACCCGCGGAGGGCGCTCCGGCGCAGCGCAGGGTGTTTTTACTGGCGTCCAGGACAAAGCGGCTCAGGATGAGGCTGTCGCTGTTGGTCTGCCCCAGGCAATTGCGCTGCAGTGAGGTCTCGATGGCCGATGTGTGCAGCGGCTGCGTGTAGTTGCTGTAGCCCACGGCGAGCTTGTATTGGGAGCGCCCGGGTGCATCGAGGCCCTGGATGGTGTCGTGCGCGGGGTTGAAGTCCAGTGCGCCCACCTCGAATGCAACGGGGTCTGCCACGTCAATGGCTTCTGTTGCCTTCTTGTGTGATGCAAGAAGCAGCCGCAGGGACCCCGCCTGCCGGATCTGCCGGCCCATGACACGGAAGAGATGGGAAGCCTGCTGTTGCAACTGACTGGCATCGCTGACGGTGGCGGACACGGCGCGTGACGCCATGAGTGCGCCCATGGCCACGCCGATGATCAGCAGTCCCAGGAAAAGTCCGACCAGCAGTTCGACGAGGCTCAGCCCGCGTTGACGCGGTCTGGCCGCAATAGCGGTGGCGATGCGATGGGGATTCATGGGCCTGCGCAGAAGAGCTGTACTGCGTTGTTTGCAAGGTAGGGAGCGCAGCGAGCGCTGAGTGCGATGTATTGCAGGTGGCAGGTTCTGCCTGCAGGACAGGCCATGGCCTGATCGCTGTGCATGCGATCGCCATCGCCATCAAGCCCGATGGGGTCCTTGTAGTCGGCCTTGCCGGACTTTTCGTTCTCGCGCCAACTGATCATGATCCCCAGCTGGCGCCCATTGCCGGCGCTGGCGGCTGCCTCGTCTCCTGCGAGGAAGACCTTGGCGGCCCCGCCTGGCAGCAGTTGGCGAACGGATGCCTTCCATCGTGCGAGGTGGTAGCTGGCCATTGCGTCCGGGCCGCATGCGGCGGCACTGCAGTCGGCGACGGATTCGGGGGCGTGATTCCAGTCGGAAACGTAGCGGCCGATCTGTCCGAGGGAGTTGGGGTTGGCGTGCGTGCGCTCGCTGAGGTCCTCGATCAGCCGGATGGCCTGGGCGCGGCGCACGCCGCTTTGGTTGTCGGCCAGGGTGCGCATCTGCAGTCCCAGGATTCCCAGAACACCCAGGGCCGTGATGACGGTGGCGACCAGGGTTTCGATCAGGGTAAAGCCATTGGGATGCCGATTGCGGGTACGTGTCAGGCGCATGGAATACCCTCCTGGCCGACCACCCGGATGCGTCCGCCGGACGAGACGCAAATGCCTTGGGTTGCGGCGGAAGTGATTCCGGCCGGAGATGGCGCAATGGCGAAGCCCATGGCGGTGAGTCCGCCCAACTGACCCCAACGGTCCACACTGATGATGGAGGCAGACCGGGAGCGGGTGACGAGGGTGCGGGCGGGCGTGTCGAAGCGCTGCAGCTCCTCCTTGGGATCCCAGTGCCTGTTGCCATTGCGGTCGACGAACACCACCCAGCCGCAGCCCCAGTCGGCGTGCTGCGCCGCCAGGGTGCAGCCCTTGGTGCCTTGGGGCAGTTTCTGGATGAAAACGCCGCCACCGCGCCGCACGGCTTCGGAGCGCGCGTACTGCAGCGTCGATTGCAGGGCCTCGACGGTCTGGCGAACACGCCAGCGCTCGATGATGAGGTTGAAGCTGGGAGCTGCCAGCGTGGTGAGCACGGCGAGGATGGCGACGACCACCATCAACTCGATGGCAGTGAAGCCTTCGGCGCCCGGGCGAGCCTGAGGCCTGGTCGATGACATGTCTTGAATCCCTCCCCGTCGATTGGCTTGCGCAACGCTGGTTGTTGCTGCTTGTTTCGTGCGCCGCTCAATCTATTGGGGTTGTTCGTGCATGTCTTTCAGACCAATCTGTTTCTTTGGTCAAAAAATAGGAGTTGTGCAGTGAATGGGGCTGAATTCAGGCGTGCAGAGGTGCGAAAAAATCCAATGATGGCAAGGCTTTGCCGGATTTTTGGGTATTCGAGGCCGGCCTAAGACTGTTTCTGGGAGCGTGTCAGCGCTGGCGTCTGCCCGGCGGCTGCCCAATGTATCCGGCGCATGCTCCGGCGTTGTGCCTGCCCTGGCATTCGCGGTAAAGCCGCTTGTCGCGTTGCTCGGGCGACTCGTCGGAGCTGCTGCGCTGCGTCGGCACCCGGACCCGCTGCCCGCCCTTTTTGCGCTTGGAGCCTTGCGCAGCCGATGCGTCGGCGCGATGGGACGCAGCCTGGGCAGGCAGGGCCAGGCCCAGGGCCGCGACCAGGCAGAGCAGGGTGCATTGCCGCAGCTGCGCTTGTCGGGTCGATGGAATGAATGAAAAACGCACTGCCATGGCGTGGCCCTCCCTTGGTGTATGGAATGCCTGCGCACCACATATCCGTGCTTCGTGACGGCATGCCTTTGGCGCGGGCTTTGCGGGATTCTGGGCGGCCAGCAGGCCGAAGTGGCAAAGGGCGCAAATCAGGTGTGGATGCCGGTCCGGGCGTGCTTGTTATAATCCCAGGGTTTTGCATGGTGCAAGACGCACGTCGGGGCCTTTCCAGTCCCGGCGCAAGTAACCAAGGCTGCCTCCTTGCTTTTGTCTTTGAGGCGCCAATTTCCAAGGAAAAAAAATGATCGCATCTTCCGTGAAGGCTGAAGTCGTCAAGTCCAACGCACGCTCTGCCAACGACACTGGTAGCCCAGAAGTGCAAGTGGCCCTGCTGACCGCACGCATCAACGAGCTGACCCCTCACTTCAAGCAACACGCCAAGGACCACCACGGTCGCCGTGGCCTGCTGCGCATGGTGAGCCGCCGTCGCAAGCTGCTGGACTACCTCAAGTCCAAGGACGCTGATCGCTACACCGCACTGATCGCCAAGCTGGGCCTGCGCAAGTAAGCACGGTGGGAGATCGAAACGCCTGAGTTAGCCTGTCTAGCTCAGGCGTTTTTTACTTCGGAGAAAGCAAGACAGAGCGAAGCTGTGTCATTCCATTGCTGCGGATTTGATAGCAAGAAATCCAGCAATGGAATGGCATCGTGTTCTGAATTGCTCTCCATCATGGCCGGATGAGTGCATCTGGCCAACATTCCCTAGGAGCAACAATGTCCATCTTCAACAAAGTCACCAAGACCTTCCAGTGGGGCCAGCACACGGTCACCATGGAAACCGGCGAGATCGCCCGCCAGGCTTCCGGCGCCGTGCTGGTCAACATCGATGACACCGTGGTGCTGGCCACCGTGGTGGCGTCCAAGCAGGCCAAGTCCGGCCAGGACTTCTTCCCGCTGACCGTCGATTACATCGAGAAGACCTACGCCGCAGGCAAGATCCCCGGCAGCTTCTTCAAGCGCGAAGCCAAGCCCAGCGAACTCGAAACCCTGACCAGCCGCCTGATCGACCGTCCGATCCGCCCGCTGTTCCCCGAAGGCTTCTACAACGACGTGCATGTGGTCATCCACACCGTGTCGCTGAACCCCGAAGTCGATGCCGACATCGCCGCCCTGATCGCCACGTCGGCCGCCCTGTCCGTGTCGGGCATTCCGTTCAACGGTCCCATCGGTGCCGCCCGCGTGGGCTACATCAATGGCGAGTACGTGCTCAACCCCGGCCAGACCCAGCGCAAGGATTCGCAGATGGATCTGGTCGTGGCCGGTACTGAAGCTGCCGTGCTGATGGTGGAGTCCGAGGCGCAGCAACTGCCTGAAGACGTGATGCTGGGCGCCGTGGTCTTCGGCCACGAGCAAGGTCGCATCGCCATTGACGCCATCCATGAACTGGTGCGCGAAGCCGGCAAGCCCGTCTGGGACTGGGTCGCTCCCGCCAAGGATGAAGAGCTGATCGCCAAGGTGGCCGCACTGGGTGACGAAGCCCTGCGCGCGGCCTACCAGATCCGCAACAAGCAAAGCCGCACGCAGGCCTGCCGCGAAGCCTACGCCGCCGTGAAGGCCGGCCTGACGGCCCAGGGCGTGGAGTTCGACGGCGTCAAGGTCGAAGGCATGCTGTTCGACATCGAGGCACGCATCGTTCGCAGCCAGATCCTGGCCGGCGAGCCGCGCATCGACGGCCGTGACACGCGCACCGTGCGCCCCATCGAAATTCGCAACTCCGTGCTGCCCCGCACGCACGGCTCGGCCCTGTTCACGCGTGGCGAGACGCAGGCCCTGGTCGTGTCCACGCTGGGCACCGAGCGCGACGCGCAGCGCATCGACGCGCTGGCCGGCGAGTTCGAGGACCGCTTCCTGTTCCACTACAACATGCCTCCCTTTGCCACTGGCGAAGTGGGCCGCATGGGCTCGACCAAGCGCCGCGAAATCGGCCACGGCCGTCTGGCCAAGCGCGCCCTGGCGGCCTGCCTGCCCAGCAAGGAAGAATTCCCCTACACCATCCGCGTGGTGTCGGAAATCACCGAGTCCAACGGCTCCTCGTCCATGGCCTCGGTCTGCGGCGGCTGCCTGTCGATGATGGATGCAGGCGTTCCGATGAAGGCCCACGTGGCCGGTATCGCCATGGGCCTGATCAAGGAAGACAACCGCTTCGCCGTGCTGACCGACATCCTGGGTGATGAAGATCATCTGGGCGACATGGACTTCAAGGTGGCTGGCACCACCAGCGGCATCACTGCGCTGCAGATGGACATCAAGATCCAGGGCATCACCAAGGAAATCATGCAGGTCGCCCTGGCCCAGGCCAAGGAAGCGCGCATGCACATCCTGGGCAAGATGCAGGAAGCCATGGGTGAAGCCAAGGCCGAGATCTCGTCCTTCGCTCCCAAGCTGTACACGATGAAGATCAACCCCGAGAAGATCCGTGACGTGATCGGCAAGGGCGGCTCCACCATCCGTGCACTGACCGAAGAGACCGGCACGCAGATCGACATCGGCGAAGACGGCACCATCACCATCGCTTCCAGCGATGCCGCCAAGGCCGACGAAGCCAAGCGCCGCATCGAAGAGATCACGGCCGAAGTCGAAATCGGCAAGATCTACGAAGGCCCGGTCACCAAGATCCTGGACTTCGGTGCTCTCGTGAACCTGCTGCCCGGCAAGGACGGTCTGCTGCACATCAGCCAGATTGCCCACGAGCGCGTGGAGCGCGTCGCCGACTACCTGCAGGAAGGCCAGATCATCAAGGTCAAGGTCATGGAGACCGACGAAAAGGGTCGTGTCAAGCTGTCGCTGAAGGCGTTGACCGAGCGTCCTGCCGGCATGGAGCGCAGCGAGCGCCCCGCGCCTGCCGAGCGTGAGTTCCGCCAGCCGCGTGAGCCCCGCCAGCAACGCGAGTACCGCGAGCCGCGTGAACCTCGCGAGCCCCGTGACGGCGGCCGTCCGGCTGCCGAGGGCGAGCAGCAACAGCAACAGCAGCAGTAATGCCCGGCAAGGCCGTTCCCCAAAAAGGGGGGGTGGCCTTGCAGGTGCATGCGGTGACTGGAAAAAGCGCTGACCTGTTCAGCGCTTGTGGCATTTTTGACAGGGATTGCGAGGTCGAAAAATGGAAAAGCAAATCATGCGTGCCGTGGAACTCACGGACTTTGGTGGTCCCGAGGTCTTGCGCCTGGGCGAGCGTCCGCTGCCCGTGGCCGGCGCGCAGGAGTTGCTGATCCAGGTCTCGGCCAGCGGTGTCAATCGTCCTGATGTGTTGCAGCGCAAGGGGCACTACGCCCCGCCGCCCGGTGCCTCGGATCTGCCCGGGCTGGAAGTGGCCGGGGTGATCGTGTCGGGTGACGACGACGCCATGCGGCTGGCAGGCCTGCGCGTGGGCGACCGCGTGTGCGCGCTGCTGGCCGGTGGTGGCTATGCGGAGTACTGCGTTGCGCCAGTGGCCCAGTGCCTGCCCATCCCGGCGGGGCTCAGCGAGGTGGAGGCTTCGGCATTGCCTGAAACCTTCTTCACCGTCTGGAGCAATGTGTTCGATCGCGGCGCCTTGCAGGCGGGCGAAACCCTGCTGGTGCAGGGCGGCAGCAGCGGCATTGGCGTGACGGCCATCCAGTTGGCCAAGGCGCGTGGCGCCACGGTCATCGTGACGGCTGGCTCCGATGCCAAATGCGCCGACTGCCTGAAGCTGGGCGCCGACCATGCCATCAACTACCGTACCCAGGACTTTGCCGCGGAGGTGCAGCGCATCACCGACGGCAAGGGCGTGGACGTGATCCTGGACATGGTGGCGGGCAGCTATGTGGCGCGCGAAGTGCAGAGCCTGGCCGAGGATGGCCGTCTGGTCATCATTGCGGTGCAGGGCGGCATCAAGGCGGAGTTCGATGCGGGCCTGGTCCTGCGCCGTCGCCTGCTGGTGACGGGCTCCACGCTGCGTCCGCGTCCTGTCGCCTTCAAGGCGGCCATCGCCCAGGCGCTGCGGCGCGAGGTCTGGCCGCTCATCGAGGCAGGCGGTATCCGCCCTGTGATTCACAGCACCTTTGCTGCCGCTGATGCCGACAAGGCGCACGCGCTGATGGAGTCGAGTCAGCACACCGGCAAAATCGTTTTGACGTGGTAACCATGAAGAAGAAACTCATCGTCGGCAACTGGAAGATGAATGGCAGCCTGGCTGCCAATGCCGTGTTGCTCAAGGCCCTCAAGCAGGGGCTGCCCGAAGGTGGAAATGCGGGTGTGGCGGTGGCTGTGCCGGCCGCCTATCTGGCCCAGGCCCAGGCCGAGCTTGCAGGGTCGTCCATTGGCGTGGCTGCGCAGGATGTGTCGCAGCATGACTCGGGCGCCTACACGGGCGAGCTTTCGGCTGCCATGCTCCAGGATTTTGACGTGCGCTACACCTTGGTGGGGCACTCGGAGCGTCGCCAATACCATGGTGAAACCGATGCCGTGGTGGCCTTGAAGGCGCAGGCTGCGCTGGCCAAGGGCGTCACGCCCATCGTCTGTGTGGGCGAAACGCTGGCAGAGCGCGAGGCGGGGCAGACCGAGGAAGTCGTCAAGCGCCAGCTGGCAGCCGTGATCCATCAGGTGGGGCAGTGCATCAGTGAGCTGGTCGTGGCCTACGAGCCTGTCTGGGCCATCGGCACCGGCAGGACCGCAACACCCGAGCAGGCGCAGCAGGTGCATGCCGTGCTGCGCGCCCAGCTGGCGGCTGCCAGCCGGCAGGCTGACCGCATCCCCTTGCTCTACGGCGGCAGCATGAATGCCTCCAATGCAGCCCAGCTTCTGGCCCAGGCCGACATTGACGGTGGTCTTGTGGGTGGGGCGTCGCTCAAGGCGCCGGATTTCCTGACCATCATCGCTGCGGCCCAGTGAGCCGGAGCAGTTTCTCCATTCGCTTTTTTAGCTCTCGCGTTACTAGCAGGTACAACCAATGAATGCATTCGCAAGCGTGATCCTCGCCGTCCAGATGCTGTCGGCACTCGGCATGATCGGCCTGATCCTGATCCAGCACGGAAAGGGCGCCGACATGGGCGCCTCGTTCGGCAGCGGCAGCTCCGGCAGCCTGTTCGGTGCCTCGGGCAGCGCGAACTTTCTGTCGCGCTCCACGGCAGGCCTGGCCACGGTGTTCTTCGTGACCACGCTGGCGCTGGCCTATCTGAGCAATGCGCGCCCCGTCAGCTCGGGCAGCGTGCTGGAAGGCGCGGCCCCCATCACGGCACCGGCTCCCGCAGTCCCTGGCGCTGCTGGCGAAGTGCCTGCTCCTGCGGCAGGTCAGGCGCCTGCTGCCGGTGCTGAAGGTGCGGCCCAGATCCCCACGAAATAATTTCGAACAAAGCCCTCGGTCCTCCTGGTCCGAGGGTTTTTCAGAGTAGAATCTAGAGATTGTTCGGTAGGCGGAATCTTTGCAACGAAGATAAAGAGCCAGCCGAAATCGAGACGTAGCCGTCGTGGTGAAATTGGTAGACACGCTATCTTGAGGGGGTAGTGGCGAAAGCTGTGCGAGTTCGAGTCTCGCCGACGGCACCAAGATATAACTAAGAGCCTGCCCTGCTGATCAGGCTGATCGGTGCGGGCATGCCTTTCAAGGTAGCCGCACACGATGAACATCGACCAGTATCTTCCCGTTCTCTTGTTCATTCTCGTCGGCATGGGTGTCGGCGTAGTCCCCCTGGTACTGGGGTATGTGCTGGGTCCGAACCGGCCCGATGCCGCCAAGAACTCTCCCTACGAATGTGGCTTCGAGGCCTTCGAAGACGCGCGCATGAAATTCGATGTGCGCTACTACCTCGTCGCCATCCTGTTCATCCTATTTGATTTGGAAATCGCCTTTCTGCTGCCCTGGGCCGTTGCGCTTCGGGACGTGGGTGGGGCTGGTTTCGCCGCTGTCCTGATTTTCCTGACCGTTCTCGTCGTGGGCTTTGTCTACGAATGGAAGAAGGGTGCGTTGGACTGGGACTGATGCGGGTTCACTAAGGAAACACGATGATCGAAGGCGTGATGAAGGAAGGCTTCATCACCACGAGTTACGACTCGGTGGTGAATTGGGCCAAGACGGGCTCGCTGTGGCCCATGACATTTGGTCTGGCCTGCTGCGCGGTCGAGATGATGCACGCTGCGGCGGCGCGTTACGACATTGGCCGCTTTGGCTCGGAGGTCTTCCGTGCCAGCCCCCGCCAGTCGGACCTGATGATTGTGGCCGGCACCCTGTGCAACAAGATGGCGCCCGCCATGCGCAAGGTCTATGACCAGATGTCCGAGCCGCGCTGGGTCATCTCCATGGGCTCGTGCGCCAATGGCGGCGGCTACTACCACTACAGCTATTCCGTGGTGCGTGGCTGCGACCGCATCGTGCCGGTCGATGTCTATGTGCCTGGCTGCCCCCCCACGGCGGAAGCCCTGATCTACGGCATCATCCAGCTGCAGCAGAAGATCCGCCGCACCCATACCATCGCTCGCGTCTAAGGGCTAGATGATGACTGCTATTGCGATTCACCCCGAAGTGCTTCGGGATGTGGTGGCTGCTGCCTTGGGCGACAAGGCGCGCAGCGTGACCGTGGCCCTGGGCGAGGTGACGGTCGAAGTGTCCGCTGCCAACTATCTGGAGGCCATGCAGGTTCTGCACAGCGCCCCGGATTGCCGGTTCGAGGTTCTGGTGGACCTGTGTGGCGTGGACTATTCCACCTATGCGGAAGTCGGCCGCGAAGGGCCGCGCTTTGCCGTGGTGTCCCACCTGCTGTCGATCAGCCTGAACCAGCGCCTGCGCGTTCGCGTCTTCTGTACCGACGACGATTTTCCGGTGGTGGCTTCGGTCACTCCCATCTGGGCCGGCGCCAACTGGTTCGAGCGCGAGGCGTTCGACCTGTTCGGCATTGTCTTCGATGGCCATGACGACCTGCGCCGCATCCTGACCGACTACGGCTTCATCGGCCATCCCTTCCGCAAGGACTTCCCGCTGTCGGGCCATGTGGAGATGCGCTATGACCCCGAACAGCAGCGCGTGGTGTACCAGCCGGTCACCATCGAGCCCCGCGAGATCACGCCGCGGATCATCCGCGAAGACAACTACGGGGGCCTGCACTGAAGGCGCTGCAGGCGCCTTTTTGATGGACGACCATGGCTGAAATCAAGAACTATTCCCTGAACTTTGGTCCGCAGCACCCGGCAGCGCACGGCGTGCTGCGCCTGGTGCTGGAGCTCGACGGTGAAGTGGTGCAGCGTGCAGACCCGCACATCGGTCTGCTGCACCGCGCGACGGAAAAACTGGCAGAGAGCAAGACCTACATCCAGTCGCTGCCCTATATGGACCGGCTGGACTACGTGTCCATGATGTGCAACGAGCACGCCTACTGCCTGGCCATCGAGAAGCTGCTGGGCATCGAAGTGCCCATTCGCGCCCAGTACATCCGCGTGATGTATTCGGAGATCACCCGCATCATGAATCACCTGATGTGGCTGGGCTCCAGCGGCAACGATGCAGGCAGCTCCACGACGCTGATCTATACCTTCCGTGAGCGCGAAGACCTCATGGACATGTACGAGGCGGTCTCCGGCGCGCGCATGCACGCGGCCTATTTCCGTCCGGGCGGCGTCTACCGCGACCTGCCCGACACCATGCCGCAGTACAAGGCCAGCAAGGTGCGCAATGCGCGCTCGGTCGAGGTCATGAACCGCAACCGCCAGGGCTCGCTGCTGGACTTCATCGACGACTTCACGCAGCGCTTCCCCAAGTGCGCCGACGAGTACGAGACCCTGCTGACCGACAACCGCATCTGGAAGCAGCGCAACGTGGACATCGGCGTGGTGACGGCCGAGCGTGCCATGAACCTGGGCCTGACCGGCCCCATGCTGCGTGCCTCCGGCGTGGCCTGGGACATGCGCAAGTCGCAGCCCTACGAGGTCTATGACCGCATGGACTTCGACGTGCCCGTGGGCAAGACCGGCGACTGCTACGACCGCTACCTGGTGCGCGTGGCCGAAATGCGCCAGTCCAACCGCATCATCAAGCAGTGCGTGGACTGGCTGCGTGCCAACCCGGGCCCGGTGATCGTGGACAACCACAAGATCGCCCCGCCGCCGCGCGAAGGCATGAAGTCCAACATGGAAGAGCTGATCCACCACTTCAAGCTCTTCACCGAAGGTTTCCGCGTGCCCGAAGGCGAGGCTTACGCGGCCATCGAACACCCCAAGGGGGAGTTCGGCATCTACATCGTGAGCGACGGGGCCAACAAGCCCTACCGCCTGAAGATCCGTCCGCCGGGATTCGCCAATCTGTCCGCCATGGACGAACTGTGCCGAGGCCACATGCTGGCCGACGCCGTGATGGTGCTGAGTACCCTGGACATCGTGTTTGGAGACGTTGACCGATGATTACCGAAGCGACCAAGGAGCGCTTTGCGCGCGAGGTGGCCAAGTACCCGGCCGACCAGAAGCAGTCGGCCGTGATGGCCTGCCTGTCCATCGTGCAGCAGGAACAGGGCTGGGTCAGTCCCGAGAGCGAGGCCGTGATCGCCGAGTTCCTGGGCATGGCCGAGATCGCGGTGCACGAAGTCACCACGTTCTACAACATGTACAACCAGCGGCCGGTGGGCAAGTTCAAGCTGAACGTCTGCACCAACCTGCCCTGCCAGCTGCGCGACGGCTACAAGGCGCTGCACCATCTGGAATCCCGCCTGGGCATCAAGATGGGCGAGACCACGCCCGACGGCATGTTCACGCTGCAGCAGTCCGAGTGCCTGGGTGCCTGCGCGGATTCGCCGGTGATGCTGGTGAACGACCGCTGCATGTGCAGCTTCATGAGCAACGAAAAGCTCGACGAACTGATCGACGGCCTGCGCGCCGCGGAGGGCAAGGCATGAACGCCGCCGCACAATCGGTCCTGGCCAGGTTTGCCGCCTCGGGCAGCGAGACCTGCTTCCACGACCGCCACATCAATCCCCAGATCTATGCCGATCTGACCGGCGCCAACTGGTCCATCAAGGACTACGAGGCACGCGGCGGCTACCAGGCGCTGCGCAAGATCCTGGGCAAGGACGGCAGCGAAGGCCTGACGCAGGACCAGGTGATCGCCACCGTCAAGGAGTCGGGGCTGCGCGGCCGCGGCGGCGCAGGTTTCCCCACGGGCCTGAAGTGGAGCTTCATGCCCCGCCAGTTCCCGGGCCAGAAGCATCTGGTGTGCAACTCGGACGAAGGCGAGCCGGGCACCTGCAAGGACCGGGACATCCTGGTGCACAACCCCCACATCGTGATCGAGGGCATGATCATCGCGGCCTACGCGATGGGCATCTCCCTGGGCTACAACTACATCCACGGCGAAATCTTCGAGGCCTATGAGCGCTTCGAGGCCGCGCTGGAGGAAGCCCGCGCTGCCGGCTACCTGGGTGACAACATCATGGGCAGCAGCTTCAGCTTCCAGCTGCACGCGCACCATGGCTTCGGCGCCTACATCTGCGGCGAAGAGACTGCGCTGCTGGAGTCGCTGGAAGGCAAGAAGGGCCAGCCGCGCTTCAAGCCGCCGTTCCCGGCCAGCTTCGGCCTGTACGGCAAGCCCACCACCATCAACAACACCGAAACCTTTGCGGCCGTTCCCTGGATCATCCGCAACGGCGGTGCTGCGTACCTGGAGTGCGGCAAGCCCAACAATGGCGGCACCAAGATCTTCTCGGTCAGCGGCGACGTCAACCTGCCCGGCAACTACGAAGTGCCGCTGGGCACGCCTTTCAGCAAGCTGCTGGAGCTGGCGGGCGGCGTGCGCACGGGCCGCAAGCTCAAGGCCGTGATCCCCGGCGGATCGTCCTCGCCCGTGTTGCCGGCCGACATCATCATGGAATGCACGATGGACTACGACTCCATCGCCAAGGCCGGCTCCATGCTGGGCTCGGGCGCCGTGATCGTGATGGACGACTCGCGCGACATGGTCGAGAGCCTGCTGCGCCTGTCCTACTTCTACCAGCACGAGTCCTGCGGCCAGTGCACTCCCTGCCGCGAAGGCACGGGCTGGCTGTGGCGCGTGGTCAACCGAATCGAGCACGGCGAAGGCCGTCCTGAAGACATCGAGCTGTTGGACTCGGTGTCCGTGAACATCATGGGGCGCACGATCTGTGCGCTGGGCGATGCGGCAGCGATGCCGGTGCGCGCCATGATCAAGCACTTCCGCCACGAGTTTGAAGCGAAGATCCAGAACGCTTCCAAGCAGACGGTCCACGCCGCCTGATCGCGAGAAAAGCATATGGTTGAAATTGAACTGGACGGAAAGAAGGTGGAGGTCGCCGAGGGCTGCATGGTCATGCATGCAGCCGAGAAGGCAGGCACCTACATCCCGCATTTCTGCTACCACAAGAAACTTTCCATCGCCGCCAACTGCCGCATGTGCCTGGTGGACGTGGAAAAGGCCCCCAAGCCCATGCCCGCCTGCGCCACGCCCGTGACGCAGGGCATGATCGTGCGCACCAAGAGCGAGAAGGCGATCAAGGCACAGCAATCGGTGATGGAGTTCCTGCTCATCAATCACCCGCTGGACTGCCCGATCTGCGACCAGGGCGGCGAATGCCAGCTGCAGGATCTGGCCGTGGGCTACGGCAGCTCCGCCTCGCGCTACGAGGAAGAAAAGCGCGTGGTCTTCCACAAGGACGTGGGCCCGCTGATCTCCATGCAGGAGATGAGCCGCTGCATCCACTGCACCCGCTGCGTGCGCTTCGGGCAGGAAGTGTCCGGCGTGATGGAGCTGGGCATGATCAACCGCGGCGAGCACTCCGAGATCACCACGGTGGTGGGCGATACGGTGGACTCCGAGCTGTCGGGCAATATGATCGACATCTGCCCCGTGGGCGCGCTGACCAGCAAGCCCTTCCGCTACAGCGCCCGCACCTGGGAGCTGTCGCGCCGCAAGTCGGTCTCGCCCCATGACTCCACGGGTGCCAACCTCATCGTCCAGGTCAAGAACCACAAGGTCCTGCGCGTCGTGCCCTTCGAGAACGAAGAGGTCAACGAGTGCTGGATCGCCGACCGCGACCGCTTCTCCTACGAAGCCCTGAACAGTGACGAACGCCTGACCCGCCCCATGCTCAAGCAGGGCGGCGAGTGGAAGGAAGTCGACTGGCAGACGGCCCTCGAATACGTGGCCAACGGCCTGCGCCAGATCAAGAACGACCATGGCGCCTCCGCCATCGGCGCGCTGGTCAGCCCGCACAGCACGCTGGAAGAGCTGTTCCTGGCAGGCAAGCTGGTGCGCGGCCTGGGCAGCGAGAACATCGACCATCGCCTGCGCAACGCCGAGTTCACCGCCGCCCAGGGCGTGCAGTGGCTGGGCACGCCCATCGCCTCGCTTTCCAAGCTGCAAGGCGTCCTGGTGCTCGGCTCCAACCTGCGCAAGGACCATCCGCTGTTCGCGCAGCGCATCCGCCAGGCGGCCAAGCAGGGCTGCACCGTGCTCGCCATCAATGAGCGTGTCTACGACTGGGCCATGCCGGTGACGGCGTCCATCGTGGCAGCCCCGGACTGGGCCCAGGCGCTGGCCGATGTGGCCGCCGCCGTGGCGCAGGAAAAAGGTGTTGCCGCTCCCGTGGCCGCCGCCGACGTGCATGCCGAGGCCCAGGCCATTGCCACCGCGCTGCTGCGCGGCGAGCGCAAGGCCATCTTGCTGGGCAATGCCGCTGCGCACCACGCACAGGCATCGACCCTGCTGTCGCTGGCCAACTGGATTGCCGAGCAGACCGGCGCCTCGGTCGGCTACCTGACCGAAGCCGCCAACACAGTGGGCGCGCAGTGGGTGGGCGCACAGCCTGCCGCTTCGGGCCTGAACGCAGGCCAGATGCTGGCCGGCGGCCTCAAGGCCGTGCTGCTGCTGAACAACGAACCCGTGTTCGACTCCGCTGCCGGCGCCCGCGCCGCAGAGGCACTGGGCAAGGCCGAGATGGTCGTGACCCTGAGCCCGTTCAAGGCCAACATGGAATTCAGCGACGTGCTGCTGCCCATCGCCCCGTTCACGGAAACCTCGGGCAGCTTCGTCAACGCCGAAGGCCGCCTGCAAAGCTTCCATGCCGTGGTCAAGCCGCTGGCCGAAGCCCGTCCGGGCTGGAAGGTGCTGCGCGTTCTGGCCAACCTGCTGGGCGTGCAGGGCGTGGACTACGAGACGTCGCAGGATGTGCTCGCAGCCGCCACCGCCGGCGCCACCAGCGTGCCGGCCAACCTGCTGGGCAATGGTGCGCTTGCCGTGAATTCCATCGCCAACGGCGCTGGCCATGCCGCGCCCGTGGTGGCCAGCATTTATCAGCTCGACAGCATCGTGCGCCGCGCGACGTCGCTGCAACTGACGGCAGATGCACGTCAGGCTCGTGAGGGAGGCGCCGCATGATTGACGCACTCAAGACGGCCGGTGCCGGCCTGATCGCCGCCCCCTGGTGGACCGACGTGGCCTGGCCCGTGCTCTGGATCCTGCTGGGCATCGTCGCCATCGTCGCCCCGCTGATGGGCGCCGTGGCCTACCTGACGCTGTGGGAGCGCAAGCTGCTGGGCTTCATGCAGGTTCGCATGGGTCCCAACCGCGTGGGTCCCTTCGGCCTGCTGCAGCCCCTGGCCGATGGCCTGAAGCTGCTGACCAAGGAACTGATCCAGCCCACGGCTGCCGCCAAGGGCCTGTTCTACGTGGGTCCCGTGATGGCCATCATGCCCGCCCTGGCGGCATGGGTGGCGATCCCCTTCGGCCCCGAAGTGGCGCTGGCCAACGTCAACGCCGGCCTGCTGCTGATCATGGCCATCACGTCCATCGAAGTCTATGGAGTGATCATTGCCGGCTGGGCCTCCAACTCCAAGTACGCCTTCCTGGGCGCGCTGCGCGCCTCGGCGCAGATGGTCAGCTACGAGATCGCGCTGGGCTTCTGCTTCCTGGTGGTGATCATGGTCACGGGCAGCATGAATCTGACGCAGATCGTGCTGAGCCAGGGCCAGGGCCAGTTCGCCAGCATGGGTGCCAGCGTCCTGTCGTGGAACTGGCTGCCGCTGCTGCCGATCTTCGTGGTGTACCTGATCTCGGCCGTGGCCGAGACCAACCGCCACCCCTTCGACGTGGTCGAAGGCGAAGCCGAAATCGTGGCCGGCCACATGGTCGAGTACTCGGGCATGGGCTTTGCCATCTTCTTCCTGGCCGAGTACGCCAGCATGTGGCTGGTGTCCATCCTGGCCGTGATCATGTTCCTGGGCGGCTGGCTGCCTCCGTTCGACTTCCTGTCGTTCATCCCCGGATGGATCTGGCTGGCGGCGAAGACTTTCCTGGTCGTGTCCATGTTCATCTGGATCCGTGCCACCTTCCCGCGCTTTCGCTATGACCAGATCATGCGTCTGGGCTGGAAGATCTTCATTCCCGTCACCCTGGTGTGGCTGGTCATCGTGGGTGGCTGGATGCACTCGCCTTGGAACATCTGGAACTGAGCGGAGCAAGAATGTCTGCGGTTGCTGCTACCCCATTTTCGATCAAAGATTTCTTCAAGAGCTTCATGCTCTGGGAACTGGCCAAGGGCATGGCCCTGACTGGCCGGTACACCTTCCGCCGCAAGGTCACGGTGCAGTTCCCCGAAGAAAAGACACCTCTGTCGCCGCGTTTTCGCGGACTGCACGCCCTGCGCCGTTATGACAACGGCGAAGAGCGCTGCATCGCCTGCAAGCTGTGCGAAGCGGTCTGCCCGGCCATGGCCATCACCATCGAGTCCGATGTGCGTGACGACGGCTCGCGCCGCACCACGCGCTACGACATCGACCTGACCAAGTGCATCTTCTGCGGCTTCTGCGAGGAAAGCTGCCCGGTGGATTCCATCGTCGAGACGCATATCTTCGAATACCACGGAGAAAAGCGCGGCGACCTGTACTTCACCAAGGACATGCTGCTGGCCGTTGGCGATCGCTACGAACCCGAGATTGCCGCCGCCAAGGCTGCGGACGCCAAGTACCGCTGAAGCGGCTCCTTGATCACTTGAAAAGATTCGATCCATGGACGCCAAAACTGGTTTCTTCTATCTGTTCTCGGTCGTGCTGCTGTTTGCAGCCTTCCGGGTCGTCACGGCGCGCAACCCCGTGCATGCCGTGCTCAACCTGATCCTGGCCTTCTCGCAGGCTGCCGGCATCTGGCTTTTGCTCAAGGCCGAGTTCCTGGGCGTGACCCTGGTGCTGGTCTACCTGGGCGCCGTGATGGTGCTGTTCCTGTTCGTGGTGATGATGCTGGACATCCGCATCGACGCCGTGCGCCAGGGCTTCTGGAAGCATTTCCCCTTCGCTGCCCTGATCGGCGCACTGATCGCCTTTGAAATGGGCATGGTGCTGATGGGCGGCTTCAGCGGCGTCGAGGAGCCCAAGGCCATTGCGGCCACGGTCAACGCTGCCGGCCAGACCGTGCAGTACTCCAACACCCAGGCCCTGGGCAAGCTGCTGTACACCGAATACCTGTACCCCGTCGAGATCGCTGCCGTGATCCTGCTGGTGGCCATGATCGCCGCCATCGCCCTGACCCTGCGCAAGCGCAAGGACAGCAAGGCAGTGAACCCGGCCCAGCAGATCCGCGTGCGCGCAAAGGATCGCCTCGAGCTGGTCAAGGTGCCGGTCACCCAGGCGCCGCAGGCACCGGCCGCCGAGGCAACCCCCGCCGTGGAGACAAAAGCATGACGCTGACTTTGGGCCATTACTTGACGCTGGGCGCCATGCTGTTCGCGCTCTCCGTCGTTGGCATTTTTCTGAACCGCAAGAACCTGATCGTGCTGCTGATGGCCATCGAGCTGATGCTCCTGGCCGTCAACATGAACTTCGTGGCCTTCTCCAGCTATCTGGGTGACATGCACGGACAGGTGTTCGTGTTCTTCATCCTGACAGTGGCAGCGGCCGAGTCGGCCATCGGTCTGGCGATCCTGGTGCTTCTGTTCCGCAACAAGACCAGCATCAATGCGGAAGATCTCAACTCCCTCAAGGGTTGAGTCCGCCGTAACTTGCAAGGTTCTTAAGAATGAGTCAAACACTCTCTGCATCCATGCTCCTGGCGGTGCCGCTGGCACCGCTGGCGGGTTCCGCGCTCGCGGGTATCTGGGGCACGGCCTTCGGCGGCAACAAGATCGGTCGCGGCGGCAGCCATTCCCTCACGATTTTGGGCGTGCTGATCGCCTTCATCCTGTCGGCCATCACCTTCAACAGCGTGATCTTCGACGGGGCGCGCTTCGACCAGTCCATCTACACCTGGATGGAAATCGGCGGGCTGAAGATGGAAGTCGGTTTCCTGATCGACAGCATCACGGCCATGATGATGTGCGTGGTGACCTTCGTGTCGCTGATGGTGCACATCTACACCATCGGCTACATGCAGGAAGATGACGGCTACAACCGTTTCTTCTCCTACATCTCGCTGTTCACCTTCTCCATGTTGATGCTCGTCATGAGCAACAACCTGCTGCAGCTGTTCTTCGGCTGGGAAGCCGTGGGCCTGGTGTCGTACCTGCTGATCGGCTTCTACTACAACAAGCCCTCGGCCATCTTCGCCAACATGAAGGCCTTCCTGGTCAACCGCGTGGGCGACTTCGGCTTCATCCTGGGCATCGGCCTGATCGCTGCCTACACGGGCACCATGAACTACGGCGAGATCTTCGCCAAGCTGCCCGAGATCCAGAACACCCTGCTGCCGGGCACCGGCTGGCTGCTGGTGACGGTGACGGCCATCTGCCTGTTCATCGGCGCCATGGGCAAGTCGGCCCAGTTCCCGCTGCATGCCTGGCTGCCCGATTCGATGGAAGGCCCGACCCCCATCTCGGCACTGATCCACGCCGCCACCATGGTGACGGCCGGCATCTTCATGGTCTCGCGCATGTCGCCGCTGTACGAGCTGTCGGACACCGCGCTGAGCTTCATCCTGGTGATCGGCTCCATCACGGCGCTGTTCATGGGCGTGCTGGGCATCATCCAGAACGACATCAAGCGCGTGATCGCGTACTCCACGCTGTCGCAGCTGGGCTACATGACCGTGGCCCTGGGCGCCTCGGCCTACTCGGTGGCCGTGTTCCACCTGATGACCCACGCCTTCTTCAAGGCCCTGCTGTTCCTTGGCGCCGGCTCGGTGATCATGGGCATGCACCACAACCAGGACATCCGCTGGATGGGCGGCGTGCGCAAGTACATGCCCATCACCTGGATCACGTTCCTGCTGGGCAACCTGGCGCTGATCGGCACGCCGTTCTTCTCGGGCTTCTACTCGAAGGACGCCATCATCGAGGCCGTGCACGCCACCAACCTGCCGGGTGCTGGCTTCGCCAACTTCGCGGTGCTGGCCGGCGTGTTCATCACGGCCTTCTACTCCTTCCGCCTGTACTTCATCGTCTTCCACGGCAAGGAGCGCTACGACCAGAATCCCGATGCGCACCACCATGGCCACGATGACCACCACGCCCATGACGACCACCACGGCCATGGCCACGATGCCAAGCCGCATGAGTCGCCGCTGGTCGTGACCGGCCCGCTGATGCTGCTGGCCATCCCCTCGGTGGTGATCGGTGCCCTGGCACTGATGCCCATGCTGTTCGGTGATTTCTTCAAGGGCGTGATCCACGTCGATGGCAGCAAGCACGGCGCCATGGCCGAGCTGGCCGAGAAGATCCACGGCTGGGTGCCAATGGCGTTGCACGGCTTCACGGCCGCGCCGTTCTGGCTGGCACTGGCAGGCGTCGTCGTCTCCTACCTGTTCTACATGGTCAAGCCCGAAGTGCCTGCCGCCATCAAGTCGTCCATGCAGAAGATCGGTGTCTACCAGGCACTGGAAGGCAAGTACGGCGTGGACTGGGTCTACGAGAACATCTTCGCCCGCGGCGCACGCGCCTTCGGCAGCTTCTTCTGGAAGGTCGGCGACCAGGCCATCATCGATGGCGGCATCGTCAACGGCTCGTGGAAGCTCATCGGCCGCATCGGCCAGTGGGTGCGCAAGCTGCAGTCGGGCTATCTCTATCACTACGCGTTGGTCATGCTGCTGGGCGTGTTCGCTCTCATGACGTATTTCGTGTGGCTCAACAAGTAGTAGGGGAAGAACAAAAATGCATTGGTTGAGTCTTTCAATCTGGGTGCCGATCGCCTTCGGCGCCCTCCTGCTGGCCCTGGGCCGCGAGGATCAGGTCAAGGCAGTGCGCTGGCTGGCCCTGGTCGGCGCGCTGGCAGGCCTGGCCGTCACGCTGCCGCTGATACAGCAGTTCGACAACAGCACGGCTGCCATGCAGTTCGTGGAGAAGGCGCTGTGGATCGAGCGCTTCAACATCCACTACCACCTGGGCGTGGATGGCATCTCGTTCTGGTTCGTGCCGCTGACCGCCTTCATCACCGTGATCGTCGTGATCGCGTCGTGGGAGAACATCACCGAGCGCGTGAACCAGTACATGGGCGCCTTCCTGATCCTGTCCGGCCTGATGGTCGGCGTGTTCAGCGCGCTGGACGGCCTGCTTTTCTACGTGTTCTTCGAGGCCACGCTGATCCCGATGTACCTGATCATCGGCATCTGGGGCGGTCCCAACCGCATCTATGCGGCCTTCAAGTTCTTCCTGTACACGCTGATGGGTTCGCTGCTGACCCTGGTCGCCGTGATCTACCTGTACACCCAGTCGGGTGGCAGCTTCGAGATCCTCGACTGGCACAAGCTGCCGCTGTCCATGACGGCCCAGACGCTGATCTTCTTCGCCTTCTTCGCGGCCTTTGCCGTGAAGGTGCCGATGTGGCCGGTCCACACCTGGCTGCCCGACGTGCACGTGGAAGCGCCCACCGGCGGCTCCGCCGTGCTGGCCGCCATCATGCTGAAGCTGGGCGCCTACGGTTTCCTGCGCTTTTCCATGCCCATCGCACCCGATGCCTCGCACAAGTGGGCCTGGCTGGTCATCGCCCTGTCGCTGATCGCCGTGATCTACGTGGGCGTGGTCGCCCTGGTGCAAAAGGACATGAAGAAGCTGGTGGCCTACTCGTCCGTGGCCCACATGGGCTTCGTGACCCTGGGCTTCTTCATCTTCAATCCGCTGGGCATTGCTGGCGGCATCGTGCAGATGATTGCCCACGGCTTCGTGTCGGGCGCCATGTTCCTGTGCATCGGCGTGCTCTACGACCGCGTGCACTCGCGTGAAATCGCTTCCTACGGCGGCGTGGTCAACACCATGCCCAAGTTCGCGGCCTTCGCGCTGCTGTTCGCCATGGCCAACTGCGGCCTGCCCGCGACGGCCGGCTTCGTCGGCGAGTGGATGGTGATCCTGGGCGCCGTGCAATACAACTTCTGGATCGGCCTGGGCGCTGCCACGGCGCTGATCTTCGGCGCGGCCTACACGCTGTGGATGTACAAGCGCGTCTACCTGGGTCCTGTCACCAATGACAATGTGCGCGGCCTGACCGACATCGGCAACCGCGAGTTCCTGGTGCTGGGTCTGCTGGCCATCGCCGTGCTGTACATGGGCCTGTATCCCAAGCCCTTCACTGACGTGATGGATGTGTCCGTGGCCGAGCTGCTCAAGCATGTGGCCATGAGCAAGCTGCAGTGACCAGACTGAAACGAGAGAATCGAGATGATTGACAACATCAGCTGGCTGGCCATCTATCCGGAGATCCTTCTCCTGGTCATGGCCTGCGTGATCGCCCTGGTGGACCTGGGCGTCAAAAGCCCGCGCCGCACGGGCACCTATGTTCTGACACTGCTGACCCTGGGCGTGGTGGCCGTGCTGCAAGGCATGTATGCCTCCAGTGGCAACACGTTCTATGGCTGGGGCAACATGGTCGTCTCCGACGCCATGGGCAACTGGCTCAAGTGTTTCGCCACCGTGGCCATGATGGTCACCCTGGTCTACGGCCGACCCTATGCCGCTGACCGCGACATGCTGCGCGGCGGCGAGCTCTTCACGTTGGCCATGCTCGCGCTGCTGGGCATGTTCATCATGATCTCGGGCAACAACTTCCTGGTCATCTACCTGGGCCTGGAGCTGCTGACGCTGTCCAGCTACGCCCTGGTGGCGCTGCGCCGCGACCACACGGCTTCGGTCGAGGCCGCGATGAAGTACTTCGTGCTTGGCGCCATGGCCAGCGGCTTCCTGCTGTACGGCATGTCCATGCTCTACGGCGCGACCGGCTCGCTGGACATCGGCCAGGTGTTCAAGGCCATCAACTCGGGCGAAATCAAGCACCAGGTGCTGGTGTTCGGCCTGGTCTTCGTGGTCTCCGGCCTGGCCTTCAAGCTGGGCGTGGTTCCCTTCCACATGTGGGTCCCCGACGTGTACCAGGGCGCTCCCACGGCCATCACCACCATGATCGGTGGCGCGCCCAAGCTGGCGGCCTTCGCCATCGTCATCCGCCTGCTGGTGGACGGCCTGCTGCCGCTGGCCATCGACTGGCAGCAGATGCTGGCCGTGCTTGCCATTGCCTCTCTGCTGGTCGGCAACCTGGCCGGCCTGCAGCAGACCAACCTCAAGCGCATGCTGGCCTACTCGACCATCTCGCAGATGGGCTTCGTGCTGCTGGGCCTGATGTCGGGTGTGGTCGACGGCAAGGTCGATCCGGCCACCGTCGAGAACGCTTACAGCTCGGCCATGTTCTACGTGGTGACCTATGTGCTGACCACGCTGGCCGCCTTCGGCGTGATCCAGCTGCTGGCCCGCGAAGGCTTCGAGAGCGAAGAGGTCGCCGACTTTGCCGGCCTGAACCAGCGTAGCCCGCTGTATGCCGGCGTGATGGCGATCTGCCTGTTCTCCATGGCCGGCATTCCGCCCCTGGTCGGCTTCTACGCCAAGCTGTCGGTGCTGCAGGCGCTGGTGGCTTCGGGCCACAGCCTGTACATCGCCCTGGCCGTGTTCGCCGTGGTCATGTCGCTGATCGGCGCCTTCTACTACCTGCGCGTCGTCAAGGTCATGTACTTCGATGAGCCCATCACCGCCACCAGCGTTTCCGCTTCGCTGGACGTGCGCGTGGTGCTGACCCTCAATGGCGCCCTGGTGCTGGGTCTGGGCATCCTGCCCGGCGGCCTGATGGCCCTGTGCGCCGACGCCGTCGTGCGCGCCCTGGCTTCCTGATCCACTTTCCCTGTGCAGGGCCTTGCGCGCAAGGCCCTGCGGTGAGGACATCGGCTTGTCGCAAACCGCTTCGATCTGGCTCGTGATATTGGCTGCCCTTGTGGCAGCCAATTTGCCTTTCTTCAACCCCCGCTGGCTGCAGCTGGGGCCGCTGCGCACCCAGCGCAAGCCGCTGGCCCTGTGCCTGCTGGAGATGGTGCTGCTGTACTTCATCGTCGGCGGCGTGGCGCTGCTGCTGGAGCGCCGCGTGGGGCAGATTGCACCCCAGGGCTGGGAGTTCTATGCCATCACGGGGGCGTTGTTCCTGACACTGGCATTCCCGGGTTTCGTCTATCGTTTCCTGATTCACCGCCGCGGCTGAGGCCGCGGTGCCGGTTGCTTCATGGATGAGGGTGCGCGATGAAAGTGCTCGACCTCCATTGCCCGCAGGGCCACCTCTTCGAGGGCTGGTTCGCCTCGGAAGAGGATTTCCAGAGCCAGCTGCAGCGCCAGCTGGTGCTGTGCCCCGTCTGCGGCCACAGCGACATCACCAAGCGCCTGAGCGCCCCCCGCATCAATCTTGGCGCCAAGCCTGCAAGCTTGCCCCCGGCTGCGGCGGCAGAGCCTGCTGCAGCCGCCTCGGCCGCCAGCTCGGCAGCCGCTGCTTCAACGGCCATGCCGCCCCAGGCGCGTGAGCAATTGCAGGCCATGCAGGCCGCCTGGCTGCAGTGGTCGCGCAAGGTCGCGCAGCAGACCGAGGACGTGGGCGAACGCTTTGCCGATGAAGCCCGCCGCATGCACTATGGCGAGACCGAAGAGCGCGCCATCCGCGGCAAGGCCAGTCCCGAGCAGGCCATGCAATTGCTGGACGAAGGCATTGCCGTGGTTCCATTGGCCTTGCCGCAAGGCAGCAAGGAAACGCTGCAGTAACTTGCTCCGGGCACATGCTGTCTTGGCGGCGACAATTGCGCTCATGGCGATCGATCGCCAATTCCCATGCCAGGCAATCACCTGGTGCTATTAATTGAATAGCGCTTTGAGTCGCTTTGTCGCCATTCAATTGATGGGGCGACAAACCCAAGCATATCCGCGGCTTTTCGCATAGTGACTGAGCAGGCCACAGGGAGATTGCCCACCTGGGTGTTTCCCGTAAGGCAGCAGACATTGGTCGCTGTCTGCCAAGCCGCAAAAAGGGTAGTTTGCTATCTCTTTGGAAGCGCTCTGGCCTTCCGCGTGGGCGTTGCCGGGCCGAGGTGATGGAGAACCCTAGGGCCCGCCTGCAGCCGCGGCGCCTTGCAGCCCCGTGACTGCTTGATTATTTCAAGTGTGAGTGGTTGCTTCTTGTTTTTGCGGCGACTCGTCTTGATGCGCCATGCTGCAGTGCGGGGCAGGGCCTGTGCTTAGGAGCACCTACGTAGGCGTTTTCCCGCTGCGGTGCACAACGTCGGCAAGCCTACGATGCGTCCGACCCTGCACAACGCCCACCAGAGCCTCTGGCGACGCGTTGGCGGCTGGCAGCATCAACGGAGCAGGCGAAGCGCACATGAGCGACGTTATTCTCGAAACCCGGAACCTGACCAAAGAGTTCAAGGGATTTACGGCGGTGAGCAAGGTGGACCTTTCGGTGCGCCGCGGCTCCATCCATGCCTTGATCGGCCCCAATGGCGCAGGCAAGACCACCTGCTTCAATCTGCTGACCAAGTTCCTGGAGCCCACCTCCGGCACCATCCGTTTCAATGGCGAGGACATCACGCAGGAGGCGCCGGCGCAGATCGCGCGCCGTGGCGTGATCCGGTCCTTCCAGATCTCGGCCGTCTTCCCGCATTGCACGCTGCTGGAGAACGTGCGCATCGGCCTGCAGCGCAAGCTGGGCACCGAGTTCCATTTCTGGCGCAGCGAAAAAAGCCTGTCCATGCTCAATGACCGCGCCATGCAGCTGCTGTCCGAAGTCGGCCTGCAGGACCTGGCCGACGAGGTCACCGTCAACCTGCCCTATGGCCGCAAGCGCGCGCTGGAGATCGCCACCACTCTGGCCATGGAGCCCGAGCTGATGCTGCTGGACGAGCCCACCCAGGGCATGGGCCACGAAGACGTGGACCGCGTGACCCAGCTGATCAAGAAGGTCTCGGCAGGCCGCACGATTCTCATGGTGGAGCACAACATGAAGGTGATCTCCACCATCGCCGACCGCATCACGGTGCTGCAGCGCGGCGCCGTGCTGGCCGAGGGGCCATACGAGGAAGTTTCGCGCAACCCGCAAGTGATGGAAGCGTATATGGGCACCACCGACGGCCAGTTGCAGGGAGCGCATTGAGATGACTGCACCGGCATTGGAAATCAAGGGCCTGCAGGCCTGGTACGGCGAATCCCATGTGCTGCACGGCATGGACCTGGTGGTCCAGCCCGGCGAGGTGGTCACGCTGCTGGGACGCAACGGCGCGGGCCGCACGTCCACGCTGCGCGCCATCATGGGGCTGACGGGCGCACGCAAGGGCTCGATCAGGATCAATGGCGTGGAGGCCATCCACCTGCCCACGCACCGCATTGCCCACCTGGGCGTGGGCTACTGCCCGGAAGAGCGCGGCATCTTCTCCAGCCTCTCGTGCGAGGAGAACCTGATGCTGCCGCCGCCGCTCAAGACCGGCCAGCAGGGCATGAGCGTGGACGAGATCTACGCCATGTTCCCCAACCTGGCCGAGCGCCGCCACAGCCAGGGCACGCGCCTGTCGGGCGGCGAGCAGCAGATGCTGGCGGTGGCGCGCATTTTGCGTACCGGCGCGCGGCTGTTGCTGCTCGACGAGATCTCCGAAGGCCTGGCCCCCGTCATCGTGCAGGCGCTGGCCCGCATGATCACCATGCTGCGCACCAAGGGCTACACCGTGGTGATGGTGGAGCAGAACTTCCACTTCGCGGCGCCGCTGGCCGACCGCTTCTACGTGGTCGAGCACGGCCATGTGGTCGAGCGTTTCGGCGCGGCCGAGCTGCAGGCCAAGATGCCCGTGCTCAACGAACTGCTCGGAGTCTGACCCGGATATCCATCGTGGCTGGCGCCTGGGGCTCGCCGGCTGCATTCCTGCCATGGCCCTGTGACAAAAAACCCAAGACATCAACGCGAAGGAGACACCAATGAAAGCAAAACTGACCGCACTGTCGTGCATGCTGGCCGCCGCCGGCCTGGCCAGCCCGCTTGCCATGGCACAGGAGAAGGTGAAGATCGGCTTCGTGACCGACATGTCCAGCCTCTATGCGGACGTGGAAGGCAAGAATGCCGTCACCGCGATGCAGATGGCCATCGATGACTTCGGCGGCAAGGTGCTGGGCCAGCCCATCGAGCTGCTGAGCGCCGACCACCAGAACAAGGCCGACATCGCCGCCTCCAAGGTGCGCGAGTGGGTGGACACGCAGGGTATCTCGCTGGTGTTCAGCGGCACCAACTCCGGCACGGCCCTGGCGGTGTCGCAGGTGGCCAATGAGAAAAAGCGCGTGCACTTCAACAGCGGCGCAGGCTCGTCGGCGCTGACCAACGAGCAGTGCAATCCCTACACCGTGCACTACGCCTATGACACCGTGGCCCTGGCCAAGGGCACGGGCACGGCCGTGGTGGAGCGCGGCGGCAAGGACTGGTTCTTCCTGACGGCAGACTACGCCTTCGGCCACGCGCTGGAGAACGACACCACGGCGGTGATCAAGGCCAAGGGCGGCAAGGTGGTGGGCGGCGTCAAGCATCCGCTCAACGCCTCGGACTTCTCGTCCTTCCTGCTGCAGGCGCAGGCCTCCAAGGCCCAGATCCTGGGCCTGGCCAATGCCGGTGGCGACACCATCAACGCCATCAAGGCGGCCAAGGAATTCGGCATCAACAAGAGCATGAAGACCGTGGGCCTGCTGGTGTTCCTGACCGACATCCACAGCCTGGGCCTGAAGAACACCGAAGGCATGCAGTTCACCACCAGCTGGTACTGGGACCAGAACGACGCGGCGCGCAAGTTCGCCGAGCGCTTCTTTGCCAAGACCAAGCGCATGCCTACCTCCATCCAGGCCGCCGACTACTCGGCCGTGACCAGCTACCTCAAGGCCGTGCAGGCCGTGAAGTCCACGGATGCCGACAAGGTCATGGCCCATCTCAAGAGCACGCCCATCGACGACTTCTACGGCAAGGGCTCGATCCGTCCCGACGGCACCTTTGCCCACGACATGTACCTGGTCGAGGTCAAGAAGCCCGCCGAGTCCAAGAAGCCCTGGGACTACCTGAAGGTCGTGGCCACGCTGCCCGCCGACCAGGTCTGGACCACCAAGGCCGAGACCAAGTGCGCGCTGTGGAAGTAACGCCGCGCCGCCACTGACCCCCAACCGCCACCCGGCCAACCACGACAGCTGCATCCCATGGAAATCTTTGGTGTTTCCCTGCCAGGCCTGATGAGCCAGCTCCTTCTGGGGCTGGTCAACGGCTCGTTCTACGCCATCCTCAGCCTGGGGCTGGCGGTGATCTTCGGCCTGCTCAACGTGATCAACTTCGCCCACGGCGCGTTGTTCATGCTGGGCGCCATGGTCACCTGGATGGCCATGAGCTACTTCAACATCAACTACTGGGTGATGCTGGTGCTGTCGCCGCTGCTGGTGGGCCTGCTGGGGGTGCTGATCGAGCGCTTCCTGTTGCGCTGGATCTACAAGCTCGACCATCTCTACGGCCTGTTGCTGACGCTGGGCCTGTCGCTGCTGATCGAGGGCCTGTTCCGCTCGGTCTACGGCGTCTCGGGGCTGGGCTATGACACGCCCGAGCTGCTGGAGGGCGCGACCAACCTGGGCTTCATGATCCTGCCCAACTACCGCGCATGGGTGGTGCTCGCCTCCATCGTGGTCTGCGTGGCTACCTGGTTCATGATCGAGAAGACGCGCATCGGCGCCTACCTGCGGGCCGGCACCGAGAACCCGCGCCTGGTCGAGGCCTTCGGCGTCAATGTCCCCGTGATGATCACGCTGACCTATGCCTTCGGCGCGGCGCTGGCGGCGTTTGCCGGCGTGCTGGCTGCGCCCGTCTACCAGGTCACGCCGCTGATGGGGCAGAACCTCATCATCGTGGTCTTCGCCGTGGTGGTGATCGGAGGCATGGGCTCCATCATGGGCTCCATCCTCACCGGCTTGGGCCTGGGGGTGATCGAGGGCCTGACCAAGGTCTTCTGGCCCGAGGCATCGTCCACCGTGGTGTTCTTCATCATGGTCATCGTTTTGCTCATCCGCCCCGCCGGCCTGTTCGGCAAAGAGAAATAACAAGAACGAGGACAAGGGGCCGACCACATGAAATCCAAGACTCTCGTTCAACGCATTGCCCCCTGGGGCTATGGCCTGCTGCTGCTGGGCCTGCTGGCGGCGCCCCTGCTGGGCGCGTATCCGGTGTTCGTGATGAAGCTCATGTGCTTCGCACTGTTCGCCTCGGCCTTCAACCTGCTGCTGGGCTACACGGGCCTGCTGTCCTTCGGCCACGCGGCCTTCCTGGGCGGCGCGGCCTATGTGACGGGCTACGCCATCAAGGGCTGGGGCTTCACGCCCGAGCTGGCCATGCTGGCCGGCACGGCCGGCGGCGCGCTGCTGGGGCTGATCTTCGGCTGGCTGGCCATCCGCCGCCAGGGCATCTACTTTTCCATGATCACGCTGGCGCTGGCCCAGATGCTGTTCTTCGTGTGCCTGCAGGCGCCCTTCACGGGCGGCGAGGACGGGCTGCAGGGCGTGCCGCGCGGCAAGCTGTTCGGCCTCATCGACCTGGCCAGCGACATGACCATGTACTACGTCACGCTGGTCATCGTGGTCCTGGCCTTCCTGCTGATCGTGCGCACCATCCACTCGCCCTTCGGCCAGGTGCTCAAGGCCATCAAGGAGAACGAGCCGCGCGCGACCTCGCTGGGCTACGACGTGGCGCGCTTCAAGCTGCTGGCCTTCGTGATCTCGGCCGCGCTCACGGGCCTGGCCGGTTCGCTCAAGACCGTGGTGCTGGGCTTTGCCACGCTGTCGGATGTGCACTGGACCACCTCCGGCCACGTGATCCTGATGACGCTGATGGGCGGCCTGGGCACGCTGTCCGGCCCCATCCTGGGCTCGGCCGTGGTGGTCATGCTGGAGAACAAGATCGGCGAGTTCGGCCTCTTCCTGCAGCGCCTCACGGGCGTGGAGTGGTTCTCCACGCTGGGCGAGTCGGTGACCATCGTCACGGGCCTGATCTTCGTGGTCTGCGTGCTGCTGTTCCGCAAGGGCATCATGGGCGAGCTGATCGTCCGGCTGCAGAAAAAGCGTACCCCTTGAGAGCCGGGTTGGGACGGTTTCAAGGGGGTGGGCTACGTGCCCATGCTGTTGACTGCCATAGCTACAACTGCAGCGGCCGGGCGTAGCCCGTCATCTCCAGATATCCCTGACCGGCTCGCGCCTCCTGGCCCGGGCCGGTGGGCTTTTGCAGGCTGCACAGGCCCTCCCAGTAGATGGCGCCGGTGGAGGCGCTGCTGTCCAGCTCCTGGTCATCGACCAGGGCGTTCACCGAGAAACGGCCAGCGGGCGTGTCCACCTGCCATTGCACGGGGTAGCGCGCTCCGCTGGCAGGGCTGCTCCAGTGGCGCAGCGGCGTGAACTGCACTGCATCGTGGGCGAAGACCTGCAGCGTGCCATCCACACCGCGCAGCGAGCCGCCGGCCCACAACGCGCTGCCATCCGCCCGTCGCACGCGAAAGGCCGTGAGCGCGCCGCCGTCGAACAGGTTCATGCCTATCCAGTCCCAGCCCACGGCCTCGGGGTGCAGCAGGGCCTGGCTCCATTCATGGTCCAGCCAGGCGCGGTTGTCGCCGGGCTCGCGTGCGGCTTCTATCGCCATGCGCTGGCCTGCCAGTTCCAGCGTGCCGCTCACCTGCAGCTGCGGGCGGCTGTAGTAGTAGCTGGCCTGATCGGGTTCGGGACCCTTGCGCGACAGGCCGGCGCGGCCCTGCAGCAAGGGGGGCAGGCGGGTGTCAAAGCGCAGGTCCAGGGCGAATGTGCTGCTGCGCAGGCGCGTGGTATAGCGCTCGGCAGCGCCTTCATCGGTGCGGGCCAGCGACCAGTCCTGCAGCCGCACGTCGGCATCGGCCTCGCTGGCCTGGGCAATGCCGAAGCCTGCGCGCGCAATGCGCTGGTCGTGGTGCAGGCGAGCGCCCTGCACATCGCACAGCGCCGCATGGGCAAACAGCAGCTGGCGCGCCGCAAAGGCGGAGCGCAGCTCCTGCGTGGCCTGTACGCGCGACCGGAAGAAGGTGATCTGGAAACCCCAGGCCCGGCCCGCTGCGCGTGCCTGGCCGGTGATGTACCACCACTCGGTGCGCAGCCCGGGGTGGCTGCCGTGGTCGCGCGGGAAGACCAGCGTGCGTGGCGGCAGTGCCTGGGCGGGCAGTCCTGCCGCCCCCAGGCCCAGGCCGGCAGCCAGGCCCAGTAGATGGCGGCGGGGCAGGGGCATCATGGATCAGCCTTGCAGCTGAGCGATGCGCGCCTGGGCCGGCCCGCAGTCGCCGATGCGCTGCATCACCCAGTCCGCATCGTGGTAGGTGGGCAGGTAGCGTTCGCCCGCATCGCACAGCAGCGAGAGAATGGAGCCCTGCTCGCCGCGCTGGCGCATCTCGCTGGCCAGCCTGAGCATGGCCACGTAGTTGGTGCCGGTGGACGGCCCCACGCGCCGGCCCAGCAGTGCGGACAGGCTGCGCATGGCGGCCAGGGAATCGCAGTCCGCCACTTCCTCCATGCGGTCCACCAGCGTGCGCACGAAGCTGGGCTCCACGCGCGGGCGGCCTATGCCCTCGATGCGCGAGCCCGGCGCGGTGAGGGTGGCATCGCCCGTGCGGTGGTAGGCGGCGAACACCGAGCCCTCGGGGTCGGCCACGCAGATGCCCGTGGCATGGCGCTGGAAACGCACGTAGCGGCCGATGGTGGCACTGGTGCCGCCCGTGCCCGCGCCCACCACGATCCAGCGCGGCACGGCATGGCGCTCGCGCCGCATCTGGGTGAACATGCTCTCCGCAATATTGTTGTTGCCACGCCAGTCGGTGGCGCGCTCGGCATAGGTGAACTGGTCCATGTAGTGGCCGCCGGCCTGCGCGGCCACGGCGCGTGCCTCGTCATAGACCTGGGCGGCGCTGTCCACCAGATGGCAGCGGCCGCCGTAGAACTCGATCAGTGCAATCTTCTCCACCGAGGTGCTGCGCGGCATCACGGCCACGAAGGGCAGGCCCAGCAGGCGCGCGAAGTAGGCCTCGCTCACGGCCGTGGAGCCGCTCGATGCCTCGACGATGGTCGATCCCTCGTGCACCCAGCCATTGCACAGCGCATAGAGAAACAGCGAGCGCGCCAGCCGGTGCTTGAGGCTGCCCGTGGGATGGGTGGATTCGTCCTTGAGGTAGAGATCGATCCCCAGGCCGGCAAAGCCGGGCAGGGGCAGCGGTATCAGGTGCGTGTCGGCACTGCGCTGGTAGTCGGCCTCGATGCGGTTGATGGCTTCATGCAGCCAGGGGGAGGTGGTGTGCGGCATGGCGGCCATTGTCGCAGGCCGCCCGGCCCAGGCGGCTACAGGCCATAGAAGGGGCGATTGGCCTCGATGCGTGCCTGCTCGCTGGCAGGGTAGCGGCGTTCGGCCAGCAACTGCTGCAGCGCGGCGCGGCCCAGGTCGCGCAGCGGGGTGTAGAAGGCGCTGACGGCCAGCTCGTCCAGTGCGCGCCAGGCATAGACCTGGGCGTCGATGAACAGGATGTCCTCGGCCGGGCGCGGCAGCGCGGCGGCCTGGTGCGCATAGAGGCAGGCCAGGGCGAACTCGGACCGCTCGCGGTGGTAGCGCGCCAGCTCGCACAGGGGCTCGGCCCGCTGCGGTCGCGCGGCATAGGCGGTGAGATAGGCCTCGCGCACGGAGGCCGGCTCGGCGCCCGAGCGCTCCAGCAGCACGCCGATCTGGAACAGCGCAAACCACTGCTCCTCGGCCCAGCCGCCCATGGCGGCGCGCTGCCGGTACCAATGCAGGCTGGACTCGATCTGGCCCGCGTCGCGGTGGCTTTGCGCCAGATAGAACACGTTGCGCGTGTTGCCGGGCTGCTCGCGCACGGCCTTCTCGAGCACGGCGATGTCGCGCAGGTAGGTCTGCGGGTCCCGCGCCCGCGCGCCGTCGTGCGAGACATCGATGTACGGCCCCGCCAGCATCTGCCAGGCCTGGTGCGCCGGGGCGGTCAGGTACTCGTGCAGCACGCCTTCCCAGCGCCAGTCCACGCGCGTGGCGATCAGCGCATTGCGCTGGTATTCGGTGCCCGCCATGTGGCAGGACAGCATGCAGCCGTCCGCCTCCAGCGCCGGCCATGCAAAGCCTTCGGGCACGCGCAGCTGCTCGTCGGCATCAATGAACAGCAGGTAGTCACCGTGCGGCCGCGCCAGCTCCAGCGCCTCGTTGCGGTTGTGGGCGAAGTCCACCCAGGGCCGCTCGTGCAGGCTGCCGGGTATGCCCTCCATGCACTGGCGCACCAGGTCCTGCGTGCCATCGCTGGAGCCCGTGTCCACGATCACCCAATGGTCCACCCACGGCTTGACCGAGGCCAGGCAACGCGCGATCACCGGGGCCTCGTTCTTGACGATCATGTTCAGGCAGATGCGGGCAGCGGATCCTGGGCGTTTGCGCGGCGGGGAACCAGGCATGGTGTGGCTTTGCGCGAGCCTATCGGCGCGTCACGGCAGTGCTCACTTCGGCGGCCTGCACTGCGGTGCTGAACATGCCTGCACTGAGACACAGGGTCCTGAAGCGACGGGAGTGGATGCAGCAGGTGCGACGATCCAGGGTTCCGGTGGTGCTTGGATGCATACCGATTCAGGGCGCCGAGAACTGCAGCGGCGCAGTGATGCTTGCCGGCAGACCCGCGTTGCTGAGAAGCGTCTCGACCAGAGGGAACACCGCCTGGCTGGAATTGCTTAATGTGCAGTCGCCTGAAAGAATGTCCTCGGTGGATGTCACGTCAATGCCCAGGCTGGTCTGGCTTTGCGACAGCACCACGCCGTTGGCATTGGCACCGCTCAAGCTATAGGTCTTGTTGTCGGTCTTGGCATAGACCAGTGTCTTGGCAAAGCGAGGGATGTTCTCCACCGACCCCCCTGACGCCATGTAGGGCGTGCCCGTGCAGTCGGGCGTGAGAAAGAACAGGTTGTTGTCGTTCTGGATACGGCCGTCGAAGCGCATTCTTGCGAAATGTCGGGTCGAGGTAAGCACGCCGACGGTGCTGTAGTTGGCCGTGTTCATGTCGATCACCGTTCCCAATATGGCGCCGCTGTTGTCCCTGAGGGTGACACCCCCTCCGCCTGCGGGGCCGGTGGGTCCGGTGGGGCCCGCATCGCCCGTGGCGCCCGTGACACCCTGTATGCCCTGGATGCCTTGTGGGCCCGTGGGACCGGTCACACCGATCCCCGTGGCGCCGGTCGGCCCCATCGTGCCCTGAACGCCCGGAATGCCCTGCGGACCCGTGGGTCCAGCCGCTCCCGTGATGCCCGCGCCCGTGGGTCCTGTTGCCCCGGTGGCACCTGTGGGGCCGGTCGGGCCGGCTGCGCCCGTGGCGCCTGCAGGGCCGATGGCGCCCGTCAAACCTGTGGCGCCCGTAGCGCCTGTCGCTCCCGTGGCCCCGCCGCCCACACCCGCCGCGCAGTGCATGAGCTGGCCCGAGACACCGTCAAAACACAGCAGCTGGTTGCCGGTAGCCGTATCGGCCGGCAGGGCCGGAACCAGTACCTCGCCGGTACGCTGCACCCGCAGCCGTTCGGCGCCCACGGAGTTCTTGATCACGAAATCGCCATTGGCTGGCAGGGTGATGGAGACATCGGCCGCCAGTGCTGCGGAGGTGTGCAGGCCTGCGCCCGCAAACATCGCAAGCAGCAGGGCCGGGACAGGGCGACGGTTCTGGTGCATGTCCGCTCCTCAGATGCGTGTGTTGCGGCGCTGGCGATGCAGGGCCATGCCGCCGAGCAGCAGGCTCATCAGCATCAGCCCATAGGTGCTGAGCGTGGGGATGCTGGCCGGAGCCGTCACCACAGGCGCTCCGATCTGCACGTTGCCAGGCACCACGCTGCCGCTGCTGTTGACCAGGGTCGCCGACGGCCCCATGGTCACCACGGCGGTGCCAGGGCCGGAAGAGGTCAGTACCACCGGCCTGCCAGGAGAGCCCAGGGTAAGGGTGCCCAGCACCGTGAGGTTGGTGCCTGCCGGCAAAACGATGGTGGGAGGCGTTGCGCTGGTGCTGATCAGCGTGAGGTCCTTGACGACGATGTTGCCGCCCAGTTGCAGGGTGGAGCCGGGGGCGCACGAGTCCGACAGCACCACGCTGCTGGTGCCCAGGTTCAACGGCACGGTGCTGGTGAGATCGCCGCTGACGTTGAGCTGGCCCCCTGTTCCGGTGACCGTCGCGCCGGTGTCGAAGCTGAAGGATCCCGTGTCGAAGGTCCCTGTTCCCAGTGTCAAGTCGCCCTGCATGATGACCGCGGTGCAAGGCAACTGGAACGAACCGCCGGCCAGATCGATGCTGGAGCCAGGAGGGAAAACGATCTGCCCCCACGCCGAGCCGCACAGTGCCGTGCCCAGGGCCAGCGACGCAGCCCAACGTTTTCCGAAACCTGCCATGAGTCCGATCTCCCGAATCCAGGCGGTGATGTGCCTGGTCTGATTTGTCGAGGCAGGGGGCCTTCTATGTAGGTCGTGTCCCGCCGAATTCGGGCAGATGATCAGATAGAAATTAATTCTTCTGTAAGAAAAATTAACAATTGATTGGGTGGTTTCATTTTCATTTGGCTATCGGTATGTGGCTGGGGATGGGGTTTACCAATCCTCCTTGACCGCCAGCACTGCCTCGCGCCCTGCAGCCGCACGCCCGGCCAGCCAGGCCGTCAGCGTGCCTGCCGCGATCACGCTGGCAGCCAGCGCCAAAAGGCGGGGCCACGGCAGGGACAGCTCCATGGTCCAGTGAAAGCTTTGCGGATTCACCACATGCACCAGGATCACGGCAACGCCCAGGCCCAGCAGGCTGCCGGCGATGGCGCCGGCCGTGGTCCAGGCCATGCCTTCGCCGGCCACCACCGCCAGGATGTCGCGCCGCGTCAGGCCCAGGTGGGCGAGCAGGCCGAATTCCTTGCGCCGCGCCAGAACCTGGGCGCTGAAGCTGGCGGCAATGCCGAACAGGCCGATGCCGATGGCCACGGCCTGCAGCCAGTAGGTCACGGCAAAGCTGCGGTCGAAGATGCGCATGGAGCGCTCGCGCAGCGCGCCGCTGCTGGCGAACTCCAGTGCCTGCGCGGCGCCCGGCCCGGCCATCAGCGACTGGATGTGCGCCTGCAACTGCTGCTCCGTGGCTGTGTCGTCGCCGTCCGGCCAGATGGCGATTTCGGTGGGGCCTGCCGTGGTGGCGCTGCCGTCGGCAAGCCGTTGGTAGTCATCCCAGTCCATGGCGATGGCGCCGAACTGGCGCACATAGTCGCGCCAGATGCCGGCCACAAACACGCGGGAATCTTCCGACGGCAGGGCCTGGGCCAGCAGCGGCCACTCCTGGCCCGGCCGCACGCCATAGAGTTGGGCCACGGCTTCACTGACATAGACGGGCGTGCTGCCAGCGGGCGCTTGCACGGGGCCTTGTATCCACGGCAACTGCTGGCCCTGGGGGCCATGCAGCGGGCGCAGCAGCAGGCTGACGGCGGGGCGATCCGGGCTGAGCCACAGGCTGGTGCTGCGCATGGGCTGGGCGCGCTGCACGCCAGGCAGGGCGGCAATGCGCGCGGCCAGATCGGCGGGCAGGGGCGCGGCATCGGCACGGCCTGCGCTGCCGGCCGTGCGCAGGTACAGCGGGGCGGGCAGCACGGCGTCCAGCCAGGCGATCATGCTGTCCCTGAAGCTGGCCACCATCACGGTCAGCGCCACGGCCAGGCTCAGGCTGGCCACCACGCCGCCCACGGCCACCGTGGTGCTGCGGCGCATGCGCCGTGCGCGCTCCACGGGCAGCAGGGCCAGCGGCTGGCGCAGCAGCGATTGCGGCACCAGGCGCAACAGTTGGCCCAGCAGCCAGGGCAGGGCGGCCATGCCGCCCAGCAGCAGCAGGGCCACGGCGGCATAGGCGGCCAGGGGAATGCCGGCCACGGGCGGCACAAAGGCCAGGGCCACGCTGGCTGCCATCAGCAGCAGGGCCGGCAGGCCGCGCGCCGCGCGTTCGGAGCCCGCGCCCTGGCCCTTGAGCGTGGCCGCAGGCGGCAGCTCCATGGCCTGGCGCGCCGGCCACCAGCCGCCAGCCACGGTGGCGGCCACGCCCAGCAGGCCAAAGGTCAGCGCGGCGCTGGCGCTCCACTGCAGCGCGGGCTGCACGCCGGCAAAGTAGCCGCCGCCCAGGTCACCGCCCAGCAGGTGCAGGGCCAGCCAGGCCAGTCCCGCTCCCAGCGCAATGCCGGCCGCGCTGCCCACCATGCCCAGCAGCAGCGACTCCAGCAGCACCAAGCCCAGGCGCTGGCGCGGTGTCAGTCCCAGCACGGCCAGCAGGGCGAACTGCGGCGCGCGCTGGGCCACGCTGAGCGCCAGCACCGAGAACACCAGGAACGCCCCCGTGAACAGCGCCACCAGGGCCAGCACCGTGAGGTTGACGCGGTAGGCGCGCGACATCTCGGCAATGCGCTGCTGGTCGTCGCCGGGGCGGCCGGCCAGGGCCTGGGCGGGCCAGTCGGGCAGGCGGCGCAGTTCGGCCAGCAGGGACTCGCGCGTGGCGCCTTCGGCCAGCAGCACATCGATGCGGTCCACCTGACCCCAGCGCTGCAGGCTGTCCTGCAGCGTGCCGATGTCCATCACGGCCAGCGGCGGGCCGGATGCGGCCACCGTGCCCGCGATGCGCAGGGTCTGCGCGCGCCCGCCCAGTTGCCATGGCAGGGGCGTGTGCCGCGCCTGCTCCGGCGTCAGGCCCAGGGCTTCGAGTGCCGTTGCATTGAGGAAGACCGCATCGGGCGCGAACAGGTCCAGACGCCCGCCGCCATCGAACAGCCGGGGCATGAGCGCAGGCGCCACGGGCGCCAGCCGCAGCGCATCGCCGCCCAGCACGCGCAACTGCACCGGCGTGGCGGTGCCGGCCAGGGCCGTGGCTTCGATCCAGGGTGCGGCCAGGCTGACCTGGGGCTGCTGCGCAACACGGCCATACAGCGTTTCGGGCAGGCCGCCCTGCATGGCACGCAGCTCCAGGTCCGGCTGGCCGCTGACCGTGCGCACGGCGCGCGAGAACTCATCGAGCGCGGACTGGTTGATCACATGCACGGCAAAGCCCAGGGCCACGCCCAGCATGATGGCCACCAGGGCGGTGGCCGTGCGCCAGGGATGCTGGCGCAGCTCCTGCCAGGAAAAGGTGCGAAGCAGGGCGAGCATGGGCGGATGGTCTCTGGCGCTAGGCGGGCTGCATGCCCTGTGCGGTCAGGCGCAGCACGCGGTCGGCACGGCGAGCGGCCTCGATGGAGTGCGTGACCAGCACCAGGGCGGCCTGGTGTTCCCGGGTCTGCTGCAGCAGCAGTTCCATGACCTGTGCGGCCGTGCCGGGGTCCAGGTTGCCGGTGGGCTCGTCGGCCAGCAGCAGGGCCGGGCCGTGGACCAGGGCGCGTGCAATGGCCACGCGCTGCAGCTGGCCGCCGCTGAGCTGCCAGGGCAGGCGCTGCTCCAGCCCCTGCAGCCCGACGGCCTGCAGCAGTTGCTGCACGCGCTGGCGGCCCGCCGCATCCAGCCGCTGCAGCAGCATCAGCGGCAGGGCCACGTTGTGCCAGACATCCAGGTGCGGCAGCACATGGAAGGCCTGGAACACGAAGCCCACATGGCTGCGCCGCCACAGCGCACGGCCGGTTTCATCCAGGGCCGACAGGTCCTGGCCTTCGTGCAGCACGCGGCCCTGCTGCCACTCATCAAGCCCGGCCAGGCAGTTGAGAAAGGTGGACTTGCCCACGCCCGAGTCACCCACGATGGCCACGAACTCGCCGCGCGCCACGCTGCAGTCCACGTTCTCGAAGACGGCGGTTTCCGTGCCGCCGTCGTTGCGGTAGCGCCGCGCCAGGCCCTGGACCTGAAGCAGCGGCGGCTGAGTCAGTGGCGTGTTGTCCCGGGGCGCGGCAGTCATGAAGGCGGTTTCCTGTTCAGCCGTTGCGGGCCTGGTTTGCTGCAGCCACCACGGCCATCGCTGCCTGCAGCAGTTGCGACTGGGCATCGGGCGCATCGCAGGCAATGGCATGGCGGGCGGGCATGCTGCGCAGCCAGGTGATCTGGCGCTTGGCCAGCTGGCGCGTGGCGGCAATGCCGCGTTCGCGCAGCGAGTCCATGGGGTACAGGCCGTCCAGCGATTCCCAGGCCTGGCGGTAGCCCACGCAGCGGATGGAGGGCAGGTCCAGGTGCAGGTCGCCGCGCGCGCGCAACTGCTGCACTTCGTCGATGAAGCCGGCGCTCAGCATGGCGTCGAAGCGCTGGGCGATGCGCGCATGCAGCCAGGCGCGGTCCTGCGGCTCCAGCGAGAAGAAGCCGCCGGGGCTGATCAGGCCCTGTGCCGCACCCTTGCCCGCTCGTGTATGAAAGCTGGACAGCGGTTTGCCCGACACCTGCCAGACCTCCAGCGCGCGCTGTATGCGCTGGCTGTCGGCCGGCGCCAGGCGCGCGGCCGTGGCGGGATCGACCTGGGCCAGCAGCGCATGCATGGCGGGCCAGCCGATCTGCGCGGCCTGTGCGTCCAGCCGCTCGCGCACGGCGGGGTCGGCGGCCGGCATGTCGTCAATGCCATCCTGCAGGGCCTTGAAATACAGCATGGTGCCGCCCACCAGCAGCGGCAGGGCGCCGCGCGCGCGGATCTCGGCCACCAGGCGCTGCGTGTCCTGCACGAATTCGGCCGCGCTGTAGGCCTGCAGCGGGTCGCGGATATCGATCAGGTGATGGGGGCAGGCAGCCAGTTCTTCGGGCGTGGGCTTGGCCGTGCCGATGTCCATGCCGCGATAGACCAGGGCCGAGTCCACGCTGATGATTTCTGCGGCCTGGCCGCGTTCGGCCAGCAGCCTGGCCAGGGCCAGGGCGGCAGCGGTCTTGCCGGAAGCGGTGGGGCCGGCGATGGCCAGGCAGGGGAGCGGGGAAGCGGTGGACATTCAAAAAACGCAAACGCAGGAAATGAAAATCAGCGGTGGCCATCGACCCCGCCGTGGCGGCGCACCAGCCCCCAGGCGACCAGGGCCGTGCACACGCCCCAGAACCAGATGCCGAAGGCCATGGGCCGGGTGGACTGGCCGTCCAGGTGCAGGCCCAGCCAGTGTCCCATGGCAAAGGCGATGAGCATCATGGTGAAGCCGTTGAGCGCCGAGGCCGTGCCCGCCGACTGCGGGAAGGGCGCGATGGCATTGCTCTGGCCGCAGGGCATGTGCACGCCATGGGCGATCTGGAAGATATAGAAGGGCAGGGCATAGGCCCAGAGGCTGCGCGCATCGGCCAGCGCCGCAATGCCGATGGCCGTGGCCGACAGCAGGCTGGCCAGCCCGGCAATCTGCACGGCGCGCCGCACATCCATGCGCTGCAGCAGCCAGCGGCACAGGAAGGTGCCCGCGATGTAGCACAGCGCATTGCTGCCCATCAGCAGGCCGTAGCCCGTGCGGCTTACGCCCAGCACATGGATATAGGTGAAGGAAGATGCGGCCAGGTTGGTGAACAGGGCCGCATAGGTGCAGCAGGTCAGCAACTGGTAGGACTGGAATCCCGGGTGGCGCACGATGGTGATCCAGTTGCGCGCCAGGGCCAGCGGCTGCAGCGCCGTGGGATTGGTGCGGGCCAGTGTCTCCGTGAAGCGCAGGGCCACCAGCAGCAGGGCCTGCGCACCCATCACCGCCTGGGCCAGCATGGTGGCGCGCCAGCCCAGCGAATCCACCAGCAGGCTGCCGCTGACGGGGCTCAGGAAGGCGATCACGCCCAGCCCGGTCAGCGCCTTGGACATGACCTGGGCACCCAGGTGCGGCGCGAACAGGTCGCGCACCATGGCGCGCGCACACATCACGCCGGCGCCCAGCGATGCACCCTGCAGCGCGCGCCAGGCGATCAGCGATTCCATGGTCTCGGCGCTGGCGCTGCCCAGGGCCGCCAGCACATAGATGGACATGCCTGCCAGCAGGATGGGCCTGCGCCCGAAGCGGTCGGACAGCGGCCCCCAGGCCAGCTGCGAGCAGCCGAAGGCCAGCAGGAAGGCCGTCAGCGTGAGCTGCACCTGGGACACCTGGGTGGAGAAGGCCGCCTGTATCGAGGGCAGGGCGGGCAGGTACAGATCTGTGGCCAGCGGCTGAAGCCCCAGCAGCAGGCCGAGCAGGATGACGACCAGGACGGGGGACATGGCCGGCTGCGCTTGCGCGACGGCGGGAGACAGGGGCGCTGACATAGGCGCCCGAGGGTAGCAGAGAACCCGGGGTGCCGCTGTCCATGCCTTGGCGGCGCATATCCATCTGCGGATTGCGCAGTTGGGAACCGGCCCGCCCCTGCCTACATTGCATTGCAGAGCAACCCGACCCCAACCGAGCAATCAACGCAACTGCGAACAAAGGACCGTGATGGCAACGCCGACCGCTTTCTCCACCATCCCCGCCACCCTGCGCCAGGGTGCCTGCACCGTGCTGTACGTCGCGGCCCTGATCGGCGGCACGGCCCATGCCAATGCGCCCGTTCCCGAAGGTCCGCTGGTCAGCACCGAATGGCTGGCGGCCAACCTCAACCGCGCCGACGTGCGCATCGTCGAAGTCAGCGTCAACCCCGGCCTGTACGAGCGCTCCCATGTGCCGGGCGCGGTCAATTTCTCGTGGCACAACGATCTCAACGACAAGGTACGCCGCGACATCGTGGGCAAGGAGCAGTTCGAGAAACTGCTGTCGCAGGCCGGCGTGAAGGACGGCACCACGGTCGTGCTGTACGGTGATACCAACAACTGGTTTGCAGCTTGGGGGGCCTGGGTCTTCGACATCTATGGCGTGCAGAACGTCAAGCTGCTGGACGGCGGCCGCAAGAAGTGGGAGGCCGAGAACCGCCCCCTCAACAACCGCGCCCCGGAATATGCGGCCACCACCTACCGCGTGGGCAAGGTCAACACCGCGCTGCGCGCGCGCCTGACCGATGCGCTGGCCTCGGCCGAAGGTCGCAGCGACGCCAGGCTCGTCGACATCCGCTCGGCCGACGAATACCAGGGCAAGGTCTTCGCCCCGGCCGGCGTGCCGGAGCTGGCCATCCGCGCCGGCCACATCCCCGGTGCCGTCAACGTGCCCTGGGGCCAGGCAGTGCGCGAGGACGGCAGCTTCAAGTCCGCCGAAGAACTCAAGAAGCTCTATGCGGGCGTGGGCATCGACGGCAGCAAGCCCGTCATCACTTACTGCCGCATCGGCGAGCGCTCCAGCCACACCTGGTTTGCGCTGTCCAAGATCTTGGGCTACCAGGTGCGCAACTACGACGGCTCGTGGACCGAATACGGCAACTCCGTGGGCGTGCCCATCAACAACCCGGCCGGTACGGTCTGGGCCGCGAAATGATTCCGCCGTCGATCAACCTGTCTTGAAGGCGGGGGCCGGGCGAGGGGTGTCAGTGCTCTTGGTTCGACGGATCAGGTGCGTGACGTGTGGCTTTGGCAAAAGCTCGGCTCCTTTGGGACCCGCAGACTGCGGGCCCCTTTTTTTTATGCGTGGATGGCAACAAAGGGGGGGCAGGAATGACAAGCGTGACCGGTGAGCACACGCAGAACGTGAATGGCAGGCACAGGGCAAGGGACTGGACCAGATGGCTGCCCCTGGCCGCCGTGCTGGCCGCAGCCTTGCCTGTGGCGGCGCAGCTGCAGCTGCAAGGCGGCGGGCGCACCCTGGTCTTTGCGCTGGCGCTGGGCCTGCTGCTGGGGCTGGTGCTGCAGCGCTCGCGCTTTTGCTTTTACTGCCATGCGCGCGACTGGTTCGAGTTCGGCGACCCGCGCGGCGTGCTCTCCATCCTGCTGGCGCTGGCCGTGGGATCGGCGGGCATGACCGTGGTGCTGGGCAGCTGGGTGGCCGTGCCCCAGCCGGGCCAGTTGCCGCCCGACATGCACATAGGCCCCGTGAGCTGGGTGCTGGTCCTTGCGGGCCTGGCCTTTGGAGCGGGCATGTCGGTCTCGGGCTCGTGCATCAGTGCCCACTGGTACCGGCTGGGCGAGGGCTCGCCCGTGGCGCCGTTTGCCCTGGTCGGCACGGGCCTGGGCTTCGTGCTGGGGTTTCGCAGCTGGAACCCGCTGTACAGCCTGGCCATTGCCGATGCACCCGTCATCTGGCTGCCGGCCCATCTGGGCTATGGCGGCGCGCTGGCGCTGCAACTGGCCGTGCTGGGCCTGCTGGCGGCCTGGGTCTGGCGCATTCATGGGCGCTCGGGCCGCGCACGGCCCCGGCCTGCGGCAGAACCGGCGCAGCCACCGGGCCTGTGCCAGCTGTGGCTGTCACTGTGGCAAGGCCGCTGGAACGCCGCGCTGGGCGGCCTGGCCGTGGGCCTGATCGCGGCCGCCGCCATCGTGCGCATGCGGCCGCTGGGCGTGACCACCACGCTGGGCAGCACCGTGCGTGGCTGGGCCCAGGCAGGCGGCTGGGTGCCCGAGCGCCTGCACGGCCTGGACACCCTGGGCGGATGCGCCACGGCCGTGCTCAACAGCCTGCTCACGCCCCATGCCGTGCTGCTGCTGGGCCTGGTGGCCGGTGCCTGGGGCGCCGCCGTGGCCAGCCGCCAGTGGACGCCACGCCGCCCCACCTGGCGCGATGCGGCTCGCGGCCTGGCCGGTGGCGCCTTGCTGGGCTGGGGCGCCATGACGGGGCTGGGCTGCACCATCGGCACGCTGCTGTCGGGCAGCATGGCGGGCGCGCTGTCGGGCTGGGTCTTTGGCGCGGCCGTGTTCACGGCGCTGTGGCTGGGATTTGCGTTGCGGCGCTGGCTGCACGAGCGTGCGGGAGCGCAGGGGCTTTGACCTGCAGCAGGAGATGATGGCCGAGTGACAGGCGAGCGCGGCACCTGAAACAGGCTTTCTGGCCATTGCTTGTCCTAGGCTTTTTTCTGCCAGTTTTCAGAGGAGACCGCTGCCAATTGCGGGCAGCTCAGTCCTGGAAATCTCTGAAAAATAGGATTTACGTGCCCAATTCATTGCTCCTATTATTTTCCTTTCAGAAGGAAGGGAGCGCCTTTCACAGGCGAAGGAGCCAATGACATTCAGGATAGACATCCATGCGCCATTGAGCCGCGCAGGGCGTTTCCACGAGTTGAATGGGGCAGTGGAGCGGCCACCGGCCATCCGCTCGGATACATGAGCTGCGGGCAACTGGTTCCCGCCTTCATTGCCCTCAATCGCCTGAAGCGGTCCAGGGACCTGTGCAAGGCTGTCGTGCTTGTTGGCTTCAACAAGGTATGCGGCACCCGGGACTTCGACAACGAACTGGACCGCAGGGCGCTGTGCGAGCTGTTTTGCTGCTGCATGACCGGCGGCCTGGGCCAGCGCTGCGTGGCCGGCGTGGTCATGCAGGCCGATGGGTTTGAAGGCTACCGGGGCTACTACAAGCAGGAAGTGCCTTACCTGAACAGAGCACCTGTCATGTCGCGCAACGAGCCCGTGCGCCCCACGCGCAGCCGGCCTGCGGGCTCGCGCATTCCGGATGTGGTCGTGGTGAAGAACCCGCGCCTGCCGCCTGTGCTGGACAACGTGCAGCGGGTCTATGAGATGAAGTTTCCGGGGGATGGCTTTTCCAATGCGGAAGGGCCAGACGGCAAGACACAGCTTCAGGCCTATACGCACCTTTTTGGAGACAAGTTTCTCAAGAAAGCCTTGGATGCAAGAAGTTGTGCGTGCGACGGCGATGGAGAAAAGTCGAACCAAGGTGTGTTGAACCAGGCAGCGCGATGGCAGGCCAACAGGGAAAAGGCCATCTCTTTGTCCGAGCGGGTGAATAAGGATACGGCGGCGGCGGTCGGGGCTGCAGCCGGTGCGTCTGCGCTGGGGCGGGCGCTCCGAGGTATAGGCATAGTGGGGACTGCACTGGCAAGAGTCCTCGGGTTGTCCTTTTGAGGTGATGGCTTCGGTATAGCGAAATATGGAGGGTTGATATGGCAAAAGATTTCAAAAAACCTTTGAGCACCAGAGAGCTGCAAAAAGCCACCGTGGCGACGATCGATATTCTCAAGGCGCTGGTACTGTGCAATCAGTTCGGTGATGTCTGCGCAAGAGCCGGCTGGACCATTGAAATGGTGTTCCATGAAGGGGATTCCTTGGCTGTGCGTGAGCGTGCATGGGAAGTGGTCGATATTTTTTGTGAGGCTGTAGGGAAGGAGAAACTGGTTTATTGGTACGACGGAATGCCTGCCATGCTGACCAGCGCGATAGCACAAAGAAAGTTGGCTGCAAAAAAGCAGAAAAGCTTTGATAACCCAAAAGGTTATGCACTGATATTTCATATGGCTTCGGGCAAGCCAAATCCCCCTGAGGTGTGGGAGAACAATGCGCAAGACTTTCGCCTTTACTGTCGCATTGAGAATGACGAAGGTATTTGGGGGCATGACAGATATACGACGCCTGGCATAGGCCCTTCCATGTCTTTCATTCGCATGGCATTTCCTGCATGGTGGGTCCTGGATCAGCTGCCCGAAAACAATGTGGGCCGCATTACCACCCAGGTGGTGGAGTTGATGCAGCCTTTCTGGGCCATTGCCGGATGGGGTGTCATGCCTGCAGTGGAGGAGCGCAATATCGATCCCGATGGCAAGGGCCAGCAGATGCTGTACCCCTATCTGCAGCGTTTTCCAGGCTTGAATGCCCTGGGCAGTCTTGCGCTGATGAGCCATGACTTCAACAACGCCATGTACAGCATCAACTGGCTGAGTTTTGTGAGTGATGCCTTGCTGGAAAAGCTGGGTGGTCGGGATGCGGTGCGCAAGCAGGTTCAGGCCAGCCAGTATCTTTCGGCTGGGGATGTAGGCAACTGTCTGGGGATACGGGCAGGAGATTTCCCAGGACTGGGGGATATGGACCAGGGGCTGACGCTGCCCGCCTTTGGCGAGGCGGCACGCCTGCTCAAGCCTTTGCGCGCCAGATCCCGGCTCAACAACTTCATCGGCCCGCCGCCTTCGGGGTCCAATGATGAACATGCGTGGCTGCTGGCATGCGATGCCTACATGAGCCGGTTTGATCTGTTCTGACCCATGCAGGCACTGCAGCTGAATCCTGCCGGGCCAGCCGGCAGGACGGGTTTTCGGGTCGGGCGGACCTAGTCCGCGTCAACCCCTAGCAGCAAATCCGTGATCTCGTCCGGATACCGCTGCCGGTTGCCGTCGATGAGCACGCAGCCGGGTACTTCGGGGTCGGGCCGGGCCATGGGCATACCGTGGTCCAGCAGGGCCTGGGCGCAGCCCAGCCAGTCGCCGCCGCCGGGTTCCGTGGATTCGGGCCGGTTCAGCGATGCCCAGCACAGGGTGCCTGCGCAGTTGTCGCCATAGGCGTGGCGTTCGGTCCACTGTGCGCCGTGCTCCAGCAGGAAGCGCGCCATGGCGGCATCGCCACGGAAAACGGCCTGGTTCAGTGCGGATGCATCCCAGTCGCCGCCGCGCGCAGCGATGGGCCAGCCCAGTTCCACCATGCAGCGCACGGCCTCCATGCGGCCCAGGGCTGCCAGTTCGGGCAGCATGCGCAGCTGCTCGTGAGACAGTCCTTGCAGCAGACCCGGGTGGGACGCGAGAAGCCCTCCGGCCTGGGCCCGGTCGCCCATGGCGCAGGCGGCAACGAACTGTTCTTCGGGCGTGGCGGGTTCAGCGCCCGTGGCCTGTTCCAGCAGGACGGCCACGTCGGCCAGGCCAAAGCGCCGTGCCAGGCGGGCGGCGCCCAGGCCTTGCGGTGTGCGGGTGGCCGGGTCGGCTCCTGCATCCAGCAAGGCCTGCACGTGGGCGGGCGAGCGCAGCCGGCGTATGGCCCACAGCAGCGGGCGACCCCATTCGCCCTGGCCGTTGTCCTCGTTCGGATCGGCGCCGTGGTCCAGCAGCAGGCGCAGGGCCTGCTCATCGTCCAGGTCCAGCACGCGGAACAGGGCATTGCTGCCCTCCACACGCGCGCCCGCCTGCAGCAGCAGCCGCGTGCATTCGCGGCTGGCCGGCGTGCCTTCCAGAGAGTGGTAGAGCGATTCGCCGTCGTTGGGGTCGGCCCCGGCCTGCAGCAGCATCTGCGTCAGTTGCGCATCATGGTTCTGGCCTGCTGCGCCATAGAGTGCTGACAGCCGCTCGGTCTCGGAGGGCGCCTGCAGCGAGGCCGGCGGCCAGCGATTGCCCACGGTCTGCAGCGGGTCGGCGCCCGCGTCCAGCAGCCAGCGCGCGCAGGCGCGCAGCGGCTCGGCGAACTCGGGCAGGCGCAGCAGGCACGAGTGCGTGACGGCCACCAGCGGCGGCAGTCCCAGCGGCCCGCCTGCGCGCTGCAGCCAGCCGGGATCTCTGTGCGTGGCTTCGCGCAGCGCGGCCAGGTTGCCGATGGCGCAGGCCATCCAGGGATCATTGCCCGGCAGCTCCGGCCGCTCGTCCAGCAGGCGCCGGGCCAGCGCGGGCTGCGCGCGGTGCGTGCCGCCCGCCACATCGCCGGCATAGACCAGGGCCAGCCAGTGCAGCCGGGATGTCTCTGGGTCCGCCGCCAGGCGCTGGCATGCCTCGACGTAGCCTGACAGCTCGCTCCATGAGGCGAAACCGTGCTCGCGCGCCACGGCGGACTGGGCGTCGTGCAGCCGCAGGTCCATGGCGGCCAGTGCTTCATCCGTGCGGCCCCGGGCAGCGGGCAGGTGGGCGCGCAATTGCTCCATGGCCTGGGCCGAGCCTGCGCGATAGGCGGCCAGCAGTTGCTTGGCCTGTTTCTTGAGATGGCCCATGTCGGGCCGGGCGGGGATGCGTTTCACAGGGATACCTCCGTGCACGAAGGCCAATGACCTGCAGCTTGGCGCACAAAGGCATGTGGCAAGAGAAAAACGCCGAGAGGCGCATACAGGTGGGTTCAACCCTTCCCGCAGGTCCGGGTGCGGCCTGCACCGCAAGCGCGGATGTTATCGCAAGGCGACAGTCATCTGGGTGACAGCCGGCAGCCCCTGCTTGCGGGTTCCTACCCGCATGGCGGGCCAGTTGTCTGGCATAGGCTGCGTCGGCACTCCCCCTTGAAACGGATTTTTTGCGCGCGTTCCCCTTCAAACCTTCATCCCAAGGAGACAGTCTTATGCGAGCCCTGCGTTGGAATCGTTGGAAGTATCTCGGTCTGCTGGCGGTCACGGGCCTTGCGGCCTGCGGCGGGGGGGACGGTGATGCGCCCGAGGAAACCCGGGCCCAGGATAGCCGCAGCTTTGCGCCGGCCAATCCTTCTGCCACCACGTTCGATGCGCTGGCGGCTGCCGCTGGCGACACGGTGGACAACGCCAGCACCAGCCGCTGGGCCGGAGTGCTGGAAGGCGCGGCCTACCGCATCGAGGTGCCCGCCAACTGGAATGGCCGCCTGGTGATGTATGCCCACGGCTATGCGGGCGAGGGCAGTGCGCTCAACGTCAGCAATCCGTCCATACGCCGCTACCTGATCCAGAACGGCTATGCCTGGGCGGCGTCCAGCTACAGCAAGAACTACTACGACGTGCGCGCCGGCGTGGAGGACACGAATGCGCTGGCGCTGGCCTTCAACCGCCTGGCCGCATCCCACGGCCGGCCGCTGGCGCAGCCGCAGCGCCTGTACATCACCGGCCATTCCATGGGCGGCCATGTCACGGCGGCGGCCATCGAGGCCGAAGCCCAATCAACGGCCCGCAACAAGGTGCGCTACCAGGGCGCCGTGCCCATGTGCGGCGTGATGGGCGATACCCAGCTGTTCGACTACTTCGCGGCGGCCCAGGTCACTGCCCAGGCCCTGGCGGGCGAGGCCCAGCATGCCGTCACCGACTGGGCGGCCATCCAGGGCAAGGTGACATCGGCCCTGTTCACGACCTTCCCGTCTGCACCTACCGCGACGGGCCGCGCCTATCTGTCGGTGATCCAGAATCTCACGGGCGGTCCGCGCCCGCTGTTCGACCTGGGGGTGGCCGTGGGTGGCTCGTTCGCTCCGGTCTGGGGTGTGTTCGGCAGCGACGGCTCGGTCAACGGCATCCTGAACCGCAACGTGACCGATACCAACCGCTTCACCTACCGCATCGATGGGGATGCAGCGGCCTCGGCCGCGCTCAATGCCGCCGCGCAAAAGCGCACGGCCGCGCCCGATGCCAACCGGCTGCGCCGCGACGGCCTGCGCTGGATTCCCGTGAGCCCAGGCGACATCGGCATTCCAGTGGTGACGCTGCACACGCTGGGCGACCTGTATGTGCCGTTCAGCATGCAGCAGATCTACCAGCGACGCGTGGCCGACAAGGGCAAGGACCGTTGGCTGGTGCAGCGCGCCATCCGCGGCGCATCGCACTGCGACTTCACCGTGGCCGAGCAGGTGGAGGCCTTCGATGCCATGGTGCAGTGGGAGCAGGGCGGCGCCAGGCCGGGCGGTGACGATGTGCAGACGGCCGCCACGGTGGCCGCGCCCACCTATGGCTGCCGCTACACGCGCAACACGCTGGGCCCGGATGACAGCACCACCACGCGGCAGTTGCGTGCCGTGATCTCGCAGAACGCGGCAAGCTGCCCGTAGCGCGGAAGGCGGCGCAGGCTGCGCCGCTCAGCGCGGGCTTGCAGGCGCGGTGGGCGCCTGTGCGAGCAGGCGCAGCCCGAACAGCTCGTCCAGCGCCTGCCGGTATTGCTCCATGGCGCGCGACTGGGTGTTGTGGTGGTTGCCGCCTTCGATGAGCACGAAGCGCTTGGGCTCGCTGGCCGCCTCGAACAGCTGGCGGCCCAGCGTGGCGGGGATCAGCGGATCGGCGCTGCCGTGCACGACCAGCAGCGGCGAGCCTATGCCGGCCACCTTGTCGATGGAGGCAAAGCGCTGCGTGATCAGCGGCCCCACGGGCAGCCAGCCCCAGCGGAAGCTGCGGACCACGTCGGGAATGCTGGTGAAGGTGGCCTCGACCATGACGCCGGCCTCATCCTGGACGCTGCGCGCCAGGTCGATGGCGATGGCGCCGCCCAGCGAATGGCCGAAGATGAAGCGCGGCCGGTCCGGAGCGTGCCGGCCCAGCCAGTCCCAGCCGGCGCGGGCATCCTCGGCGGCCGATTCCTCGGACGGCAGGCCGGCGCTGCTCTTGCCAAAGCCCCGATAGTCGATGGCCAGCACCGAAAAGCCCAGCTCGTGCAGCCGCCGGATGCGCGGCGAGGAGCCGGCAACGTTCCAGCGCGCGCCATGCAGGTACAGCAGCACGGGGGCGTTGCCGGCCGTGGCCGGCTGGGGCAGCCACAGCGCATGCAGGCGGGCGCCGTCCTGCGTTGGCATGTCGATCCAGACATCTTCCATGCCGGCCGTGTTGGCGCCGGGCCAGCTGCGGTCGCTGGGCTGGAAGATCCATTCGCGCTGCTTGGTGTCCAGAACGGAGCAGCCGCTGGCCGCCAGCAGCGCGGCCACGCCCAGCGCTGCCGTGAGCCGGTGCAGGCGCCGTCGGGGCCACAGGTGGGAAAGCAGTGAGGGCATGACGCAACAATGGATGCACGGGCCGGCCAAAAGTTCAGCGCCGCTGCCGTGCCGGCCGGCGCTGTCATGGATTGGCGCTATTCTTGCCGCTGGTCCGCAGGCTGTCCTGGCTGCACGGGCCTCTCCCCACTGTTGATGAGTGAACCTGTATGCCGATACGCCTGGGCCTGGCCGCCAACCGAATCCACCACCAAACCGAGGATGCCGCACTGTTCGGCTGGCTGCGCGCCTGCGAGTCCGGCATCCGCGAGCTGCAGCTGGGCCTGCATGCCGTGGGCCGCACCTTCGATGCCATCCAGGCGGCCGGCATGCTGGCGTCCTACCGGGGCCTGCGCCGCTATCCCTATGGCCGCGAAGGCGGGCTGATGAAACTGGTGGCCGAGGTGGTGGGCGTGGAAGGTGACGAGCGCACCATCGACGGGGCCATCTATTTCACCGACCCGGTGGATCCGTCCTCCATCTTTCCCGAGGCCGTGGCGCTCAAGCGCCAGTGCGTGATCCATGGCAAGCCCTTCCTGTCCACCGTGGCCTCGGCGCGGGACTGGGTCGAGATGGAGCGCATCCAGGCAGGTCTGCCCAAGGATGCCGGTGCGCAGCGCTTTCACGACTACGCCCAGCAGACGCTGGCGCTGATCGCCCACGATGCGCTCAAGCCCACCATGCTGGATTTCGCGGCGCGCAACTTCGAGCTGCTGTCGCGCTTTGGCCGGCGCGTGGGCACGGGCACCACGGGCCAGCGCCTCAACGAAATGGCCTGGAGCCGTGGCTGGCCCGAGGACCGGCCCTGGGTGGACCGCTACAACAGCGGCCCGCTGGGCGGCGATGCGCAGATCGCCGACCTGGTGCTGGACCGCCGCTGCCAGCGCGTGATCTTCTTCGAGGACCCGCATGTGGCGCGCCAGCACGAGGCCGACATCCAGCTGCTGGAGCGCGCCGTGACCACGGTGACGCACGACACGGTCTGCACCACTTCTCCGGCCGTGGCGCAGCGCTGGTGCGATGCGGCCTTGATGCGCCGCTGAAACCTTCGTCACGCAGACGACAGCCCGCCGGCCTGCGGGTGGGCGAACACCCGTGACCGGCCGAGGGCTTTCTGCAAGACTGGCCGTTTCCAAAAACCAAGGAGACAACGATGGTCAGTCCGCTCTTTCGGCGTTCCCGGCATGCCATGGCCCTGCTGGCACTGCTGCCCGGCTGGGTGGCGGCCCAGGCACAGGCCCCCGCAGCGCCCGCGCTGCCGCCGCCCGACAGCGTGCGCCTGGAGCAGCTGGGGCTGATGCAGGGCTTTCCGCCGGCCGCCGACAAGCGCGTGGACGTGTCCAACGGCTACCGCTATCCGCAGCTGCGCTGGGTGGTGCAGCACCTGCGCGAAATCCAGCCCACGCAGAACATCCGGCGCGGCGCGGCGGCGCCCTCGGCACTGCCCGAAGCGCCCATGGCCCTGGGCGGCCTGCGCTTTGACGACGACAAGGGCCAGCCCGTCACCGTGGACCAGTGGCTGGACCGCACCTATACCGACGCCATCGTGGTGCTGCACAAGGGACGGGTGGTCTTCGAGCGCTACCAGAACCAGATGCAGGCCAGCTCGCCGCACCTGCTGTTCTCGGTCACCAAATCGTTCACCGGCCTGATGGCCGCGCAACTGGCCCAAGAAGGGCGCATCGACCCCCAGGCGCTGGTGACGAAGTACGTGCCTGAGCTGGAAGGCTCGGCCTGGGGCGACATGACGGTGCGCCAGGTCATGGACATGACGGGCGCCGTGCGCTTTCGCGAGGACTACACCGACCCCAGGACCGAGATCTTCGGCTACTCCTGGGCCTCGGGCATGCTGCCGCGTCCGCCCGGTTACGCGGGGCCGACCAATGTCTACGACTTCCTCAAGACGCTGCCCCAGGAAGGCACGCATGGCGAGGGCTTTGTCTACCGCACCGTGCACTCCGAGGTGCTGGGCTGGATCGTCTCGCGCGTCACGGGCCGGCGCTGGAGCGATCTCATGAGCGAGAACATCTGGCAGAAGCTGGGCATGCAGGAAGACGCCTATGTGATGGTGGACAGCACCGGCACGCCGCTGCAGGGCGCGGGCCTGAACGCCACGGCGCGTGACCTGGCGCGCGTGGGCGAGATGCTGCGCCTGGGCGGCAGCTTCAACGGCCACAAGATCTTCGACAAGGCGGTGCTGGACGACATTGCGCGCGGCGGCGACCGCGAGCAGTTCAAGTTCCGCGGCATCCAGGCCGCGCGGCCCGGCTACAGCTACCGCAACCAGTGGTGGGTGCTGCACAACGCCGATGGCGCCTACGAGGCCGCCGGCATACACGGCCAGTTCATCCACGTGAACCCGGCCGCGCAGATGGTGGTGGTCAAGCTGTCATCGCACCCGGTGGCGGGCGCGGCCTTCACGCATGCGCTGACGCTCAAGGCCTGGGCGGCGCTGGCCGATGCGGTGCGCGACAGGTAAGGCGCGCGAATCCATCTCTTTCCATGAAAAAAGCCCATGCAGCAGGCTGCATGGGCATTCGTCAGGGGTGGGAAGCGCTGACGCTCAGATCACGCCCTGGGCCAGCATGGCATCGGCTACCTTGACGAAGCCGGCGATGTTGGCGCCGTCGATGTAGCTGACCGTGCCGTCCTCGCGCTTGCCGTACTTCAGGCAGGCGGCGTGGATGCCTTGCATGATCTGCAGCAGGCGGGCATCGACTTCCTCGGCGGGCCAGGACAGGCGGGCCGCGTTCTGGCTCATCTCCAGGCCCGAGGTGGCCACGCCACCGGCATTGCTGGCCTTGCCCGGTGCGTACAGCACGCCGGCCTTCTCGAAAGCCTTGGCGGCTTCGATGGTCGAGGGCATGTTGGCGCCTTCGGCCACGCAGACCACGCCGTTGGCGATCAGCACCTTGGCATCTTCCTCGGTCAGTTCGTTCTGCGTGGCGCAAGGCAGGGCCACGTCCACCTTCAGGTGCCACGGCGTCTTGCCGCGCAGGAACTCTGCGCCCACCAGCTTGGCGTACTCGTCCACGCGGCCGTAGCGGTGGTTCTTCACGTCCATTAGGATGGCCAGCTTCTCGGTGGTGAAGCCGTCCTGGTCATACACGGTGCCCGAGGAGTCGGAGACCGACACCACCTTGGCGCCCAGCTGCATGGCCTTTTCCACGGCGTACTGGGCCACATTGCCCGAGCCGGAGATGGAGACGGTCTTGCCTGCGAAGGACTGGCCGCGCGTGGCCAGCATTTCCTGGGCGAAGTAGACGGTGCCGTAGCCGGTGGCTTCGGGACGGATCAGCGAGCCGCCGAAGGACAGGCCCTTGCCCGTGAACACGCTGGCGGCGCTGTTGGACAGCTTCTTGTACATGCCGGCCATGAAGCCCACTTCGCGGCCGCCCACGCCGATGTCGCCTGCCGGCACGTCGGTGTCCGGGCCCACGTGGCGGAACAGCTCGGTGACGAAGGCCTGGCAAAAGCGCATGACTTCAGCGGGGCTCTTGCCCTTGGGATCGAAGTCCGAGCCGCCCTTGCCGCCGCCCATGGGCAGCGTGGTCAGCGCGTTCTTGAAGGTCTGCTCGAACGCCAGGAACTTGAGCACGGACAGCGTGACCGAGGGGTGGAAACGCAGGCCGCCCTTGTAGGGACCGATGGCCATGCTGTGCTGGATGCGGAAGCCGCGGTTGACCTGCACCTGGCCTTTGTCGTCGGTCCAGCTCACGCGGAACATGACCACGCGCTCGGGCTCGACCAGGCGCTCCAGCAGTCCGTGCTCGGCGTACTTGGGGTTCTTCTCGATGAAGGGCCACAGGCTTTCCATCACTTCGGTGACGGCTTGCAGGAATTCGGGCTGGCCGGGATTGCGTTGCGCGACTTCATCAAGGAACTGGCCGACGGACTCGTACTTCATGGAAAAAACCTCTGACTAAAAACGGCTGCGGGAAGGGGTGAGTGCAAACCAAGATTATGCCTAAAAGTTATGCCGTCATGCATCGTTTTGGTGAACGGCGCCCGAGCTTGGTGCCTTTGTGCCGTGTTTCGGTGCATCTTCAGAGGGGGTTGACGGTATTTGGTGCATGGCAGAAAGCTGCGTGCAGCAGTGGGCGGGCAGGCAGGCTCCTGGATCGGCCGTATCCGGTGGCGTGCATGGTCATGGCGAATGGGAATGGCTGGCGCCATGCCCGCTGACATGAAGAGTGGCTGGGAAGGCCTTGCAGCCGGACGGGGCTTGGGCCCGCCCGGCCATCCCATCGCCGGCCTTTCAGCTGCGCTGCAGCTGGGGATGGCGTGCGAACAGGTCGGCCGCCCAGTCCACGAAGGCCCGCACCTTGGCGCTGAGGTGGCGGTTGGGCGGGTAGACCACGTGTATGGGCAGCGGCGGCTGGGTCCAATCGGGCAGGACCTCGACCAGTTCGCCGCTGTCGATCAGCGGCTGGGCAAAGGCCGTGACCAGCTGCGCGATGCCAAAGCCCGCCAGCACGGCGGCCGTGTAGGCATTGCTGTCGTTGGCCGCGATGCGGTAGTTGCCCGCCACCTCGATGGATTCATCGCCCCGCTGGAATTCCAGCGGGTACATGCGCCGCGTATGGCCCGAGAAGAAGGCGACGATCTGGTGCTTCGTATCCAGTTCGGACGGATGCTGGGGCACGCCATGGCGTGCCAGGTAGGCGGGCGAGGCCACGGTGACCCAGTTCATCGAGCCGATGCGGCGCGCCACCAGGGACTGGTCGCTGAGCTCGCCCCCACGGATCACGCAGTCCACGTTGTCGCTGATCAGGTCCACCAGGCGGTCGCCCACGCCCAGGTCGATCTGTATGTCGGGATAGCGTTCGCAGAATTCGGTCAGCGCCGGAATGATGATCAGCCGGGCCATGGAGCTGCCCACGTCCAGCCGCAGCCGCCCGCTGGGCGCGGTCTGGGTGTTGACCATGCTGGCTTCGAGATCGTCGAAGTCGTTGAGCAGGCGTGCCGCGCGTTCGTAGTAGGCGGCGCCATCGGGCGTGACGGTGACGCGCCGCGTCGTGCGGTTGAGCAGCTTGACGCGCACGCGCGCCTCCAGCGCCTGGATCTGTTTGGTGACCGTGCCCTTGGGCAGGTCCAGCGAATCGGCGGCGCGGGTGAAGTTGCCGGCTTCCACCACGCGAACGAAGACACGCATGGCCTGGATCTGGTCCATGGAAAGTTGCTCCTGCAGCGCCCGGCAAGGGAATGCCGGCTCGGCGGAATTCTCACACGCGCCGTGTCGGGCGATTGTTCGTGAAACGGAAACAGAGCGATGGCTGCGTTGCTATTTCAGACATGGCCGGCGCCGCCTATATTCCAACCATCGACCATTGCCGCAGGTTCGCGCCATGTCCACTTCCTCGTCGCCTTCGAACGGCCCCGCCGTCGGGGCGCAGATTGCCGAAACAGAATTCTCCATCGAGCTGCCCGAGCACGGCACCGTGGCTGCGCGCGCCTATGGCCAGCGCAGGCCCGGCACGGTTTCGCCTCTGGTGCTGCATTTCCATGGCGGCACCTTTGTCTGCGGCACGCTGGACAACGGCCGCTACATCGGCCGGCTGCTGGCCGAGGCGGGCGCCGTCGTGGTGTCGCTGGCCTATCCGCTGGCGCCCGAGCATCCGTTTCCCCAGCCCATCGAGGTGGGCTACGCCGTGCTGCAGTGGCTGTACAAGCACCGCGTGAAGATGGCGGGCAAGGGCGCGCCGCTGTTCCTCGCGGGTGAAGAAGCCGGCGGCAACCTGGCCGCCGCCGTGGCCGTGATCTCGCGCGACCGTGGCCACCCTCCGCTGGCAGGCCAGATCCTGGTGTCGCCCATGCTCGATCCCTGCACCGGCACCGCCTCGCAGCGCGAGGCCACGCCCGAGGCCGGCGAATGCCGCTGGGCCACGGGCTGGCGCGAGTACCTGAGCTGCCCCAAGGACGCCATGCATCCCTATGCCGTGCCCGGCAGCTCGCTGCGCCTGGCCCAGCTGCCGCCGGCCCTGGTGCTGGTGGGTGGCGACGACCCGCTGCGCGACGAGGCCCAGGCCTATGCGGCCCGCCTGCGCGCGGCCGGCGTGACGGCCAGCAGCCATGTGCTGCCCAGCGCGTCGAACTGGCCGCAGGCCCTGTCCGAGGCCGAGGCCTGTACGGCCTGCAGCGCCGCCGTGTTCCAGCATGTGCATGACTTCTTCGAGGCCACCATGAACAAGCCCGCAGCACCGGGCTAGGCCCCGCGCCGCCGCAGCCGGCGAACCTTGCTGCCCCCGTTTTTCCATTTCGATTCCGCCTTCCCGGCGCGTTCAGGCGCCGGGCGGGCATCGTGTTCCCTGAATTACGCAAAAAAACACCATGTCCACCCAATCCACCTCATCCTCCTCACCCTCTTCTTCCGCCTCGGCCCAGCGCAAGGGCTGGAAGCTGCCGGCCGCTGCAGCGGCCATCCTCGCCGTCAGCGCCGGCCTGTTCGGCCTGCACGGCTTCGATGCCAAGGCCGATGACGCGCCCGCCAGCGCCCAGCCCGCCGCCACGCCCGTGTCGGTGGCCACGGTCGCCGAAAGCGAGGTCACCGCCTGGGACGAGTTCTCGGGCCGCCTTGAAGCCGTGGAGCGCGTGGACATCCGCTCCCGCGTCGCCGGCGCCGTGCAGGCCGTGCACTTTCGCGAGGGCGCGCTGGTCAAGCAGGGCGATCTGCTGATCACCATCGACCCCGCACCGTATGCGGCCGAGGTCGAGCGTGCCGAAGCCCAGGTGGCCTCGGCCCAGGCACGCCAGTCCTATGCACGCAGCGAGCAGGAGCGCGCACGCCGCCTGTGGGACGAGCGGGCGATTGCCCAGCGCGAGCTGGACGAGCGCATCAACGCAGGCAGCGAGGCCGAGGCCAATCTGCGCGCGGCCCAGGCGTCCCTGCAATCGGCGCGGCTGAACCTGGGCTACACCCAGGTGCGCGCCCCCGTGTCGGGCCGCATCGGCAAGCGCGAGATCACCGTGGGCAACCTGGTGGCCGCAGGCCCGGGCGCGCCGGTGCTGACCACGCTGGTCTCGGTCAGCCCCATCTATGCGAGCTTCGATGCCGATGAGCAGGTCATCACGCGCGCGCTCAAGGAGCTGGGCGGCGGCGCGGGCAACCGCGCCAGGATCGACAGCATTCCCGTGCAGATGGGCACGGCCACGGCCGGCAGCACGCCCTTCGAGGGCCGGCTGCAGCTGATCGACAACCAGGTCGATGCCCGAAGCGGCACCGTGCGCGTGCGCGCCGCCTTCGACAACAAGGACGGCGCCCTCATGCCCGGCCAGTTCGCCCGCATCCGCATGGGCCAGGCGCGCGACAGCAGCATGCTGCTGGTCAGCGAGCGCGCCATCGGCACGGACCAGAGCAAGAAGTACGTGATGGTGGTGGGCGGCGACAACAAGGCCGTCTACCGCGAGGTGGTGCTGGGCGCCTCGATCAACGGCCTGCGCAACGTGACCCAGGGCCTGCAGCCCGGCGAGCGCGTGGTCGTCAACGGACTGCAGCACATCCGGCCCGGCGCCCTGGTCGCGCCCAAGGAGGTGTCCATGGATGCGCGGGCCGATGCCCGCCAGCCGGGCACCCGGCAGGCAGCCGATCAAGTGGCTGACGCAACCAAGTCCTGATCTAGCCGCACACCTTTCCTGCCTCTGAAATGCCGCCTGACCGCAGGCGGCATGGGCCGCGCTTTGCCGTGGCGGAGCCAAACACCATGAACCTATCCAAATTCTTCATTGACCGGCCGATCTTCGCGGGCGTGCTTTCGCTGCTGATGCTGATCGCCGGCCTGATCGCCATGGGCGGGCTGCCGATCTCGGAATACCCCGAGGTCGCGCCGCCATCCGTGGTGGTGCGCGCCCAGTACCCGGGCGCCAATCCCAAGGTGATCGCCGAGACCGTGGCCACGCCGCTGGAAGAGCAGATCAACGGCGTCGAAGGCATGCTCTACATGGGCAGCCAGGCCACCAGCGACGGCGTGATGACGCTGACCGTCACCTTCCGCCTGGGCACCGACCCCGACAAGGCGCAGCAGATGGTGCAAAACCGCGTCTCGCAGGCCGAGCCGCGCCTGCCCGAGGAAGTGCGCCGCCTGGGCATCACCACGGTCAAGAGCGCACCCGACCTGACCATGGTGGTGCACCTGGTCTCGCCCAACCAGCGCTACGACATCAACTACCTGCGCAACTACGCGGTGCTGAACGTGAAGGACCCGCTGGCGCGCATCGAGGGCGTGGGCCAGATCCAGATCTTCGGCGGCGGCGACTACGCCATGCGCGTGTGGCTGGACCCGCAGAAGGTGGCGCAGCGCGGCCTGTCGGCCAGCGATGTGGTGGCCGCCATCCGTGGCCAGAACGTGCAGGCTGCGGCCGGCGTGGTCGGCGCCTCGCCGGGACTGCCGGGCGTGGACATGCAGTTGTCCATCAACGCCCAGGGCCGGCTGCAAAGCGAGGAGGACTTCGGCGACATCATCGTCAAGAGCGGCGCCGACGGCGCCGTGACCCGCCTGCGCGACATCGGCCGCCTGGAGATGGGCGCGGCCGACTATTCGCTGCGCTCGCTGCTGAACAACGACCCGGCCGTGGGCATGGGCGTGTTCCAGGCGCCGGGCTCCAATGCGCTGGAAATCTCGGCCAACGTGCGCAAGACCATGGAGGCCCTGAACAAGAACATGCCCGAGGGCCTGGAGTACCGCATCGCCTACGACCCCACGCAGTTCGTGCGCGCCTCCATCGAATCGGTGGTGCACACGCTGCTGGAGGCCATCGTGCTCGTGGTGCTGGTGGTGATCCTGTTCCTGCAGACCTGGCGCGCCTCCATCATCCCGCTGCTGGCCGTGCCGGTGTCGGTGATCGGCACCTTCGCCGTGCTGCATCTGCTGGGCTTTTCCATCAACGCGCTGAGCCTGTTCGGCCTGGTGCTGGCCATCGGCATCGTGGTGGATGACGCCATCGTCGTGGTCGAGAACGTGGAGCGCAACATCGAGGCGGGCCTGACGCCGCGCAACGCCACCTACCGCGCCATGCGCGAAGTGTCCGGGCCCATCATCGCCATCGCCCTGGTGCTGGTGGCGGTGTTCGTGCCGCTGGCCTTCATCAGCGGCCTCACGGGCCAGTTCTACAAGCAGTTCGCGGTGACGATCGCCATCTCCACGGTGATCTCGGCCATCAACTCGCTGACGCTGTCGCCCGCGCTGGCGGCCCTGCTGCTGCGCGGCCACGATGCGCCCAAGGACGCGCTGACGCGCGGCATGGACCGGGCCTTCGGCTGGCTGTTCCGCGGCTTCAACCGCATGTTCCACCGGGGCTCCGAGGCCTACAGCGGCGGCGTGGGCCGCGTGATCTCGCGCAAGGCGCTGATGCTGGCCATCTACCTGGCGCTGATCGCCGTGACCTTCGGCCTGTTCAAGGCCGTGCCTTCGGGCTTCGTGCCCGCGCAGGACAAGCAGTACCTGATCGGCTTTGCCCAACTGCCCGACGGCGCCACGCTGGACCGCACGGACGAGGTGATCCGCCGCATGGGCGAGATCATGAAGGACAACCCCAACGTGGAGGACACCATCGCCTTCCCGGGCCTGTCCATCAACGGCTTCACCAACAGCTCCAACTCGGGCATCGTCTTCGCCACGCTCAAGCCTTTCGACGAGCGCAAGCGCGCCGACCAGAGCGGCGGTGCCGTGGCCGGCCAGCTCAACCAGGCCTTCGCAGGCATCCAGGACGCCTTCATCGTCATGTTCCCGCCGCCACCCGTGGCGGGCCTGGGCACGACGGGCGGCTTCAAGCTGCAGCTGGAAGACCGCGCCTCCCTGGGCTATGACCAGATGGACGCGGCCGTGAAGGCCTTCATGGCCAAGGCCTACCAGACGCCCGAGCTGACCGGCATGTTCACCAGCTGGCAGGTCAACGTGCCCCAGCTGTATGCCGACATCGACCGCACCAAGGCGCGCCAGCTTGGCGTGCCGGTGACGGACATCTTCGACACCATGCAGATCTACCTGGGCAGCCTGTATGCGAACGACTTCAACAAGTTCGGCCGCACCTACAGCGTCCGCGTGCAGGCCGACGCGCCCTACCGCGCGCGTGCCGAGGACGTGGGCATGCTCAAGGTGCGCTCCAGCTCGGGCGAGATGATTCCGCTGTCGGCGCTGATGAAGGTGGATTCCAGCTTCGGCCCCGAGCGCGCCATGCGCTACAACGGCTACCTCACGGCCGACATCAACGGCGGTGCCGCACCGGGCTTCTCTTCGGGCCAGGCACAGGACGCCATCAAGCGCATCGCGGCCGAGACCCTGCCCAAGGGCATCGATTTCGAATGGACCGACCTGACCTACCAGGAGATCCTGGCCGGCAATTCGGCGGTGCTGGTGTTCCCGCTGGCCATCCTGCTGGTGTTCCTGGTGCTGGCCGCGCAGTACGAGAGCCTGACCCTGCCGATTGCCATCATCCTGATCGTTCCCATGGGCCTGCTGGCGGCCATGACCGGCGTCTGGCTGTCGGGCGGCGACAGCAATGTCTTCACGCAGATCGGGCTCATCGTGCTGGTGGGGCTGAGTGCGAAGAACGCCATCTTGATCGTGGAGTTCGCACGGGAGCTGGAGTTCGAGGGCCGCACGCCCATACAGGCCGCCATCGAGGCCAGCCGGCTGCGCCTGCGCCCCATCCTGATGACCTCGCTGGCCTTCGTCATGGGCGTGCTGCCCCTGGTGCTGTCCACGGGCGCTGGCTCGGAAATGCGCCGCGCCATGGGCGTGGCCGTGTTCTCGGGAATGATCGGGGTGACGGCCTTCGGCCTGTTCCTGACGCCCGTGTTCTACGTGCTGATGCGCCGCCTGGCAGGCAACCGGCCGCTCAAGCAGCATGGGCCCGAGATGGAGCAAGAGGCCCCTGCACAGGCACCCGCCCACGGCCATGCCTCGGGTGGCGGCGCGCTGCCCATGCCCTCTGCCGCGCGTGGCGAGCATGAATGAGCCCACACCACAAGAACAGGAACCGATCATGAAGATCCCATCGCTTTCGAAACTGTCCAGGCGTCTGCTGCCCCTGGTGGCGGCGCTGGCCCTGGCCGGCTGCGCCAGCGTGTCCCAGAGCCTGCCCGAGCTGCCGGCCGCCCCCGCCTTCAAGGAGCAGGGCGCCGCGCCGCAGGCGGGCTGGACCCAGGCCCTGCCCGCTGAAGCCCAGGCACGCGGCCAATGGTGGCTGGCCTTTGCCGACCCGGCGCTGGACGCGCTGGTGGACAAGGCCACGCTGAACAACCAGAGCATCCAGGCCGCGGCCGCACGCCTGGCCGAGGCCCGCGCCCTGGCGCGCAGCGCCAATGCCGAGCGCATGCCGCAACTGGGCCTGGGCGCAGGGGCCACGCGCGGCGCGGGGCTGGACAAGGCCTCGGGCACACGGCCTGCCACCCTGGTCAATGCGGGGCTGAACCTGTCGTACGAGGTCGATCTGTTCGGCCGCATTTCCCAGGCGGCCGACGCATCGCGGCTGGACGCCGAGGGCCGCGAGGCCCTGCTGCAAAGCACGCGGCTGGCCGTGCAGGCCGAGGTCGCGCAGACCTATCTGCAACTGCGCGCGCTGGACGCCGAGCGCGCCCTGATGCGCGAGACCGTGGAGGCCTACCGCGACACGCTGCGCCTGTCGGAGCGAAGGCTGCAGGCCGGCGACATTGCCGAGCTGGACGTGGCGCGCATCCAGGCCGAGCTGTCGGCCACCGAATCGGACGCGCTGGCGCTGGACCGCCAGCGCGCCCAGGTCGAGCATGCGCTGGCCGTGCTGGTGGGCGACTCGGCCTCGCGCTTCGGCCTGGGCGAAGGCGCCTGGACCACGGCGCTGCCGGCCATCCCAGCCGGCGTGCCGGCCACGGTGCTGATGCGCCGGCCCGACATCTCGGCCGCCCAGCGCGCCGTGTTCGCCGCGCAGTCGCGCGTGGGCGTGGCGAAGACGGCATGGTTCCCCAGCATCTCGCTGACCGGCGCGGCCGGCCACGCCTCGCCCGAGGTCGGTGACCTGTTCAAGTGGTCCATGCGCTCCTGGGGCGTGGGCGCCCTGCTGTCGCTGCCGCTGTTCGACGGCGGCCGGCGCGAGGCCGGCGTGCAGGCCGCAGGCGCACAGCTCGATGCCGCGCTGGCCTCCTACCGCCAGCAGGCGCTGGTGGCCTTCCAGGAGGTGGAGGACCAGCTGTCGTCCATCCGCATCCTGCAGGAGCAGTCCACCGTGCAGGGCCAGGCCGTGGTGGCCGCCCAGCGTGCCACCAGCCTGTCGGACACGCGCTACCGCAACGGCTACGTCAGCCAGCTGGACCTGCTGGATGCCCGCCGCAGCGAACTGCGCAACCGCCGCCAGGCGCTGCAGGTGAAGTCCGCGCAGTACCAGGCCGCCGTGGGCCTGATCCGCGCGCTGGGCGGGGGCTGGGATGTGCCGGCTGACGTGCCGGCCGGCGAATCGGCGAACGTGCCGGTGGCCCAGGCCGCGCTGCGCTGAGGCACCCTCAGGCCAGCACGTCAATGGAGCGGAACACGCGCTGCAGCACCGGGTCCGGGCTGTGGCGGCAGGCGTGGACCTGCTCCATGAGGTGGTGCACGAAGCGCTCGGCCACCCAGGGCAGGGGGCCGTGGCCGCGCTGGACCACGCCCACCGTGTGGGGCTCGAACTGCTCGCGCAGGGACAGCGGCACCAGGGTGCCCTGGGGCACGCCCGATTCGATCAGCGGCCAGGGGCAGAACGAGAGCATGTCGCTGTGCGCGATCAGGTGCAGCAGCAGCGATGCCGAATGCACCAGGTGGATGTGACCCACGGGCACGGGCAGGCCGTGGCGCAGGAACAGGCGCCGCACCAGGTCGTCTTCTTCAGGCGGCGTGTAGTTGAGCAGCCAGTCGCAGTCCATCAGCTCGGCCAGTGAGCGGGCGCCTGCCAGCGGATGGCCCGTGCGGGCCACGACGGTGGCGTCGTAGCGGAACAGCGGCGTGCCGTGCAGGTCGCCGCCCGAGGGTCCCGAGGGCACGCGGCCGATCAGCAGGTCCAGCGTGCCTTCGCGCAGGCGCGGGTGGGCCACGGCCGACAGGCCCTCGAACAGCTCCAGCCGCACCTGGGGCAGTTCGGCGCGGAAGGCGCGCAGCACATGGGGCAGCAGGCTCTGGCCCACCCAGGGCGTCACGCCCACGCACAGGCGCGCCACGGCGCAGGTGTCGCGCAGGCGGGCCATTTCATCCTCGGCCTGGGCCATCTGCCCGGTGATCAGCTGGGCATGGCGCAGCAGCGTGCGCCCGGCCGGCGTGAGGACGATGCCGCTGCTTTGGCGCTCGAACAGCGCAAGGCGGTGGCCTTCCTCCAGCTCGCGCAGGGCCTGGGTGATGGCCGACTGGGTGATGCCCAGCGCGCGTGACGCGGCGCGCACGCTGCCGCAGCCGGCCACGGCGACGAGGTAGCGCATCTGGTGCAGCTTCATGGCGGGACCGGCATCGAGGTGGGGCTGGGAATTCATGGGCCGATCTTGCAGGTTTCGTGCCATGGCCGCCATCCCTGCCATTGCTGTGATCGGCGCATGCCGGGGGATGACAGGCAATGCCTGGCAGGGCAGGCGCTGGCGGTCTTCCGCCCGCTGCCCACGCTTCCTAGACTGCGGGCATGAACATTGACCCGCCCGTTTCCACCACGGCCGAAGCCGCCGATCCGGTGCTTGCCGGCATTCGTGCCACGCAGGCCGAGATGGTGGCCCTGCGCCATCACCTGCATGCCCATCCCGAACTGGCCTTCGAGGAGTTCGCCACCAGCGACTTGGTGGCCGAGCGCCTGGCCTCCTGGGGCTATGAAGTGCATCGAGGGCTGGGAGGCACGGGCGTGGTCGGCACGCTGCGCTGCGGTTCGGGCACGCGCCGGCTGGGCCTGCGCGCCGACATGGATGCGCTGCCCATCCACGAGCAGACCGGCCTGCCCTACGCCAGCCGCCATGCGGGCCGCATGCATGCCTGCGGGCACGACGGCCATACCGCCATCCTGCTGGCCGCCGCGCGGGAGCTGGCCCAGGCACGCGGCTTCGACGGCACGCTGCACCTGATCTTCCAGCCGGCCGAGGAGGGCCTGGGCGGCGGCCGCAAGATGGTGGAGGACGGCCTGTTCGAGCGCTTCCCCTGCGATGCCATCTTTGCGCTGCACAACATGCCGGGCTTTGCCGAGGGGCAGTTCGGCTTTCGCGAGGGCTCGTTCATGGCCTCGTCGGACACGGTGATCATCACCGTGCGCGGCAAGGGCGGCCATGGCTCGGCCCCGCACCTGTCGGCCGACCCGGTGGTGGCGGCGGCCCACCTGGTGCTGGCGCTGCAGACCGTGGTCTCGCGCAATGTCGATCCGCGCGACATGGCCGTGGTCAGCGTGGGCGCCATCCATGGCGGCGATGCGCCCAACGTGATCCCTGGCGAGGTGGAGCTGCGCCTGTCCGTGCGCGCCTACCGGCCCGAGGTGCGTGCCCTGCTGCGTGAACGCATCACCGCGCTGGCCCATGCCCAGGCCGCCACGCTGGGGGCCGAGGCCGTGGTGGACTACCGCTGGCGCTATCCGGCCCTGGTCAACGATGCGGCCAGTACGGCCTTCGCCCGCGAGGTGGCGCGCGACTGGCTGGGCGAGCAGGCGCTGATCCCCGACCTGCAGCCGCTGACGGGCAGCGAGGACTTCTCCTTCATGCTCGAACAATGCCCGGGCAGCTACCTGATCGTGGGCAACGGCGTGGGCGACACCCATGGCACGGGCGGCTGCATGGTCCACAACCCCGGCTACGACTTCAACGACCGCATCCTGCCGTTGGCCGCCACCTACTGGGTGAAGCTGGCCCGGCGCTTTCTGTCCGCCGCCTGAGGCGCCGCGCCCGCACCGGATTCCTTTCACGACTTCACCTGCGATTGCCACCATGCGCACTGCATTTCCTCTCTTCTCCGAGGCCCGCCAGGTCCTGAGCCGCCGCAGCCTCCTGGGCGCAGCCGCGCTGGGGCTGGTCCTGCCGGCCGCTGCTCAGGGCAGCTTCCCCTCCAAGCCCTTGAAGCTGGTCGTCGGATACCCGGCCGGTGGATCGGTGGACCTGGCGGCGCGCGTGGTGGGCGATGCGCTGGCCGCGCGGCTGCGCGGCACGGTGGTGGTGGACAACGTGGGCGGGGCGGCCGGCGCCATTGCGGCCCAGCGCGTGGCCTCGGCACCGGCCGATGGCTACACGCTGCTGGTGGGGGCCAGCAACGAGCTGGTGGCCACGCGCATCGTCAACCCCGCGCAGCGCTATGACGGGCGCCGCGATTTCACGCCGCTGGGCCTGGTGGCCACCAGCCCGCTGATCCTGGCCGCACGCCCCGGCCTGGGCGTGAAGACCCTGGCCGACCTGCTGGAGCTGGCGAAGCGCCAGCCCGGCAAGCTCAGCTACGGCAGCTCGGGCGTGGGATCGACCCTGCATTTCGCGGGAGAGCTGCTCAACCAGCGCGCGGGCATCTCCATCGCCCATGTGCCCTACCGGGGCGTGGCGCCGCTGACCAGCGACCTGGCGGGCGGCAGCCTGGACCTGGCCGTGCTCTCGCCCACGGCGGCGCAACCGTTCCTGCAGAGCGGGCGCATCGTGCCGCTGGCGGTCACCAGCGCGCAGCGCCTGTCCGCCTTGCCCCAGGTTCCGGCCATGGCCGAGCTGGCGCCGCTGCGCGGCTATGAATTGGTGGGCTGGTTTGCGCTGATGGCGCCGCGCGCCCTGCCTGCGGACACGGCCCAGCGCATCACCGCTGCGCTGCAGGAGGCGCTGGCCGAGCCCGCCGTGCGCAAGCGCCTGGAAGATGCCGGCATGGTGCCGGCCACGGGCCGCGAGGACCTGGCGCGCCTGATCGCCGAGGAAGACCGCAAGTACGAGCAGCTCGCGGCCTTCGCAAATATGCGCGACTGAGTGTCGCCGGGGCGGTTTACCGGCCGCGCAGGAACAGCGCGTCCAGCTCCTTCATGCTCATCTGCCGCCAGGTGGGGCGGCCGTGGTTGCATTGGTCGGAGCGTTCGGTGACTTCCATCTGGCGCAGCAGGGCGTTCATCTCGTCCAGCGTCAGGCGGCGGTTGGCGCGCACGGCGCCGTGGCAGGCCATGGTGGCCAGGATCTCATTGCGCGCGCGCTGCACCACGGTGCTGGCGTCGTGCTGGGCCAGCTCGGCCAGCACGCTGCGCGCCAGCTCAACGGCATCGCCCTGGGCCAGGGTGGCGGGCACGGCACGCACGGCCAGCGTCTTGGGAGAGAAGGGCGAGACTTCCATGCCCAGCGCCTGCAGCGTGTCGCCATGGGCCTCGGCCGTGGCCACTTCCTCGGGCGTGGCGGCGAAGGTGGCGGGAATCAGCAGCGGCTGGCTGGGGATCTGTTCTGCCGCATTGACGGCATTCTTGAGCTGCTCGTAGACGATGCGCTCGTGCGCCGCATGCATGTCCACCACGACCATGCCCTGGGCATTCTCGGCCAGTATGTACACGCCGTGGATCTGGGCGACGGCGCGGCCCAGGGGCCAGACGCGCTCGTCGGACGCTGCCGGGGCCGCTGCGGATGATGTGCGGGGCGCAGAGAAATCCGCAGGAGCAGGCTCGGCAACGGCAACAGTCGGGGACTGGACGGCCGGCGCGTAAGCCGGGGGCGCGTAGCTGACGGGGGCCAGGGCAGCAGTGGGCACAGCGGGTACGGCGAGCACGGCTGGCTGCTCGGCGGGCAAGGCCTGGGCCGGACTTGCAACCGTTGCGGCTGCGGCCTCGCGCATGGGGGCCCACAGCCCCGCCATATTGCTGACCTTGTGGCCGCCTTGCTCATCGCCAAAGCTCATGCGGGCCTGGGGCCAGGCGGGCATGGATGCCTTGGGCGCCGTGGCCGGCGCTGCCGCAGCGGCGGGCGCAAGCTCGGGCGTGCGCGCGGCCTCTTCGGCAGCCGCAGCGGCTGCTGCGGCGGCACGCGGTGCGGCCAGCGCGTTCTCTATGGCGTGGCGCACGGCCTGGTGCACCTCGCGGCTGTCGCGAAAGCGTACTTCGATCTTGGTGGGGTGCACGTTCACGTCCACGCGCGCGGGGTCGATCTCCACATACAGCGCATACACGGGCTGCTTGTGGCCGTGCAGCACATCCTCGTAGGCGCTGCGCGAGGCGTGGGTCAGCACCTTGTCGCGCACGAAGCGGCCATTGACGTAGCAGAACTGGTGGTCGGGCCGGGAGCGTGCCGCATCGGGAATGCCCGCGCGGCCCGTGACATGGACGGCGCCCGACCAGTGCTCCACGGTCACGGAGTTCTGCACGAAGGCGTCGCCCAGCACATCGCCCAGGCGGCGCGCAAGGGCTTCGTCCGACATGCTGCCGGCGGCACGCCACTGCTCGACCAGCTTGCCTTCGTGCCAGATGGCAAAGCCCACGTCGGGCCGGGCCAGGGCATGGCGGCGCACGGACTCGATGCAGTGGGCCAGCTCCGTGGCATCGCTCTTGAGGAATTTGCGGCGGGCCGGGGTGGAGAAGAACAGCTCCTTGACCTCGACCGTCGTGCCCTGGTTGCGCGCGGCGGGGCGCAGCTCGCCGCTGCGCGCGTCGAGCAGATAGGCCGAGTCCTGGCCCGCAGGGCGCGAGAGAATGGACGCCTCCGACACCGAGCAGATGGCCGCCAGCGCCTCGCCGCGAAAGCCCATGGTGGCCACGGTCTCCAGGTCGTGCAGATCGGTGATCTTGCTGGTGGCATGGCGGCGCAATGCCACGGGCAGCTCATCGCGCGGGATGCCGCCGCCGTCGTCCTCCACCGAGATCAGGCGCACGCCGCCGGCCAGCAGCCGCACGTTGATCTGGCGGGCACCGGCATCCAGGGCGTTGTCCACGAGTTCGCGCACCACCGAGGCAGGACGCTCGACGACTTCGCCGGCCGCGATCTGGCTGATCAGCTCGTCGGGCAGGTCGCGGATGGGGCGGCGGGGAAGGGTGTCGGGGGAGGGGGTGGATGCGTTCACAGGGCAATTCTAGGGGCTCGCATCCACCGCTTGGGGCCTGTGGGAATGGGGTCGGAGTGCCTTGGGCACGCGCAAAAAAAGGAGCCGCACAGGCGGCTCCAAGAGGCGTCCCCGGCCACAAAGGCCAGAGCCGGGGGCACTCTTTGATGAGAGCGGCCGGGGCCGCGCGGCCTCAGCGGCGGCGGCCGGCACGGTCGCTGTTGCTGCCCATCTGGTTGCCGACCAGCGCACCGGCGGCCGCGCCGCCCACGGTTCCCAGCGTGGTGCCGAACAGGGCACTGCCCAGCACGCCACCGGCCACGGCACCCACGCCCGTGCCCAGCTGCGCGTTGTTGGGACGGTGGGCGCAGCCGCCCAGGGCCAGCGCGCCGGCCACAAGGGCGGCGACGGCCAGGCTGCGGCCCATGGTGGTGCCCGACTTGCGTTCAGTCATGCGCTCGAAGGTGCGAAGGGTCTTGTTCATGGCTTGCTTCCTTTTGTCCTGATGATGGTGGTGAGGCCGGGCCGGCGGTGCCGACGGCATGCAAGGACTTTGCCTGCAAAAAGCTGACGCACTCGTGAGTTTTTCGTAGAGTTTTATCAAGTTATGTAACAAAACAGGCGCGATTCCAAGCATTTGTAGTTCCATGCAAGCGCCGGTGTGCGCGGCGGTGCGATCGGCTCTGGCTCGGCTGTGGGGGCATGCCGGCGAAGTACAGTACGGGCCGGTGCGGCGCCCGCCGCGGAGGACCTTCTTTTGGAAATCATTCAGTTCCTGATCGACTTCATCCTGCACATAGACAAGCACCTGGAGGCCTTCGTCGTGGCCTATGGACCCTGGGTGTACGCGCTGCTGTTTCTCATCGTCTTCGTGGAGACGGGCGTGGTGGTCATGCCCTTTCTGCCCGGCGACTCGCTGCTGTTCATCGTCGGCGCGCTGTGCGGCGTGGGGCTGATGGACTATTCGATCGCCTGCACCGTGCTGCTGGTGGCGGCCGTGCTGGGCGACCAGTGCAACTACACCATAGGCCGCTACATAGGGCCCAAGGTGTTCCAGTGGGAGGATTCGCGCTGGTTCAACCGGCGTGCCTTCGACCAGGCCCATGCGTTCTACGAGCGCTACGGCGGCATCACCATCGTGCTGGCGCGCTTCATGCCGTTCATCCGCACCTTTGCCCCCTTCGTGGCCGGTGTGGCTGCCATGGACCGGGGCAAGTTCACGGCCTTCAACGTGGGCGGAGCCATTGTCTGGGTGTTCGGCATCAGCGCCGCCGGCTATTTCTTCGGCAACCTGCCCTGGGTGCGCGAGAACCTGGAGAAGATCATCTGGGGCCTGATCCTGGTGCCGGGCCTGATCGCCATCTTCGGCGCATGGCGCGCGGGCCGCGCGCCCAAGACGGCTTCCTGAGCCTTCAGCGCCCAGCAAAAAGCCCCTTGCGCCGTGATGGCGCAAGGGGCTTTTTCGTTCAGTGGCCGAACGGCGGCGGCAGGGGTCAGCGGCGGTCGTTGCGCTTGCCCACCTCGTTGCCGATGAGTGCGCCGGCGGCTGCGCCGCCCACGGTGCCCAGCGTGCTGCCGAACAGTGCGTCACCCACCACACCACCGGCCACGGCGCCGACGCCGGTACCGATCTGGGCGTTGCTGGGGTTGGTGGAACAGCCGGCAGAGAACAAGGCAATGGCGGCAGCGGCGGCAATGGAATAAAGGCGTGTCTTCATGTTCATCTCCTGTCGTGGCCTGCGTTGCTTCGGCGGAAGGATGGTGGCGCAAGCATTGTGTGGAACATGTTGGCATGCTCTCATTCACGGCCTGCGGCCGTGGTAGGAGAGTTGCCCGAGCTGGGGCCGGGCGGTTTGGAAGCGTCCGGTCCTGCCTGTCCGACAGCGGCGGCGGACGGCATGCCGCCGTGCCTGGCAACCCTCGCGGCTCAGACGGAGCGGCTGCGGGCCAGCGGCGGGTTGTGCGCGAAGTAGTTGCGGATGCCGCGCATCAGCGCGTCGGCCAGCTGCACCTGGTAGGCGCTGCTGCGCAGCCGGGCTTCTTCCTCAGGGTTGCTGATGAAGGCGGTCTCCACCAGCACGCTGGGGATGTCGGGCGCCTTGAGCACGGCAAAGCCGGCCTGCTCCACGCGCGGCTTGTGCAGCTTGGCCATGTTGCCGATCTCGCCCAGCAGGGCGCCGCCGAGCTTGAGGCTGTCCTTGATCTGGGCCGTGGTGCTCATGTCCAGCAGCATGCGCTGCACGTGCTGGTCCTGCGAGCCCATGTTCAGCCCGCCCACGAGGTCGGACTGGTTTTCCTTGTTGGCCAGCCAGCGCGCGGCCGTGCTGGAGGCGCCCTTGTCGCTGAGCGCAAAGACGCTGGCGCCACGCGCAGCTGGCGTGGTGAAGGCATCGGCATGGATGCTGATGAAAAGGTCGGCCTGAACGCGCCGGGCTTTCTCGACGCGGGTGGCCAGCGGCACGAAGAAGTCGGCGTCGCGCGTCATGAAGGCGCGCATGGGGCTGCCGCCGATGCGGGTGTTGTTGATGCGGTCGCGCAGCAGGTGGGCGATCTTGAGCACCACATCCTTCTCGCGCGTGCCGCTGGGGCCGGTGGCGCCGGGGTCCTCGCCGCCGTGGCCCGGGTCCAGCGCCACGATGATGATGCGGTCGGTCTGGCGCGAGGTGGCGATGTTGGGCGCGGCAATGGGGGCAGGGGCCGGAACGGGCGCAGGCGCTGGGGCAGGAGGACGCGGCGCAGCCGCGGGAGCCGGCGCCTGCGCGATCACGGCAGGCGGCGGCGCAGGCGTCTTGCCGCCCGGGCCGCCGCTGTGCTGGGCGATCAGGTCGCCCAGGGGGTCGGGGGCCGGCGCCGCGGCGCCTGGGGGACGGGGCATTGCGGGTGCAGGAGGTGGTGGAGGTGGTGGAGGTGCCGCCGCCACGGCGGTGTCGTCGCCGGAGGCATCACGCAGACGCTCGCTGATCAGCGCCTCCAGCGGGTCCACGGCCTTGGCCGGGTACAGGTCGAACACCAGCCGGTGCTTGTAGGCCGCCACCGGCTGCAGGGTGAAGACCTGGGGCTTGGCGGGCTGCTTGAGATCGATCACCAGGCGCACCACGCTGGGCGAGTTCTGGCCCACGCGGATGGATGCGATGTTGGGGTCGTCGGAGCGCACCTTGGCGACCAGCTCGCGCAGCGCGGGGTTGAGGTCGATGCCTTCGATGTCCACGGCCAGCCGAGGCGGCTGGTCCACGAAGAACTGCTTGGCAGCCAGCGGCCGGTCGGACTCGATGGTCACGCGCGTGTACTCTGGCGCAGGCCAGACGCGCACGGCCACGATGGTGGCGCCGTGCGCAATGTGCTGGCGGCCCAGCAGCAGCACGATGGAGCCCGCCTGCAGCAGGTTGCGGCGCGACAGGCCGGACGGATAGGAGAAGGATTGGGCGTCGCTCATGCCTTGAGTGCTTCGATCACGGCGCGTCCGACGGGCGTGCCGGCGATCAGGCTCACCTGGCGCTGCGTCTCGTCGATTGCTTCGATATGAATAGCTATATCTGCCGCAGGCGTAAGCGCTGCGGCCTTTTCGGGCCATTCTGCCAGCTTGAGACCGGGGCTGGCGAAAATATCGCGAAATCCTGCATCCTCCCACTCGCGCGGATCGTCGAAGCGGTAGAAGTCGAAATGCCAGATGGACAGGCCCGGCGCCTCGTGCGGCTCCACCACGGCATAGGTGGGGCTTTTGATGCGGCCCTGCACGCCCAGTGCGCGCAGCCAGTGCCGCACCAGCGTGGTCTTGCCGGCGCCCAGGTCGCCGTGCAGCGTGACGTAGGCATTGCGCAGCGCCGGATGGTCCGCGAGCTGCTGCGCAAACCGCTGCGTGTCTTCCTCGCTGCCCCATATCCAGCGATGGCCCGCAGTTTCCGCATCCTGCGGCCGGGCGCTTTCTACAATCGAGGGAGTATGTTGTGCAGCAGTCAATTGGTTCCTTTGATGCAAGGCTGGGCCCGCGAACTGGGATTTTCCCAAATTGGCGTGGCTGGCGTGGATTTGTCGTCTGCGGAGCCGGGTTTGATGCAGTGGCTGGCCCAGGGGTTCCATGGCGAGATGGACTATATGCAGGCCCACGGACTGCGCCGCGCGCGGCCTGCCGAGCTGGTGCCGGGCACCGTGAGCGTGATCACGGCCCGCATGGACTATCTGCCGCGCGACACGCCCGCCGACGCGCCCGGCGCCTGGCAGGCCATGGAGTGGGAGAGGCTGCAGCGGCCTGCCGAGGGCATCGTCTCCGTCTATGCCCGGGGCCGTGACTACCACAAGGTGCTGCGCAACCGGCTGCAGAAGCTGGCAGAGCGCATCGCCCAGGAGGTCGGCCCCTTCGGCCACCGCGCCTTCACCGATTCCGCGCCCGTGCTGGAGGCCGAGCTGGCCCGGCGCAGCGGCCAGGGCTGGCGTGGCAAGCACACGCTGGTGCTCAACCGCGAGGCAGGCTCCATGTTCTTCCTGGGCGAGATCTATGTGGACCTGGCGCTGGCGCCCACGGCGCCGGTGACCGCGCACTGCGGCAGCTGCGCGGCCTGCATCACGGCCTGCCCCACGGGCGCCATCGTGGCGCCGCACCGGGTGGATGCGCGGCGCTGCATCTCCTACCTGACCATCGAGCATGCGGGCGCCATTCCCGAGGAGTTGCGGCCGCTGATGGCCAATCGCATCTACGGCTGCGACGACTGCCAGCTGGCCTGCCCCTGGAACAAGTTTGCCCAGCCCAGCCGCCTGCCTGATTTCGATGCGCGCGAGATCCTGGCTGGCGGGCAGCTGGTGCACTTCTTCGCCTGGGACGAGGCGACCTTCCTGCGCCTGACCGAAGGCAGCCCCATCCGGCGCATAGGCCATGCGCGCTGGCTGCGCAACGTGGCCGTGGCGCTGGGAAACGCCTGGCGTGAAACCGGCGATACGGCACTGCGCCAGGCGCTGGCCAGCCGCGCCGAACATCCCGACGCCATGGTGCGCGAGCATGTGGCCTGGGCACTGTCGCAAAGATCGGATTGAGCTGATAAGCCGGGGCGCTGGTGTGTGAAACAATTGTTGCGCTCAGTCTGAGGGCTCCCCGGCGGCCTGTTGCGGGCCACCGCCCCTGAGGGCGCGGGGTCTGTGTGACTCAACATGGTGTTCGATATGCGCGCAAAGCCTTTCCGTCTGCTGAACGCCGAACCTCTCACCCAGACCGCCGTGGCCGTCTGGGTAGGCCTGTGCTGCGTGCTGCTGGCCACGGTGGCGTACTGGACGGTGCTGGTGGACAGCCATCGCACGCAGCGAAACTTCACCGAAGCCCAGTCCTGGCTGCGCGTGGGGCAGATGTCGCATGCGGTTTCGGTGCAGGTGCAGACCCTGCTGTCCGGCCTGGACTACACCATGCGCGGCCTGGAGTCCGACTTTGCCGATGGCGAGGCCGACGTCTTTCAGCATGCCGTGCAGACCACCTTCGATGCCTATCCGGCCGGCACCTTCCTGCAGATCGCCGTGGCCGACGAGAGCGGGGACATCGTCTACTCCAATCTGCAGCAGGATGCGCAGACCCGGGCCGCCAAGGTCTCGATCCGCGACCGGGAGCATTTCCAGGTCCATGCCAACCGCGAGACCATGGGGATGTTCATCGGCCGGCCCGTGCAGGGGCGCGTCTCCCATAAATGGACCATACAGCTGAGCCGCGCGCTGTACCGCCAGGGGCGCTTCTCGGGCGTGCTGGTGCTGTCGCTGTCGCCCGACTACATCTCGGGGTATTTCCAGTCCATCTTCGATGGCGCCAAGGACGTGATCTTGCTGCTGCGCACCGACGGTGTCTATCTGGCGCGCTCTCAGGGACAGGACGAGGTGATGGGGCGTTCGGTCTCCGATGTGCGCGTGTCACAGTTCGCGCCGGCCATGGAGCGCGGCACCTACGAGGCCGAGTCCTCGGTCGATGGCGTGCTGCGCATGTATGCCTGGAGCAGGGTGGAGGGCTATCCGCTGATCGTCAGCGCAGGGCTGGACAAGAAGGCCATCTTCGAATCGCTGGAGGAATCGCTGGAGCGCGGCCTGCTGCGCAATGGCATAGGCACGGCGGTGCTGCTGCTGGCCGTACTGCTGACGCTGTGGCTGGCGCGCCAGCGCCAGCTCAGCGAGCGCATGCGGCTGCAGGGCGAGCGGCGCTTCGCGCGGCTGGCGCAGGAGGTGCCCGGGGGGCTGTTCCAGTTCCGCATCGGCGCGGATGGCCAGTTCCAGTTTCCCTTCACCAGCCCGGGGTTCTTCGAGCTGCATGGCGCAAGGGCCGACGCCGTCCGGTTCGCCGACCATGAACTGCTCAAGCGCGTGCACCCCGAGGATCTGCCCGCCCTGGCGACCTCGGTGCAGGACAGCGTGGGGCGCAAGGATGTCTGGGAGCACAAATACCGCGTCTACGGGCCTGGAGGCGAGCTGCGCTGGCTGCACGGCCACGCCCGGCCGCAGCAGGAGGAAGACGGCTCGCTGCTGTGGCATGGCTATGTGCACGACGTCACGCAGGACCAGGCCATACAGGAATCCATACGCCACAGCGAGGAGCGCCTGCGCCTGACGGTGGGTGCCGTGCGTGACGGCCTGTGGGAGTGGGACTGCCGCAGCGGCCATGTGGAGTGGGATGCGCGCTGCTACCAGATGCTGGGCTTCGAGGCAGGCCAGTTCCCCATGAACTACGACGCCTTCTGCGCGATGGTCCATCCCTCGGACAGGGCGCGCGTGCTGGCGCGGCTGCAGCGCCATGCCGAGGCCGGTGCCGACTTCCGTGTGGAGATGCGGCTGCGCGGCTCGGCCGACAGCTGGCTGTGGGTGGAGTCGCGCGGCGAGATCACCCAGCGCGATGCCGACGGCAAGCCCGTGCGCATGCTGGGCACGCACACCGACATACAGCAGCGCGTGGAGCAGTCCCGCCTGATCAAGGCCTTGCTGGACCGGGGCAGCGCCCTCATCGTGATGGCCGGTCCCCAGCGCGAAATCCTCTATGCCAACGAGCGCGCGGCGCAGACCTTCCAGATCGAGACGGAGCGGCTGCCCGGTGGCGTGAACCTGCGCTCGCTGCATGTCAGCGACGAGAGTTTCGAACGCTTCGGCCAGCTGTACGGGCAGCTCAACGCACGCGGCACGGTGCGCACGGAATGGATCCTGCGCATGCCGTCGGGCTCGGACCACTGGTTCGACATGCAGGGCTCGCTGCTGGACCCCGACGAGGACGATGGCCGCGTCATCTGGACCATGATCGACACCGATGCGCGCCGGCGCGCCGAGACCGCGCTGGCCGAGACCCAGCACCGGCTGGAGGCCATCATCGACCGCTTTCCCGCAGGCATCCTGGTCACTGACGCGCAGGGCCGCCATGTGCTGGCGGCCAACCGCATGCTGGCCGCTGCCCTGCAACTGGACATGGCGCCTGCCGCCCTTGTGGGGCTGGGCATGCCGGCGCTGATCCAGCTGCTGCCGGCGTCGGTGGCGGACGTGCTCAGCGCAGGGCCCGTGGCCGGCCGCTCCCTGCATGCGCTGCCCGATGGCCACTATGTGGAGATCGAGGGCATGCAGCTGCGCGACGGCGACCGCTCCATCGGCCATTGCTGGGTCTTTCACGATGCGACGGAGAGGCAGCAGCGCGAATCCCAGCTGGAAACGCTGGCGCTGACCGATGCGCTGACGGGCATTCCCAACCGCCGCGCCTTCCTGGAGCGGCTGGCGATGGAGCTGGACCATCTGCGCAGCGGCCTGGTCGCGCATTCCACGCTGATCATGCTGGACATAGACCACTTCAAGCAGGTGAACGACGGCTACGGCCACGCGGTGGGCGACATCGTGCTCAAGGAACTGCTGGCCTCGGTGGCGCAGGAGATGCGCAGGGAAGACATGGTGGGACGGCTGGGCGGCGAGGAATTCGCCGTGCTGCTGTCCGACACCAATGCGGAGGTGGGCCTGCGGCGCGCCGAAAGCCTGCGCGAAGCCATTGCCGGGCAGGCCATCGATGCGGGCAAGGCCGGAGACCTGCACATCACCATCAGCCTGGGCGTGTACGAGCTGCAGCGCAGCGATGCATCGGCCCAGGGCTGCCTGGAGCGGGCCGATGCGGCGCTGTACTACTCCAAGCGCAATGGCCGCAACCAGTCCACGCTGTGGAGCGAGCGGCTGCCAGCCATCGCGCGGTGATCCGGGCCGCTTCGGCGCAACGGCCTAGGAATTCATCCCGGTCGACTGCCGATTTTCAGAATGGTCCAATGGCCTGATGGCGCCGGAATCCCGAAAATCCAGGGTTCATGCTGCCGCGTGGCCCTGTCGTCGGTCCGTCTGCCCGAGTCCCCGGGGCGCGATCGACTTCCCCGCACAGCCCCTCACAAAAACAGGCCGCGCGCTGCGCGCCGGGCGAGGAATGTATGACATACAACCGGTGGTCCACGATGCATGTCGCCCCCCTGGGGCGAGCGCAATTCTGGAGCGATGCCAGCCGTGAGGCGCAGATGCCGCACACGCCCCTGGTGGCGCGGCCCGAGCGCTTCGAGGCCGTGCTCACATCGCGTGGCGTGGGCGCGGTGGTGTTCAACCGCATCCAGATGGCGGCGGGCCACGGCATGCAGCGCCTGCAGGCGGGTTGCCAGCGCGCGAGCCCGGCCAGCCTGCTGTGCCTGCTCTACCTCAAGGGTCGCGCCCGGGTGTCTGCGCTCGATGGGCCGGGCGCGGTGGTTGCGGGCGGCGAGTCGCATGCGCAGCCCGGCCAACTGTTCCTGCTGGACGAGCGGTGCGGCTACCGCATCTGGCAGGACGAAGCCGTGGACCTGCTCGTGCTGGCCGTGCCGCTGGCGCTGATCGATTCGTGCGCAGGCATGGCTTCGCAACTGCTGGCACGCAGCCTGCCTGACTGCGCGTCGTTGCAGCTGCTCGTCCAGCAGATGCAACTGATCCATGCATGGCAGGCGCCCCTGCCCGAGGGCGAGTCCGCGCAGCTTTCCGATCTGGTCATCAACACCTTGAAGACCGTGCTGCAGGCCGGGGCCGAAAGGGCTGCAGCCCGGCCTGACGCGCCCATGCACGTGCTGTTGTGCCGGGTGCGCCAATTGATCGCCCGCCAATATCCGGACCCGGCGCTGGGGCCGGAGCGCGTGGCATCGAGGCTGGGACTTTCCGTGCGCTCGCTGCAATCGCGGCTGTCGCGCGAAGGCACCAGCCTCAGCGCCGAACTCATGGACTATCGACTGGAGCGCGCCCATGCGCTGCTGCGCGCAGCGAAGCCGGGAACGCTGGGCGTCACGGAAATCTCGCAGCGCTGCGGCTTCAACTCGCTCGCGCATTTTTCCCGGCGCTTCAGGGCACGCTACGGCAGCACGCCGCTGGAGCTGCTGCGTGAGCCGGGGGCGGAGGGCATGGGGTCGTCCACCTGGCACGGGGACGGGGCGGGTACCTAGACAGGGCTTGCGGCGCCTCGGTCGGCGTGGCGTGCGCAGATCAGGCTGAGGATTTCGAACAGCATCTGCGCGCCCGCATGGGCGGTGTTGGTGGTGGCGTCGTAGGCGGGCGAGACCTCGACCACGTCACCGCCCACGATGTGGATGCCGGCCAGGCCGCGCACCATGGCCTGGGCTTCGCGCACCGTCAGGCCTCCCACCTCGGGCGTGCCCGTGCCGGGCGCAAAGGCCGGGTCCAGGCAGTCGACGTCGAAGGAGACGTAGACCGGCGCATCGCCCACCACCTCGCGTGCGCGGGCAATGACGCCGTCCACGCCCAGGGCGGGAAGGTCCTCTGCGTGGATCACCGTCATGCCCGACTCGTAGGAGAACTCCCAGAGATATTCGGCCGCGCCGCGTATGCCGATCTGAATGGTCCGCGTGGGGTCGAGCACGCCATCCAGCACGGCCTGGCGAAAGGGGCCGCCGTGGTGGAAGCGGCTGCCGTCGAAGGGGCCGCCAGTATCGCAGTGGGCATCGAAGTGGACCAGGGCCAGTGGCCGGTCGCGGCCCAGCGCGCGCAGTATGGGCAGGGTGATGGAGTGGTCTCCGCCCGCAGACAGGGGAATCACGCCGGCCGCATGGATCTTCGCGAAGGCCGACTCTATGTCGCGGTGCGACTGCTCCAGGCTGTAGCGGCTGGACAGCGGCACGTCGCCGATGTCCGCCACGCGCAGCTCGCGCGTGGGCGCGGATCTGAGTACATGGTTGTAGGGGCCCACGCGCTCTATCGCGCGCAGCGCCCTGGGCCCGAAGCGGCAGCCGCTGCGGTTGCTGATGCCCAGGTCCATGGGCACGCCGATCAGTGCGGCCTGCAGTTCGCCGAAGTCCGGGCGGCTCCAGTCCATGGGGTGCATGGGGGCATCCAGCAGCGTGGGAATGCCTGCGTAGGGTGCGCTGCGCGTGCCGCTGGCGTCGATGATGTGGGCAGCCACGGTGCGGAAATGCGGATCGTGGATGACGGACTCGTTGTCTCCGCCGAAGCGCGCACGCAGCGCGGCCAGCCTGTCTGCAGTAAAGAGGGTCATGGGTGTCCCTTGGTTCAGGATTGGATGCCCGACAGGGAGCGCTGCTGCGAGCGCTGCGCCAGGCTGATGAGGATGAAACTGGCCGTGCTCATGGCCAGGCTGGCGTAGATCGGCGTGTTGGCGGCCAATCCGTCGCGGACCATGAAGACCACTGCCGTGGCGCAGCCCAGCAGCATGCTGGCAATGGCGCCCGCCGTGGTGGCGCGGCGCCAGTAGATGGCGCCGATCAGCGGCACCAGCATGCCGCCCACGAGCAGGTTGTAGGCGGTGGTCAGGGCGTTGAGCACGTCGTCCACCACCAGGGCGATGCCCAGCACGGCAAGGCCCACCAGCAGCGTCAGCAGCCGGTGCCAGCGCACATCGGCCAGCGGCTTGCCTTGCCGCAGCAGGGGCACGAGGTCTTCGGCCAGCACGGTGGAGCCCGCCAGCATGGCCGCGCTGGCGGTGGACATCATGGCGGCCAGCGCGGCAGCGATCACCAGGCCGCGGACGCCGTCCGGCAGGCTGGCCTGCACGATGGCGGCAAAGGCGTTGTTGGGATTGTCCAGTTCCGGCAGCAGCACCCGCGCCGCCATGCCCACCAGGGCGCCGACCAGCCCGTAGACCACGCAGTACAGGCCGGCGAGGCTGCCCGCCACGGCGGCCACCCGTTCGCTGCGGGCCGTGAACACGCGCTGCCACACGTCCTGGCCGATCATGATTCCGAAGAAATAGATGACGAAGTAGGTGGCGATGGTGTCCCAGCCGATGTATGTGACATCGAAGCTGGACGCAGGCAGCCGTTCAACCAGCTGGTCCCAGCCGCCCACGCGGTACAGGCAGATGGGCAGCAGGATCAGCATCAGGCCCGCGGTCTTGATCACGAACTGCACGATGTCCGTCAGCGTCAGCGACCACATGCCGCCCACGGCCGAGTAGATGACCACGACGCCCCCGCCCACCAGGATGGAGATCCACAGAGGCAGGTCGAACAGCACCTGCATCACGGTGCCGATGGCGATCACCGACGTGGCCGCCAGCATCAGAGCATAGGCCAGCATCACCAGTGCGCTGGCCTGTTGGGTGCGGGCGCTGTAGCGCCGCTCCAGCACCTGGGTCACGGTGCAGATGCGCAGCCTGAGCAGGGGCTTGGCCAGGAACAGGTTCAGCACCAGCAGGCCCGCACCCAGAGCCGCGCACAGCCACAAGCCCGAGATGCCGTACACGTAGCCCAGGCGTACCGTGCCCACCGTGCTGGCCCCGCCGATCACCGTGGCAGCCATGGTGCCCATGTACAGGCCCGGCCCGAGGTTGCGGCCCGCCACGAGAAAATCCTCCTGCGTCTTCGCGCGGCGCATGCCGTACCAGCCCAGCAGCAGCATGGCTGCCGCGTAGATCACTACCACCGAGATATCAAGCACCATGGTCTCTCTCCCCTTTTGTTCCGACCCCGTGTGCAGGGTCCTTCTGAAACAGCGGTATTCACGCAAGTGAATGTCACGGACCGCCCCTCTTGTTCTGCGCTGGCGGCGTGCTCCGGTGAACCGAAGCGCGCCGCAACAGCCGTGAATGCTAGACAGCAGCCGGGCTTGCATCCATTTCAAGTTCCATCTACAAACATCGATGAACATCGATCTTTGCTGAGTGAAAACCCCATGCTCCATACCGTTTCAGATCTCGACCTGCGGCTGCTGCGCGTTTTTCTGGCCATCGTCGACGCGGGCGGTGTATCGGCTGCGCAGGCCATTCTTGGCGTGGGGCAGTCCACGCTCAGCAGCCAGCTGTCCACGCTGGAGACACGCCTGGGGTTCAGCCTGTGCGAGCGCGGGCGCGGCGGCTTTCGCCTGACGGCCAAGGGCCGGCGCTTCGTCGACCTGGCCCGCGCTGCGCTGCAGGGCCTGGAAGGATTCAGCGCGCAGGCGCGCAACATGCACCGGCAGCTGGTCGGCAGCCTGGCCATCGGCCTGATCGGCAATGCACCCACGGAATACAACGCGTTGATGGGGCGGGCCATACAGCGCTTTCGCCAGCGCGACGAGGCCGTGCGCCTGTCGGTGCTGGTGCGCGGGCCGCGCGAGCTGGAGGAAATGCTGCTGCGCGATGAGCTGCAGGTCGCCGTGGGCTATTTCCTGCACCGCGCCCCGGCGCTGGAATACACGCGGCTGTTCAGCGAAAGGCAGGTGGCCTATTGCAGCGCCAGCCATCCCTTTGCCGCGCGCGCGGGCCGCATCGGCGCGCAGGAGGCGGGCGAAGCCGACTGGACCTGGCGCACCTATCCACTGCCGCAGGCGCCGCTGACGGGGCGCCCGCGCCATGTCACCTCGGAGGCGGACAACATGGAGGCGGCCGCCATCCTCATCCTGTCAGGCGCCCACCTGGGCTACCTGCCCGAGCACTACGCGGCGCCCTATGTGGCTGCCGGCCTGCTGCATGCGCTGGACGAATCCCTCTTCAGCTATGACGTGGACATCACCATGGTGGCCAGGAAGCGCGCACGCCAGGACGACATCACGGCCGCCTTCACCGACGACATGCGTGCCGTGCTGTAGGGGCGCCGCGGCCCAGCGGCATCAGAACTGCAGCAGGCTCAGCGCAAACGGCAGGCTGAGCACGCCCAGCAGCGTGGACAGCGTGACCAGCCCCGCCACATACGAGCCGTTGTAGCCCATGCGTGCGGCCAGCACATAGCACGACGATGCGGTGGGCAGGGCCGAGAAGGCCATGAGGATCAGGGCCTGCGCACCGCTGAGGCCAAATGCCCGCACCATGGCATAGGCGATCAGCGGCTGCACCAGATGCCGCACGGCCAGCAGGCACACGGCCAGCAGCTTGCCGGCGGCCAGCGCGCCGAACTGCATGCCGGCGCCGGCCGACATCAGGCCCAGCGCGATGGAGGCTGCGCCTATGCGGGAGACTGACGGCTCGAGCAGTGCGGGCAGCTTCAGCCCCAGCGCGCTGAACACCAGGCCCGACAGCGTGCCCACGATCAGCGGATTGCGCACCAGTTGCCCCAGGAAGTGCTGGTTGCTGCCGCGCGCCATGGGCCAGACGGCCGCGATATTGCACAGCGGCACGCTCACGCCGATCAGCACCGAGATGAACAGCAGGCCCTCAGGCCCCGCCAGTCGGCTGGCCAGCGCCAGGCCGATGAAGGAGTTGAAGCGAAACGCCACCTGCACGGCGCCGGCATGCTCGCGCACATCGATGCGGCCGCGCAGGCCCGGCCACCAGGGCAGGCTGTAGGCCAGGCCGATGCCGACCAGGGCCGCACACACGCCAGCGGCCAGCAAGTGGGAGGTGGCACCCCAGTCCACCGGGCTCTTGACGATGGAGTGGAACAGCAGCACCGGAAACAGCAGGTAGTACACCAGCGCCTCCACCGCCTGCCAGACCGTGCGATTGAGCTGTGTGAAGCGGCACAGCACGTAGCCAAGCACGATGAGCGAAAAATCGGGGAAGAGCAGCACGGCGTAGTTCACGGGGGCTGAGCATAAGCGCAACCCCGCAGTCGCCGCGTCTCCCGAGAAACCATGGCGCGAGGCTAGGGGTAAACACCGGGAAATCAGTGCTGCGACAAACTGTGACAACCGGGCCCCGGGCCTTAGCATCGCTGGGGTCCACACAGCCGATCCGAAAGCGCAGGTCCTGACGACCGTCAAGCGCGCAGCGGGCTCCAGGCCCCAACATGGCTGTTCCGTGGCAGCGTTTGCGAGCCTTCATTTCGCAGACCATCCATCCGCAGGCACGGCCTTGCGGATGTCCATGAAAACCTCTTCGTCAACACGACCCCCAAAAGGAGATCCTGTATGAATCGTCGCAGCTGGATGGGACTGACCCTGGTCCTCGCAAGCACCGGAGCCCTGGCCCAGGCCTACCCCACCAAGCCGATCAAGCTGGTGGTGCCCTTCGCCCCCGGTGGCACGACCGACATCATCGCCCGCGTGATCGCCGAACCCCTGACCAAGGAACTGGGCCAGCCCGTGGTGGTGGACAACCGCGGCGGCGGCGGTGGCGTCATCGGCGCCATGGAAACCGCGCGCTCGCAGCCCGATGGCTACAGCCTGGGCATCGCCACGGTCTCGACCACGGCGACCAACCCCGCGATCAATCCCAAGATCTCGTACAACACGCTGACGGACTTCACGCCCATCATCAACGTGGCGGCCACGCCCAACGTGATCGCGGTGAACCCCAAGTTCCCCGCCAAGGACTACAAGAGCTTCGAGGCCGAACTCAAGAAGTCCCAGGGCAAGTACTCCTATGCGTCCTCGGGCACGGGCGGCATCCAGCACATGCTGATGGAGCTGTACAAGAGCCTGACCAACACCTTCGTCACCCACATCCCCTACCGCGGCGCGGGCCCTGCGCTCAACGACGTGGTGGCGGGCCAGGTGCCCATGGTGCTGGACAATCTGCCCTCGGCCCTGCCCTTCATCAAGGACAACCGCCTGGTGCCCATCGTGGTGGCCGCGCCCCAGCGCCTGGCCGTGCTGCCCAATGTGCCCACCTTCAAGGAAGTGGGCCTGGAGCCGGTGAACCGCATGGCCTACTACGGCATCCTGGGCCCCAAGAACATGCCCAAGGATGTGGTGGACAAGATCAACGCCGCCGTGCGCAAGGTGCTGCAGGACCCGGCCGTGCGCAAGCGCATCGAGGACACGGGCTCCCTGGTCATCGGCAACTCGCCTGAAGAGTTCGCCAAGCAGATCAAGGAAGAGTACGAGACCTACAAGAAGGTGGTTGCCCAGCAAAAACTCACGCTGGAGTAAGCACCGCCCAGAGCGGTTGGATCAGAGCCCGAGGTTCCTTGCGGACCTCGGGTTTTTTCGTTGTAGGCTTGATGGGATGTTCCAAGTGCCTGCCGCTTCCATCATGTCCCCCTCGGTTGCCGAAGCCGAACCTGCTGCCGATCCTGCATCCTGGCCCGCGCCGCTGCCGGCCAGCCTGGATGCGCTGGACCTGTTCATGGATGCGCTGCTGCTGGAAGACGGGCTGTCGCGCAATACGCTGGCGGCCTACCGCCGCGATCTGACGGCCTGGGGGCGGTGGCTGGCGCACCAGCGGCCGCCGCTGGCGCTGGATGCGGCGGGCGAGCTGGAACTGCAGGGCTATTTCGCGGTGCGCGTGGAGCAGACCAAGGCCAGTTCTTCCAACCGGCGGTTGACGGTGCTGCGCCGCTACTACCACTGGGCGCTGCGCGAGCAGCGCATTGCGGCCGATCCCACGGTGCGCATGCTGGCGGCACGGCAGCCGCCGCGCGTGCCGCATACGCTGACGCAGGCTCAGGTGGAGGCGCTGCTCAAGGCGCCCGATGTCGATACGCCGCTGGGCCTGCGTGACCGCGCCATGCTGGAGCTGATGTACGCCAGCGGCCTGCGCGTGAGCGAGCTGGTGGATCTGCCGATGCATGGCATCGATCTGCGCTCGGGCGTGCTGCGCGTGACCGGCAAGGGGCAAAAGGAAAGACTGGTGCCTTTCGGCCAGGAGGCACATTGGTGGCTGGAGCGCTATCTGGCCACGGCGCGCGGCGCCATCCTGGGCGGGCAGCGCAGCGATGCGGTCTTCGTGACCCAGCGCGGGGCTGCGATGAGCCGCGTGATGTTCTGGGTCATCGTCAAGCGCTGTGCGCAGATAGCCGGCATTACGGCACCGCTGTCGCCGCACACGCTGCGCCATGCCTTCGCCACGCATTTGCTCAACCACGGCGCTGACCTGCGCGTGGTGCAGATGCTGCTGGGCCATGCCGATATCTCCACCACCACCATCTACACCCATGTGGCGCGCGAGCGGCTCAAGGCCCTGCACGCTTTGCACCATCCGCGTGGTTGATTGGATGTGGTCGGTTCGCCGGATTGCCTATTTCTGGCGTTGAAACCGTCGAAGTGGCAAAGCCCGCCTCGGGGATATGTGCTTTGCACAACAATCACCGCCGTGTTCGATGTGTTTCTGCGGAGTTCTCGATGACTGATTTCCTGCGCCGGCATGTGCTGGTGACTTCCATGCTGGCGGCGACGGTGGCTGCCGCGGCCCTGCCGATGTCTGCGTCGGCTGCCGATGCGGCATGGCCCAGCCGGCCCATCCGCGTGGTGGTTTCCTACCCGGCCGGCGGCGTCAGCGATGTGGTGGCCCGCGCCCTGGGCGAGAAGCTGGCCGCCCGCCTGGGCCAGCCCGTGGTGGTGGACAACAAGGCCGGCGCCGGCGGCGCCATCGGCCTGGACCTGGTGGCCAAGGCCGCACCCGATGGCTACACGCTGGGCTTTTCCTCCATCAGCCCGCTGACGCTGAGCCCGCACCTGGGCAAGCCCCTGTTCGATCCGCAGCGCGACCTGGTGCCCGTGACCAGCGTGATGTACTCGCCCGTGCTGCTGCTGGGCACGGCCCGCTCCACGGCGGCCGACTTCAATGCGCTGGTGGCCCAGGCCAAGGCGCAGCCCGGCGAAGTGCGCTGGGCCACGGCCGGCCTGGCCTCGCTGGGCCACATCATGCTCGAGCAGATCATGCATGCCTCGCAGGTCCGGATCACGCACATTCCCTACAAGGGCGGCGGGCAGCAGCTCAATGACGGCCTGAGCGCGCAGTTCGAAGTGCTGTCCACCAATGCCGGCCCGGCCGTTTTGCAGCACATCAAGGCGGGCAAGTTCAAGGCCCTGGCCGTGGGCGCACCCCAGCGCCTGGAGTCGCTGCCCGGCGTTCCCACGCTGGCCGAACTGGGCTACAAGAGCGCCAACATGACCTCGGTGTTCGGCATCTTCGCGCCCGCTGGAACGCCTGCGCCCGTGCTGCAAAAGCTCAATGCCGAGATCAACCAGGTGCTGGCCCAGCCGGACATGCGCGCCAAGCTGGAGGCCACCGACAACGTGGCCATGGGCGGCAAGGCCGAGGACTTTGCACGCCAGATCGAGGCCGAGTCCCAGTCCAACGCGCGCATCATTCGCGCAGCCGGCATCAAGCTCAATTGATGGAGCGCAGGGTGCCACCGGCGCCCATGCAAAAAGGGCTTGCAGCCGTCATGGCCGCAAGCCCTTTGTCTTTGGTGCCGGATGTGCGGGGCCCGCCTATGCCATGGGCTCGTCCGCCGTGAGATTGTCGGCCCAGGCCAGGGCCTGCAGATGCGCCCAGTTGACCTGGTGGTTGGACAGCTGCAGTGCATTGGCTGCGCGCGCGAAGCCTTCGTCATCGCCGCTTTCGCAGGCACGCGTCAACTCCAGGAAGGGCGCGAACACGCCCTTGTTGTGCACCAGCGCATCGATCACGGGCTGGGGCAGGGCGATGGACTCCAGCGCCTTTTCCATGGGCTGGCCCAGCATCACGTCCAGCAGCGAGAACACGCCGACCACGAAGGCGTTGTCGCACTCCTCGGGCGAGAGCAGCTCGGCCGTCAGCAACTCCATCAGGCGCCCGCGCACCACGGCGGTCTGGCCCACGGCCGGCGGCGTGCCGCCCGCGCGCGAAGTGGTCAAAAGCAGGGCCGCCCAGCGGAACAGCTTCTTGAGGCCCAGGATCATCACCGCGTGGCGGAACGAGGTGATCTCGCACGACAGGCCGAAACCCGAGGAGTTGATGAAGCGCAGCAGGTTGAAGGACAGCGTGGGATCCTTCTTGAGCAGGGCTTCGATCTCGTCCGTGCTGGCCTGCTGGCGCACTAGATTGATCAGCTGGATGATGGTGGCCTGCGTGGGGCGGATGGTGCGCGCCTGCACGAGTTGCGGCTGGGCGAACCAGAAGCCCTGGAACAGCCGCACGCCCAGGTCGCGCATGCGCTCGAACTGCTCGGAGGTCTCGACCTTTTCGGCCACGATCTGGGCATTGGTATGGGCGCGCGCGAACTTCACCAGGGTCTCGGCATCGGCCAGTGCGAAGGTCTGCATGTCCAGCTTGATGAAGGCGGCCGCAGGCAGCCAGCTGGCATAGGCGCGGCGCAGCAGGTGCTGGTTGAAGGCCAGGCGGAAGCCGCGCTGGCGCAGGGCCTGGAAGGTGGGCAGGCGTTCCTCGATATCGGCAGCCGTGGCGTTCTCGCCCAGCGTGGGTACCTCCAGCACCACCTTGTCGGGGTGGATCAGTTCCAGGTGGCCGCCGGCCAGGCTGTCATGCGTGCAGTTGATGAAGACTGTCTTCTTGCCCACCAGCGCTTCGGCGCCCGCATACGACAGCGCGTTGAAGAGCAGGGCGGCATCGGAGGCCGCCGTGTGCGCATGCTGGGCCGTGGAGCGGTCGAAAAGCTCATAGCCGAAGACATCGCGCGCCTCGTTGACGATGGCCTGGCGCGCAATGACGGCCACCTGCCCGTCCTCCACCCCGGCTGGCAGGGGGGGCGGCGGAGCGGAGGAGTTGTCGTTGGTAGTCATTTGGAAGCTGAGAAAGATGGATGAGCGATGGCTTTCGATGGCGTTCTATAGCTTATAGCTATAGCGAGCTGTCTGCCAGTTGGTCGGTCCAGGCCAGGGCCTGCAGATGGGCCCAGTTGATCTGCTGGCTGCTCAGGCGCAGTGCGCCTGCGCTGCGGTGGAAGGCTGCATCGTCGCTGGCTTCGCAGGCCTGGGCCAGGATCAGCAGCTCGCCCAGCACGCCTTCGTGGCGCAGCACGGCGGCGGAGACGGCGTCGGGCACGGGGATCAGGCTCATGGCCACGTCCTGCGGCAGGTCCAGCATGCTGCCCAGCAGCGAGAAGATGCCGACGACAAAGGCCTGGTCGGAGTCTTCCTCGCTCAGCGATTCCTGGGCCAGCAGCTCCATCAGTCGCCCGCGGATCACGGCGGTCTGGCCGATGGCCGGCGGCGGGCCGCCGTTGCGCGATGCGGTCAGCAGCATGGCCGCCCAGCGGAACAGCTTCTTGAGGCCCATGAGCATCACGGCCTGGCGGAACGAGGTGATCTCGCGCTGCACGCCGAAGCCCACGGAATTGATCAGGCGCATCAGGTTGAAGGCCAGGCCCGCATCCTTCTTGAGCACATCCTCGATGGCATCGGTGCTGGCCTGCTGGCGCACCAGATTCAGCAGCTGGACAATGCTTTGCTGCGAGGGCGACAGCAGCTTGGTGCGCACCACCGTGGGCCGCGCGAACCAGAAGCCCTGGAACAGCTGTATGCCCAGGCGGCCCACCTGCTCATGCTGCTGGGCGCTTTCCACCTTCTCGGCGATCAGCTCGGCGCGCGTGTGGCGGCCGGCAAAATTGACCAGCACGGCCAACTGGTCAGGGGCCAGCACGGACAGGTCGAACTTGATGTAGTCGGCCAGGGGCAGCCAGGCTGCATAGGCGGACTCCAGCACCGTGTGATTGAAGGCCAGGTTGAAACCGCGTGCGCGCAGATTGCTGAGGATGGGCAGGCGGGCCTGTACCTCCTGCTGGGCGGCCAGGCCCAGCGGCGGTATCTCCAGCACCACCTTGTCGGGGTTGAGCAGCTCCAGATGCCCGCCGGCCAGGCTTTCATGCGTGCAGTTGACGAACATCAACTTGGTGCCAACCAGATCTTCTTCGCCCGCATGCGACAGGGCCGTGAACACCAGGGACACATCCGAGGCCGCCGTATGGTCCGGGTAGGCGCGCGAACGGTTGAAAAGCTCATAGCCGATGATCTGCTGCACCCCGTTGACGATGGCCTGGCGCGCAATCATTCCCCGATCCGTGGACGCGGGGCTGGCCACAGGGGCATCGTTGAAGAGATGGACAGGCAATTCGGTCATGGAGTGTTCGGTCGAAGGGACACGGGAAGCAGCAGATCTGATTGTAGGAATGTTCTGAATAAATATGCCGACAGGCAGTGTCTGCTGGGACAAGTCCGATTGCGGAGTCGGACCCATCCTAGTTTGTAAACCATTGTGTGGCTTCACGAGCGGCCTGGGCCTGTCCGCACGGCGCAGGCAGGCTTTCTTCAGACCTGCTGCAACCAGGCCAGTTCAGTATCGGTGAAGCCTGCGGCGCGGCGTGCGCGTTCGTTGAAGGGCGGGCGCAGGCGCGGCGCCTCGTAGCGCAGGGTCAGCGCCTGGTAGTGGGCCTCGGGCTCCAGGCCTTCGCGCTCGCACAGCCAGCGGTACCAATGATTGCCTATGGCCACGTGGCCCACTTCCTCGCGCAGGATGATGTCGAGGATGTCCACCGCCGCCAGCGCATCGGGCGCGCGCGTGTTGCGCAGCTTGTTCTGGATCTGGGGCGTGGCGTCCAGGCCGCGCGCCTCCAGCGTGCGCGGCACCAGGGCCATGCGGGCCACCACGTCATGGGCGGTCTTCTCGCACATGGTCCACAGGCCCTGGTGGGCCGGGAAATCGCCGTAGTCGTGGCCCAGGTGCGCACGCAGATGCTCGCGCAGCAGGCGAAAGTGCCTGGCCTCCTCGGCGGCCACCTGCAGCCAGTCCAGGTAGTACTGCTGCGGCATGCCGTCAAAGCGCCAGACGGCGTCCAGCGCCAGATTGATGGCGTTGAACTCGATGTGGGCTATGGCGTGGATCAGCACGGCCCGGCCTTCCGGCGTCGCCGGCGAACGCCTTGCAACGGCGGTGTGGTGGCGCAGCTCGGGCCGCAGCGGGCGGCCCGGCAGGTCCGGCGCGGGATCCGGCAGGGCCGGTGCCTGCGGTGCTATTGAATAAAGCGCCTGCCGCGCATACATGTCCAACGCGGCGGCGGCCTTTTCTTCGGGGTCCGTGAGGCACAAGACCTCAAGGGCGCGGTGACGTAACTCCATCCCTACAATTCTAGGTTTCCTGCCATCACCAATAATTGACGGAGACAAAGACCCATGGCGATCTATGAACTGGATGGAGTGGCCCCTGAAGTGGCGGCGTCGGCCTGGGTGGCCGACAGCGCCGAAGTGGTGGGCAATGTGCAGCTGGCCGAAGACGCCAGCATCTGGTTCGGCGCCGTGCTGCGCGGCGACTGCGAGAGCATCACCATCGGTGAGGGCAGCAACATCCAGGACGCCAGCGTGCTGCATGCCGACCTGGGCAAGCCGCTGGTCGTGGGGCGCCACGTGACCGTGGGCCACCAGGTCATGCTGCATGGCTGCACCATTGGCGACGAGTCGCTGATAGGCATCGGTGCCGTGGTGCTCAACGGCGCGAAGATCGGCCGCAACTGCTTGGTCGGCGCAGGCGCCCTCATCACCGAAGGCAAGGAATTTCCCGATGGCTCGATGATCATCGGCAGCCCGGCCAAGGCCGTGCGCCAATTGACGCCCGAGCAGATCGAGGGCTTGCGCCGCAGCGCCCAACACTATGTCGACAATGCGCGACGGTTCAAGACCGGGCTGCGCAAGCTGGGCTGAGCGAGGCCCGGCACTTTTTTACGGAATCCATCAGCGTGTCTGAACTGCATAAATTCATCTTCGAAGGCCTGCCCGTGCGCGGCTCCATCGTTCGCCTCACCGATGCCTGGCAGGAAATCCTGCAGCGCCGCGCGGGCAACGGCGAGACCGGCGCCTACCCCGCTGCCGTGAGCGAACTGCTGGGAGAAATGGCGGCTGCGGGCGTGCTCATGCAGTCCAATATCAAGTTCAACGGCGCCCTGGTCTTCCAGGTCATGGGCGATGGCCCGGTCAAGCTGGCTGTGGCCGAGGTGCAGTCCGATTTCGGCCTGCGCGCCACCGCCACCCTGATCGGCGACCCTCCCGAAGGCGCCACGCTGGAACAACTGCTCAATGTGCACGGCGGCGGCCGCTGCGCCATCACGCTGGACCCCAAGGGGCGCCAGCCGGGCCAGCAGCCCTACCAGGGCGTGGTGCCGCTGCAGGATGCGCAGGGCCGGCGCTTCACCAAGGTGTCCGACGCGCTGCAGCACTACATGCTGCAGTCGGAACAGCTGGACACCGTGCTGGTGCTGGCGGCCGACGACCAGGTGGCCGCCGGCCTGCTGATCCAGCGCATGCCGGTCAAGGGTGAGGCCAACCTGGCCGCTGCCACCGAAAGCGAGCAGTCGGGTCAGGATGCCATCGGGCTGAACGAGGACTACAACCGTATCGCCACGCTGGCCTCCAGCCTCACGCGCGACGAGCTGCTCACGCTGGATGTGGAGACCATACTGCGCCGCCTGTTCTGGGAAGAGAAGCTGATGCGCTTCGTGCCCCAGCAGGACGAGGAGCATCCGCGCTTTGCGTGCACCTGCAGCCGTGACCGTGTGGCGTCCATGCTGGTGTCGCTGGGCTCCGAAGAGGTGGAGAGCATCCTGGAGGAGCGCGGCAGCATCGAGGTGGGCTGTGACTTCTGCGGCAAGCAGTACGAATTCGATCCCATCGACGCAGCCCAGCTGTTCACCGAGGCCGGCAAGCAGCCGCCGACCTCGACGAACGTCCAGTAAATACCCTCGAAGTCAGTCTCGCCCGCTGCGCAGCGCGTCGAACAGTCGCCGCTCGCAGTCCGGGTCGCTGCATTGCTCGCAGCCGTAGGGGCGAAGGCGGGCGCCGCGTTGCGCGGGGCTTGCGGGCAGCCAGGACCAGTCCATTTGCGGAGCCTTGAGCCTGAGCGACTCGGCCAGCTGTTGCCATTGCCGGGCGGTATTGCCGTAGAGCACCACGTAGTCGCGTGACTGGCTTTGCAATTGGTCGCGCCAATGCTGGAGCTGTGCGGCAGGGCCATCGCTCACCCCTTCGTGCTCGGTGACGGAGGCTCTCCAATCCAGTCCCAGCAGGTAGACGGCTCCATGTTCCGGCAGCGACTGCCCCGGCTCGGCCGCCAGGCATTGCCAGTCGGCAGGAGATGCTCCGTGGTGCCGCCAGGCCTGGCGCAGTGCATGGGCCATGGAAAGCGCGAGCGCGGGTGGCGATCCCAGAAGAATCACCGGGGGCGGGGGCAAGCGGTCTGTGTCCAAGTACCTGTCTCGGCTTGCGCGCAGGCCCGGGCAAGGGGCGCAGGCGCCTTGTTGCAAAAGCACAAGGCCGGCATGAAGCCGGCCTTGGTGCAGGAAATCCCAATCCTCAGCGCCGCACGATCTGCACGAAGATCTCGTTGGGCTTGACCATGCCCAGTTCGCTGCGGGCCTTTTCCTCGACCATGGCCAGGCCGTCCTTGAGGTCGTTGACCTCGGAGGCCAGACGGTCGTTCTCGGCTTTTTCCAGCGCGTTGGCCACGTTCTGGTCGTGGATCTGCTGCTGCAGTTCCTTGACGTAAGCCACGCTGCCATGGCCCAGCCACAGCTGCGCGTGCACGGCGGCGAGCAGGGCGAGCAGGACAAGGGGGACGACGCGGTTGACCATGGCAGCAGATGTTGCAGAAAGGAAAAAGGCTTGCAGGCCCGATGGCTTGCAAGCCTAACGCTTTTCAGCGCAGGTTGTAGAAAGCCTCGCGGCCGGGGTAGTGGGCGATGTCACCCAGGTCTTCCTCGATGCGCAGCAGCTGGTTGTACTTGGCGATGCGGTCCGAACGGCTCAGCGAGCCGGTCTTGATCTGGCCTGCGTTGGTGCCCACGGAGATGTCGGCAATCGTCGAATCCTCGGTTTCACCGGAGCGGTGCGAGATCACGGCCGTGTAGCCTGCGCGCTTGGCCATTTCGATGGCGGCGAAGGTTTCGGTCAGCGTGCCGATCTGGTTGATCTTGATCAGGATGGAGTTGGCGATCTTCTTGTCGATGCCTTCCTTCAGGATCTTGGTGTTGGTGACGAACAGGTCGTCGCCCACCAGCTGGACCTTGGCGGCCAGGCGGTCGGTCAGGATCTTCCAGCCATCCCAGTCGCCTTCGGCCATGCCGTCCTCGATGGAGATGATGGGGTACTTGTCGCACCAGCCGGCCAGCATGTCGGTCCACTGGGTGGCGGTCAGCGTCAGGTTGCCTTCACCGGCCAGCACGTACATGCCGTCCTTATAGAACTCGCTGGCGGCGCAGTCCAGGCCCAGGGCGATCTGTTCGCCGGCCTTGTAGCCTGCGTTTTCGATGGCCTGCAGGATCAGCTGGATGGCGGCTTCGTGGTTTTCCACGGAAGGCGCAAAACCGCCTTCGTCGCCCACGGCCGTGCTCATGCCCTTGTCGTGGATGATCTTCTTGAGCGCGTGGAAGACTTCGGCGCCCCAGCGCACGGCTTCGCGGAACGAAGGCGCGCCCACGGGGATGATCATGAATTCCTGCAGGTCCAGGCTGTTGTTGGCGTGCGCGCCGCCGTTGATGACGTTCATCATCGGCACGGGCAGCTGCATGCCACCCATGCCGCCCAGGTAGCGGTACAGCGGCAGGCCGGCCTCTTCGGCGGCGGCGCGGGCCACGGCCATGGAGACGGCCAGCATGGCGTTGGCGCCCAGGCGGCCCTTGTTGTCCGTGCCGTCCAGGTCGATCAGGGTCTTGTCCAGGAAGGCCTGCTCGGAGGCGTCCAGGCCCAGCACGGCTTCGGAGATCTCGGTGTTGATGTGCTCGACGGCCTTGAGCACGCCCTTGCCCAGGTAGCGGCTCTTGTCGCCGTCACGCAGCTCGATGGCTTCGCGCGAGCCGGTGGACGCGCCCGAAGGCACGGCCGCGCGGCCCATCACGCCCGATTCCAGCAGCACGTCGCACTCGACGGTGGGGTTGCCGCGGCTGTCCAGCACTTCGCGGCCTACGATGTCAACGATTGCACTCATGGCATTTCCTTTGCGGTTTTTGAAATCGGTGTGCAGGCGGGTTCCGGTGAGGTTGCGCCCTGGTGCTTGCCGGGCAAGCGGTATGGGTGGTCGGTGGCGTGGCAGGCTGCCGCGCCACCGTGCACGGCCATGCTCCGCGGCGCAGTATCTGCGATCGGGCGGCGGCCATTGTGCACAAATTGGGTGGATGGCTTTGTATGCGCTGCGCTCTTGACGGGCCGGGTATCGCTGGCCGCGGTCAGACGCCCTCGACGCAGACCATGCGCATGATGGCCGCGCCTTCGCGGGCTTCGCGGGCACGCAGGTACTCGGGCGTGTCGTAGAAAGCCTTGGCGGCTTCGAAGCTGGTGAACTTGAGGATCACGGTGCGGCCGGGATTCCAGTCGCCTTCGAGCACTTCGACCTTGCCGCCGCGCACGCAGACTTCGGCGCCATGCGCGCGCATGGCCTCGGTGCTCCACTTGCGGTATTCCTCGTACTGCTCGGGCTTGGTGACGGTGACGGACGCAATGATGTAGCCGCTGGCCATGGGTCAGACTCCAAAATCGTTTTCGAGGAAGCCGTTCTTCTTGGTCACGTCGTCGAGCGCGACCAGGGTTTCGAGCAGGGCCTTCATGTGCTTGAGCGGCACGGCGTTGGGGCCGTCGCTGAGGGCGCAGGGAGGATTGGGATGGGTTTCCATGAACAGTCCGGCCACGCCCACGGCCACGGCCGCACGCGAGAGCACGGGCACCATCTCTCGCATGCCGCCGCTGCTGGTGCCGTTGCCGCCGGGCAGCTGCACGCTGTGCGTGGCATCGAAGACCACGGGCGCACCGGTCTCGCGCATGATGGACAGGCTGCGCATGTCCGAGACCAGATTGTTGTAGCCGAAGCTGGCGCCGCGCTCGCAGGCCATGAAGCTGTCCTCGGGCAGGCCGGCCTCCTTGGCGGCGGCGCGGGCCTTGTCGATGACATTCTTCATGTCATGCGGGGCCAGGAACTGGCCCTTCTTGATGTTCACCGGCCGGCCCGACTGGGCCACGGCACGGATGAAGTCGGTCTGGCGGCACAGGAAGGCCGGCGTCTGCAGCACGTCCACGACCTGGGACACGGCCGGGATTTCGGACTCGGTGTGCACGTCGGTCAGGATGGGGACCTGCAGGTCCTTCTTCACCTTGGCGAGGATCTCCAGGCCCTTGTCCATGCCCGGGCCGCGAAAGCTGGCGCCCGAGCTGCGGTTGGCCTTGTCGTAGCTGCTCTTGAAGATGAAGTGGATGCCCAGGGCCGCCGTGATTTCCTTGAGCTGCCCCGCCACGTCCATCTGCAGCTGCTCGGACTCGACGACGCAGGGACCTGCAATGAGAAAGAAGCGCCGGTCGAGGCCGACGTCGAAGCCGCAGAGTTTCATGGTGGGGATTCCTTGGGAAATGGTGGGCGGCGTTGCGGGGCTCAGGACTTGCGCGGTGCCTTCTGGCGCTCGATCGCAGCCTTCACGAAGGCATTGAACAGCGGGTGGCCGCTCCACGGCGTGGACTTGAACTCGGGGTGGAACTGCACGCCGATGTACCAGGGGTGAACTTCCTTGGGAAGTTCGACGATCTCGGTCAGCTGCTCACGCTGGGTCAGCGCCGAGATCACCAGGCCCGCTTCGCGCAGCTGGTCCAGATACTGGACGTTGGCTTCATAGCGATGGCGGTGGCGCTCGGTGACCACGTCACCGTAGATGCTGTGGGCCAGCGTGCCGGCCTGCACGTCGGAGGACTGCGCGCCCAGGCGCATGGTGCCGCCCAGGTCGGAGTTCTCGTCGCGGGTCTTGACCGTGCCGTCGGCATCCTTCCACTCGGTGATCAGGGCGATCACGGGGTTGGCGGACTTGGGGTCGAACTCGGTGGAGTTGGCGCCTTCGAGGCCGGCCACATGGCGGGCGTATTCGATGGTGGCCACCTGCATGCCCAGGCAGATGCCCAGGTAGGGCACCTTGTTTTCGCGGGCGTAGCGGGCCGTGGAGATCTTGCCTTCCACGCCGCGAGAGCCGAAGCCGCCGGGCACGAGGATGGCGTCGTACTGCGAGAGCTTGTCGCGCGCATTGGCGTCGCTGATGGTCTCGGAGTCCACATGGGTGATCTTCACGGCCACATGGCTTTGCATGCCGGCGTGCTTGAGCGCCTCGTTGACGGACTTGTAGGCGTCCGACAGCTCGACGTACTTGCCGACCATGGCGATCTTGACCTCGCCCTGCGGGTGCTCGGTCTCGTGGACCAGGTCATCCCAGCGCTTGAGGTTGGTGGGCGGCGTGTTCAGGCGCAGCTTGTCGCAGATCAGGCCGTCCAGGCCCTGCTCGTGCAGCATGCGGGGCACCTTGTAGATGGTGTCCACGTCCCACATGGAGATCACGCCCCATTCGGGAACGTTGGTGAACAGCGAGATCTTTTCCTTTTCCTCGTCCGGCACGCGGTGCTGGGCGCGGCACAGCAGGGCGTCGGGCTGGATGCCGATCTCGCGCAGCTTCTGCACGGTGTGCTGCGTGGGCTTGGTCTTGAGCTCGCCGGCCGTGGCGATCCAGGGCAGGTAGGTCAGGTGCACGAAGGCCGTGTTGTTGGGGCCCTGCTTGAGGGCCAGCTGGCGCACGGCTTCGAGGAAGGGCAGGGACTCGATATCGCCCACCGTGCCGCCGACTTCGCAGATGGCCACGTCCACGGCATCCGGCGTGCCGATGCCGGCGCCGCGCTTGATGTACTCCTGGATTTCATTGGTCACGTGAGGGATCACCTGCACGGTCTTGCCCAGGTAGTCGCCGCGGCGCTCCTTCTCCAGAACGCTCTGGTAGATGCGGCCGGTGGTGAAGTTGTTGGACTGCTTCATACGCGTTTCGATGAAACGCTCGTAGTGGCCCAGGTCCAGATCGGTCTCTGCGCCATCGTCGGTCACGAACACTTCACCGTGCTGGAAGGGCGACATGGTGCCCGGGTCCACGTTGATGTACGGGTCCAGCTTGATGAGAGTGACTTTGAGGCCGCGCGATTCGAGGATCGCAGCAAGGGAGGCTGAGGCGATTCCCTTGCCCAGGGAAGACACCACACCGCCTGTGACGAAGACAAATTTGGTCATGTCTTTTATTGGTGGTGGTAAAGCAGGATTATAGATGCGCCGCCGAATTCGCCGCGCCGCGCGGGGCTGCTCGGACGTTGCGGCTCTGCTAAATTGCGCGCCATGACTGAAGTGTTCGCTGGTAAACATCTGGTGCTCGGCCTCTCCGGAGGCGTGGCTTGTTACAAATCTGCCCAGCTGGTGCGCCTGCTGGTACAGGCCGGGGCCACCGTGCAGGTGGTGATGACCGAGGCGGCCGAGCAGTTCATCACGCCGGTGACCATGCAGGCGCTGTCGGGCCGCCCTGTCTACGGATCGCAGTGGGACGCGCGCGAGCCCAACAACATGCCCCACATCAACCTCAGCCGCGAGGCCGACGCGATGCTGATCGCGCCCTGCAGCGCCGACTTCATCGCGCGCCTGGTGCAGGGCCGCTCCGACGAGTTGCTGAGCCTGATGTGCCTGGCGCGCCCCATGGACCGCGTGCCCCTGCTGTTGGCTCCGGCCATGAACCGCGAGATGTGGGCACACCCGGCCACGCAGCGCAACCTGGCGCAGGTGGCCGCCGACGGCGCGCTGGTGCTGGGCGTGGGAACGGGCGACCAGGCCTGTGGCGAGGTGGGCGACGGCCGCATGCTGGAGCCCGAGGAAATCATGGAGGAGCTGGCCGCCTTCTTCACGCCCAAGCTGCTGCAGGGCCGGCAGGTGCTGGTCACGGCGGGCCCGACCTTCGAGGCCATCGACCCCGTGCGCGGCATTACCAACCATTCCAGCGGAAAGATGGGCTTTGCCGTTGCGCGCGCCGCACGCGAGGCGGGCGCCCAGGTGACCCTGGTGGCCGGGCCCGTGCACCTGCGCACGCCGCGCGGCGTGCAGCGCATCGACGTGCAATCGGCGCAGCAGATGTTCGATGCCGTGCAGCAGCAACTGCCCCAGGCTGGCGTGTTCATCGCCACGGCGGCCGTGGCCGACTGGCGCCCGGCCACGGCGTCAGACCAGAAGATCAAGAAGGACGGCTCGGGCCAGACCCCCACGCTGACCTTCGTCGAGAACCCCGACATCCTGGCGGCCGCCGCGCAGTCCGAGCCCGCACGCAGCGGACGGCTGTACTGCGTGGGCTTCGCCGCCGAAAGCCATGACCTGCTGCAGCACGCCAGCGCCAAGCGCCTGCGCAAGCAGGTGCCGCTGCTGGTGGGCAATATCGGTCCCGCAACCTTTGGGCGGGATGACAATGCCCTGCTGCTGATCGACGAGTCCGGCACCCAGGAGTTGCCGCACGCCTCCAAGTCCCTGCTGGCGCGCCAGCTGGTGGCCGAGATCGCCCGGCGCCTGCCACCCGTCCGTTGACACCACCGAAGGCCCGCATGTCACAGAACACCTACGAAGGCCCCCGCCACGGCGACTATGTGCGCTATGTGGATGAGCTGCTGCGCGCCAGCCCCCTGTACCGCTCTGCGGCCCATGGCTGGATGGCGCAGGGACGCAGCGATTTCACCGATGCGGTGGCCACGCCGGGCGCGCAGTCCCAGTCCGTGGTCGAGCGCGTGCGCGAGCAGGTGCAGGCTGCGGCCGAGAAGGCGCGCATCGCCGCGCAGCAGGCGTCGGTGCCTGCCCTGCCGGGGCGCCCGCCGTCTGCAGGCGACAGGAACGGCGACAGGAATGGTGGCAGGGCCGATCGCGGCCGGCAGGCGGCGCGGGCACAGCAAGCCCAGGCCTCCTCCGCCGCCAAGGCTGTCAAGAAGACGGTCTTCAAGATAGGTCCGGGCCAGTTGCTGGGTATCGTGATCGGCCTGATCCTGGCCGTGGTGATTCCGGGCGTCGGCCCTTTCATCCTGCTGCTCACCATCATCAATGCCATCGTCAAAGGCTTTCGCAGCGGGCTCAAGTCGTCCGGGTGACGGCGCGGGGCACAATGCGCGCTTTGCTTTTCAAGAGAGCCTGCCGTGAGGCGCTCCCCAGATTGTTTCCATGAACGTTGATATCAAGATCCTTGACGCGCGCCTGCGCGAGAACATGCCCGCCTACGCCACGCCGGGAAGCGCGGGCCTGGACCTGCGCGCCTGCATCGATGCGCCGCTGACGCTGGAGCCCGGCCAATGGCAACTGGTGCCCACGGGCATGGCCATGTACCTCAAGGACCCCGGCTACGCCGCCATGATCCTGCCGCGCTCGGGCATGGGCCACAAGCACGGCATCGTGCTGGGCAACCTGGTCGGCCTGATCGATAGCGACTACCAGGGCCAGCTCATGGTCAGCGCCTGGAACCGCTCGGCCACGGCCTTCACGCTGCAGCCCATGGACCGCCTGGCCCAGCTGATCATCGTGCCCGTGGTGCAGCCCAGCTTCAATGTGGTCGAGGAGTTCGAGTCGGCCTCCGAGCGCGGTGCGGGCGGCTACGGCTCCACCGGCAAGCAATAAGGCTTTCCGCCAGACATCGCCCGCAGCTGCGCTGCCAGGGCATCGCTTCAGGGAGGAGTCCGCATGGCCAGGCCATCCCGGCGCACGCGCCATCGCCCATCCGCGTCGTGGACGCGCGTGGTGCTCACGCAGGAAGACCGCATGCGCCGCCGCCTGCAGCAGCGCCACTGGCTGCGACTGCATGCGGCGTTGACGGGCGGCCTCAGCCTGGCCGGCATGTCGCTGCTGAGCCTGGCCTTGCTGCATGCGGGCGTGCACAGCATGGCGCTGCGCTACGGCGTGGCCCTGGTCTGCGGCTATCTGCTGTATCTGCTGCTGGTACGCCTGTGGGCCGAGTGCATGCTGCGCCGCGACTGGGATGGGCCGGATGTGCCCGATGCCGCGCCCGGCGGCAGCGGTTCTTCACCGGCCCGCACGCCCGAGGCTGGCGGATTCGAGAGCGGGCAGGGCGGCTCTTATGGCGGCGGTGGCTCCAGCGGCAGCTGGGACGACGGCGGTGCCATGTCCGAAGCCGCTTCCTCGGCGTCGCAAGGCTTTGATCTGCCGGGCATCGATGGGCTGGACGAAGGCGCCGTCGTCCTGGTGCCGGTGCTGCTGGTGTTTGCGGCGCTGCTGGTCGCGGTCACGGGCGCCGGGTCGCTGCTGTGGCTGGTCTTTGGGGCCGACCTGTTCCTGGCTGTGGCGGTGGAGGTGGCCTTTGCGCTGCTGATGGCGCGCACGCTCTACGTGGTGGAGCGCGAAGGCTGGCTGCTGGCCGCGCTGCGCCTGAGCTGGAAGCCGGTGCTGGGCGCGCTGGTGGGCGCCGTGGCGCTGGGCGCTGCGGCCGACTGGCTGTTTCCCCAGGCAGACACCCTGGTGCAGGTGCTGCGTGCGCTGAGAGGGGGTTGAGCCGCTGCCCTGCGGCCTCCCGCGCTCATGCCTCTCGTCGCGCTCCGGGCAGGTGCAGCTGCATGCGCAGGCCGCCCAGCGGCGAGCGGCTGGCTGCGATGCTGCCGCCATAGGTCTGCACCAGGTCACGCACGATATCCAGGCCCAGGCCTGCGCCGGGCCTGCGCTCGTCCAGGCGCTCGCCGCGCTCGAAGATGCGGCCAAGGTCGGCGTCTTCGATGCCGGGGCCGTCATCGTCCACCGTCAGCAGCAAGGGGCCGCCGGCCTGATCGTGCTCCAGGCCCTGGACTTCCAGGCTCACGGCCTGGGCCGCCCATTTTCCGGCGTTGTCCAGCAGGTTGCCCAGGATTTCCATCAGGTCCTGGCCGTCGCCCAGAAAGTCCCAAAGCTGCGCATCCCTCTTCAGCGTGAAGCGGATGCCGCGTCCGGCATGCAGGCGCTCCATGGTCCGCACCAGCGAGGCCAGTGGCGGCTCCAAGGGCGTGCGCAAGCCGGTCGCCTGGCGCGCTGCGGCGCGGGCCCGGGCCAGATGGTGGTCCACCTGGCGGCTGGCGCTGGTCACCTGCTCGCGCACCAGTTCGGCCAGCGCTCCGCTTTCCTGCGCGGCGGCGTTGCCAAGAATCGACAGGGGCGTGTTCACGGCATGGGCCAGATTGCCGGCCTGCGTGCGCGCGCGCTGGACCATGTCGGCGTTCACATCCAGCACATGATTGAACTCCTGCACCAGGGGGCGCAGTTCCTGCGGAAACCGGCCTTCAAGGCGCGGCGTGGCGCCCTTGCGCACGTCGGCCAGGCCTGTGCGCAGCAACTGCAGCGGCCGCAGCGCCAGGCGCAGCTGCAGCACCACGGCCAGAGCCAGCCCGGCCGCCAGCGTGCCCAGTGCGGCGATCAGCATGGTGGTGAAGCGCTGCATGGGCTCGGCCAGCAGGGCGCTGTCGGCCGCAACGATCAGGCGCAACGGCGGCGCGTCGGCTTCGGGCAATTGCAGGGGGCGTGCCACGGCCACGAGCGGGTGGCCCTGGCCATCGGGCAGCATGCCCGTGCTCAACGCCGTGTCTTCCCGGTGTTCGCCGGGATTGCCGGCATCGGCACGGAACTGGTGCCAGTCCAGCGTCTGGTCCCACAGCGAACGAGAGCGCAGCAGGCCGGCCTTCTCGGGCGGGCCCGCCCCATCGCTCACCTGGTCGATCTGCCAGTACAGGCCTGACAGCGGCTGCGCCAGGCGCGGATCGCCCACGGCCAGTCCGACTTCGATGCGCCCGCCGGGCAGGCTGTTGACGGCTGCGCTGAGCTGGTCGAGCTGCAGCACCAGCTGCGCCTGCAACTGCTGCGCGATGTGATCGCGGAACAGTCCGCGCAGTCCCCAGCCGGCCAGCAGCACGGCCGCCAGCACCCAGGCCAGCGTGCCGGCCAGCAGGCGCAGGCGCAGCGAATCACCGAGCCGGGATACCTGTCCTTCCTGTGGTGCGTTCATGCAGCGGGCGCGCCTTCCACCAGCCGGTAGCCCAGTCCGCGTACGGTCTCTATGCTGCCGGCCGGCAGCTTCTTGCGCAGGCGGCCGACGAAGACCTCGATGGTGTTGGAGTCGCGGTCGCTGTCCTGCGGGTAGATGTGTTCGGACAGCTCGGTGCGCGATATCACCTGGCCCACGCGCTGCATCAGCAGGGCCAGCACCTTGAATTCATGGCTGGTCAGCGTGAGCGGCTGGCCCGCCACGCTCACACGCGCCTGGCGCGAGTCCAGCACGATGGGGCCGCATTGCCACTGGGCGCTGGCGTGCGGGCTGAGCCGGCGCAGCAGGGCGCGCAGGCGGGCCATCAGCTCTTCCATGTGGAAGGGCTTGGCCAGATAGTCGTCGGCGCCGGCATCCATGCCGGCCACCTTCTCATGCCAGGCGCCGCGCGCCGTGAGGATCATCACCGGCATGACCCGCCCTTGTTCGCGCCAGGCGCGCAACACCGTCAGGCCATCGCGCACGGGCAGGCCCAGGTCCAGCACGGCGGCATCGAACTCCTCGACCTCGCCCAGGTACTGGGCCGTTGCGCCGTCGGCCGCCGTCTCCACCGTATGCCCGGCCTGCTGCAGCGCCTGCACGAGCTGGCTGCTCAGCGTGGGTTCGTCTTCCACCACGAGGATTCGCATCTGCGTCTAGTCCTTGCGCTTGAAGCTCAGCACCTTGCCATCGCGTGCATCGATCTTGAGCTTGGCCACGCGGCCGCCCGATTGCAGCAGCCGGATCTCGTAGATGAAGCGGCCGTCGTCATGCTCGAACTCGACCTTGATGACCTGGCCCTGGTAGTCGCGCTCGACCTGGTCGAGCACGGTGCGCAGCGGCAGCACGCGGCCTTGCTGCAGGGCCTGGCGAGCGAGTTCATGGTCGCTGTCGCCGGCATCCGAGGGCGTGGTCCAGGAGGCCAGTGCCGCCGCCATCAGCAGCAGCGAGGCCAGCAGCATCCAGGACCTGCGAGGAATGGAGAAGGATGGAGTGGGCATGGAAAACTTTATAGCCCAGCGTGGATGAACCTCGGATGAACGGCTGCTTCAGCTTGCGTTCATGGCCTGCATCGAACAATGGCTGCACGCCGTCGCAATCCACCGGAAACGAAGGCGCAGCAGCCGGCAGATGCGGCCTTTTCAGATGCATCGCCAGCCCAATCGCCGACCCAATCGCCGGCCCAGACGCCGACCTTCACATGCCAAGGAGAACCTCATGCCTTCCATCCGACAACTGATTTCCCGCGCTGCACGCCATGGCCTGACGGGCCTGGGCATTGTTCTGATCGCCACTGCCGGGCTGGTCGCCCAGATGCAGGCCCAGGCCGCCGCCACGGGCGGTCCTTCGGTGACCGTGCAGGCCGGCGAAGCCGTGGCCACCACGGTGGCCTCCGTGCGCGGCGCCTTCCAGGGGCCGGGCCTGAGCATCCGCGAAGTCTTCGAGCGCATGGAAGGCCTGGGCTACCGCGACCTGCGCGAGATCGAGTGGGAAGACGGCCTCTACCAGGTCAAGGGCCAGACCAGCGATGGCCGTCCCGTGAAGCTCTATGTCGATGGCAACAACGGCAACGTGCTCAGCATTCGCGCACGCAATTGAGGCCGGGCCGGCGGGCTGATTTTTGTCAGCAAGTGTTCAGTCCGGTCGGCGCACATGCAGCCTGGGGCGTTGCAGTGGTATGCAGCCGCAGGCCGGGTCGGCGGCTGCCCTTGATCGATCCACGGACAGTACACAGGAGATTTCCATGCCCCCTTCCATTCATCGCTTGGGCGCCATCGGCACCAGCTGCATTGCAGCGCTGATGCTCAGCGCCTGCGCGGGCTATCCACAGCAGGGCGGATATCCGGGTGGCGGCTACCCTGCAGGTGGCTATCCCGCTGGCGGATATCCCGCCGGGGGCTACCCCAGCGGGGGCTATCCCGGCAGCGGCCAGCCCGGCACGGCCTATCCGGGCGGCGGTGGCTATGTGCAGCAGGGGCGCGTGACCAATGTGCAACTGGTTCAGATCCAGCAGCCCAGCGGCATCGGTGGCTCGGGCATAGGTGCCGGGGCAGTGGTGGGTGGCGTGGTCGGCGGCGTGCTGGGCCGTCAGGTGGGCAAGGGCAGCGGGCGCGACATCGCCACCATTGCGGGCGTGGTGGGCGGTGCCATGGCGGGCAATGCCATCGAGAAGAACACCGGCCCTGGCGACCTGCGCGATGTCTACCGTGTCACCGTGCAGTTGAACGACGGCAGCACGCGCGTGTTCGACTACCAGAGCAATCCGCAGCTGCGCGTAGGCGAGAGCGTGCGCGTGGACAACAACCAGCTTCTGCGCTGAGTACCAGGCTCGCTCCATGCAAAAGGGCTCCCCGAAGGGAGCCCTTTGCCATTTCAGCGCGGCAATTTCAGTGCAGCGTGTCGTTGCCCGGTGCCATGGGCTGGATGCGGAAGAAACCGGTGCCGGCCGAGCCGCGGCCGATTTCCTCCTCGGTGGCTTCGCGCACGCCTTCGACCTTCAGGTGCAGGCGCAGCGCGATGCCGGCCAGCGGATGGTTGCCGTCCAGCACCACATGCTCGGGATAGATTTCGGTCACCGTGTAGAGCAGGTCGGGCGGCACGGCGCTGCAGCCCTTGGGCAGGGCGCTGGCCTCGAAGCTCATGCCTTCTTCCAGCTCTGCCGGGAACAGGGCGCGCGGCTCCAGGAAGATCAGGCTTTCGTTGTAGTCGCCGAAGGCTTCCTCGGGCTCCAGGTGCAGGTTCAGGACCTTGCCCTGGCCGTGGCCCTGCAGAGCCTCCTCGATGCGCTTGAGCAGGTCGTCGCCGCCGACCAGGAACTCCACGGGCTCATCGAGCACGTCCAGTTCCTCGCCCAGGGTGTCCTTGAGGGTCCAGGTCAGAGCGACCACGCATTGTTCTGTGATTTCCATGGTGTGCAGCTTGTGCGGCCCATGCCGCGGTGGGGAAAAAGAAAGACCGCCGCGCGCGCCCTTGTTTGACGAAGGCGTGCCGGCGGCCGCGTTGGCGCGATTTTCCCACGGCGGCCCGGCTGCTGCGCAGGCCGGGCGGCGAGTCCTGCCGATCAGAACGGGTAGTGGCGGGGCGCGGTCTGCATGGTGATCCAGCGCGTCTCGGTGAAGGCGTCGATGCCTGCCTGGCCGCCGAAGTGGCCGTAGCCCGAGTTCTTCACGCCGCCAAAGGGCATCTGTGCCTCGTCATGCACGGTGGGGCCGTTGACGTGGCAGATGCCGGCCTCGATGCGCGCGGCCACGCGCCAGCCGCGTGCGGTGTCGCGGGTGTAGACGGACGAGGACAGGCCGAACTCGTTGTCGTTGGCCATGGCGATGGCCTGCTCCTCGCCGCGTACGCGCACGATGGCCTTGACGGGGGCGAAGGTTTCCTCGCGGAAGATCTCCATCTCGGGCGTGACGCCGTCGATCAGCGTGGCCGCCATCAGGGTGTTGGTGGCCTTGCCGCCGCACAGCAGTTTTGCGCCCTTGGCCAGCGCGTCGTCGATCAGGCGGTTGGCGCGCTCCACGGTGGCCATGTCCACCACCGAGCCCAGCACCACGGGGCCCTTGCGCGGATCGCCCAGCGGCAGCGAGGTGGCACGGGCCACGAGCTTGTCCAGGAAATCCCCGGCCACGGACTCGTCCACGATGATGCGTTCGGTGGACATGCAGATCTGGCCCGAGTTGGCGAAGGCACCGAAGGTGCAGCCGGCCACGGCGGCGTCGATGTCTGCATCGTCCAGCACCACGAAGGGCGCCTTGCCGCCCAGCTCCAGAATGGCGGGCTTGAGGTACTTGGCGCAGGTCTGGCCGATGATGCGGCCCACGCGCGTGGAGCCCGTGAAGTTCACGCGGCGCACGGCCGGGTGGGCCACCATGGCCTCGACCACGGCGCCGGCATCTTCGGGCGCATTGGTCACGAAGTTGACCACGCCGGGCGGCAGGCCGCCTTCCTGCAGGGCCTCGATGATCAGGCCGTGCGTGGCGGGGCACAGCTCCGAGCCCTTGAGCACCACGGTGTTGCCGCAGGCCAGCGGCGTGGCGATGGCGCGCACGGCCAGGATGACGGGTGCATTCCAGGGCGCAATGCCCAGCACCACGCCAGCGGGCTGGCGCACGGCCATGGCCAGGCTGCCGGGCACGTCCGAGGGAATGATCTGGCCATTGATCTGGGTGGTCAGCGATGCGGCCTCCAGGAACATGTTGGCGGCCAGGTGCACGTTGAAGCCGGCCCAGATGCCCGAGGCGCCCGTCTCGGCGGCCATGGCGGCGGCAAAGGCCTCGGTCTTGGCCTCCAGCGCCTGCGATGCCTTCATCAGCATCTGGCGGCGCTCGGTCGGGCCCAGCGCGGCCCAGGCGGGGAAAGCCTTTTGCGCGGCTTCGACGGCGCGCACGGCATCTTCGGGCGTGGCGGCCGGGGCGCGCGTGGCCACCGATCCGTCCAGCGGATTGCGGCGCTCGAAGGTGGCGCCATTGCCGGCCTGTGCGGCCTGGCCTGCGATGAGCATGGTTTGTTCGATCATGACTGTCTCCTTGGTATGCGGTTGTGGCCTGGGCGTTGGCGTAGCCGGGCGTGCCGGTCATCGTAGAAGCAGGCGATGGCGCAGGCAGCCCGCTGCGCGCACAAAGCGCATGACGGATCGTGCACAGGCTCCGGGGTTTACCCTTGTCCTGGCTGTCCGCGGGGAAAGCCATGGGGCGCGACGGGCCTGCACTTTCCCATAATCACGTCCATGGCCGCACACAGATCCTTCACCCGTGCGGCGAGCAGGAGAGACCGCACATGACCGATGCCATGGTGTTGAGCACCGACGGACTGCCGCCCGGCGAGACAGCGTCGGCCTGGCACGCCTGGATGTCGCGCCTGTTTGCTGGCCTGGATACCGATGTCTATGGCGATCGCCTGTTCGAAGGCCATGTGCGCGTGGCCAATGCCGGCGATGTGGTGCTGACCCGGCTGGAGGCGGGCCGCCACCGCGTCATGCGCAGCATGCAGGGCCTGCGCGCCCATGAGTCCCCCTATCTGAAGATCGTCGCGCCCTGGGAGGGCGTGGCCAGCGTGCGCCAGCACAACCGCGAGGCCAGCGTGCGCAAGGGCAGCTGGGTGATCTATGACACGGCGCAGGAGTACGAGGTCACCAACCCCGAATGGTCCGAACACCTCATCGTGATGCTGCCGCGCCAGGCCATCGTGGAACGGGGCATCCGGCTGGAAGGGCTGATGGGGCGCAATGTGGGCGGCAGCTCGGGCATTGCCCGCATCGCGCTGGAAACCATGCGCAGCACGTACCAGGAGCTGCCCGGCATGGCGCCGCATCTGGCGCGCCGCGCGGGCGAGCTGCTGGTGGACATGGTCCATCTGTCGCTGCAGGAACTGGCCGGGCAGGGCACGGCAGGCACGCAGCAGATGGCGCTGCAGGACCGCATCCGCGCCCATGTGGCGGCCCATCTGCGCGACCCGGGCCTGTCGGTGGAGTCCGTGGCCGCCGCGCTCAACTGCAGCAAGCGCCATCTGCACAACGCCTTTGCGGACAGTCAGACCAGCCTGGGCGCCTTCATACAGCACAGCCGCCTGGAGCTGTGCATGCGCGAGTTGCTGCAGCCCGCCCAGGCGCAGCGCACCATCACCGAGGTCGCCATGGATTGCGGCTTTGGCAGCACCGCGCATTTCAGCCGCGCTTTCAAGATCTATACGGGCCTGTCGCCCTCGGATTTCAGGGCCATGCGCAAGCCGGCCGGCTGACTGCCACGAAGCCATTGCGGGGCAGCTTGCGCTGGCGCCAGGACAGGGCAATGCCCGCATAGGACAATGCCGCCCTGTCTCTTCGCTCACTTCGGACCATTTCATGGACACCAACACACCGCTTGCCCTGCTGGGCGGGCTTACCGCTTCCCAATTCATGCGCCGCCACTGGCACAAGAAGCCCTTGCTGGTGCGCCAGGCAATCCCGGGCTTCAAGCCCCTGATTCCCCGCGCCAGGCTGCTGGCCATGGCAGGCGAGGACGGTGTGGAGTCGCGCCTGATCCAGCAGCAGGACGGTGGCCACTGGAAGCTCAGCCACGGCCCGCTGTCGCGCCGCAGCCTGCCCTCGCTGCAAAAGCCCGGATGGACCGTGCTCGTGCAGGGCGTGGACCTGCACGACGACGGCGTGCACCAGCTGATGCAGCAGTTCCGCTTCGTGCCCGAGGCGCGGCTGGACGATCTGATGATCAGCTTTGCCACCGACCAGGGCGGCGTCGGCCCGCATTTCGACAGCTACGACGTCTTCCTGCTGCAGGCCCATGGCCGCCGGCGCTGGCGCATCGGCCGCCAGAAGGACCTGTCGCTGCAGCCCGATGTGCCGCTGAAGGTGCTCTCGCATTTCGAGCCGGAAGAGGAATTCGTGCTCGAGCCCGGCGACATGCTCTACCTGCCCCCGAAGTGGGCCCATGACGGCATCGCCGAAGGCGAGTGCATGACGTACTCCATCGGCTTTCGCTCGCCCGCGCGCGACGAGCTGGCCCGCGAGCTGCTGCTGCGCATGTCCGACGAGCCCGATGAGCCCGAAGTGCCGGTCGTCTACCGCGATCCCGACCAGCCGGCCGTCGAAGCCCCGGGCGAGATTCCCGCCAGCCTGCACGATTTCGCCCGCAAGTCGCTGGAACGCGCGCTGGCCGAGCCGCTGGCGCTGGAGCGCGCTCTGGGCGAGTACATGACCGAGCCCAAGGCCAATGTGTGGTTCGAGCATGGCGAGGAAAACGGCATGTTCGAGAGCGTGGTCCTGGACCGCCGCACCCGCATGATGTATGACGCCAGGCACATCTTCATCAACGGAGAAAGCTATCTGGCCGGTGGCCGCGATGCCACGCTGATGCGCAAGCTGGCCGACACGCGCGCGCTGTCGCGCACCGATCTGGCCAAGGCCAGCGACGATGCGCTGGAGCTGCTGTCCTCGTGGTTTGACGCAGGCTGGGTGCGTGGCGGCAAGCTGTCCTGAACCGGGTAGACGCTGCGCCACAGGCATGCTAAGTTCGGGCATTCACTGTTGACAGCGTGCTGCTGAACAAGGGCGGACTTCGTTAGATTTGTAAAGAATTGTCTTGAGTCCGTCAGTAAATTGACAGCCACCTGCTTTTGTTACACAGTGCATGTCAAGGCAGTCAATCCACTGCCCCATCCGGACTTTGCAAGAGGATTTGTGCGGAATTGTTCTGAGGCTGTCAGTTTCGGTCAGCTTCGGGAAAACCTCCCTATAATCTGACGCGAGTCGAATGAATGTTTTGACGCGGCTTGGCCGTAGCGCTCCGGTTGCCTGCATCCGGTGTCGCAATGGCGGGGCCCTCCTGTTTACTGTCTTCTTACCTACTCTCTAGGAAACTGTGATGAAGAACTCTCTGATCCTGGCTACCGTGATCGCTGCTGCAGCTCTGGCCGCTTGCGGCAAGAAGGAAGAGGCTCCGGCCCCCGCTCCCGCTCCTGCTGTTGAAGCTCCCGCACCGGCAGCTCCCGCTCCCGCAGAAGCCGCTCCTGCTGCTCCCGCCGCCGACGCAGCTGCTCCCGCAGCGCCCGCCGCTGACGCAGCTGCACCTGCCGCTCCCGCTGCTGACGCTGCTGCTGCAGACGCCGCCAAGGCTGCTGCCGACGCTGCCGCCAAGGAAGCCACCAAGCAGTAATCCGGCCTTCGCCGGTGGCACAGGCTTAGGCTTGTGCTGCGAAAAAACCGCATCCTTCGGGCTGCGGTTTTTTTTCGTCCACCAGGGCCCGGTCATGCATATCCATGGTCTATGCACGACGGCCCGTATGCAAAAAAGCCACCGGCAAGTGAATGCGCGGTGGCTGCAGGCGAGGGCGGCGGCTGCCGCCTCAATCCCGACGTGAGGATCGCCTACTTCATGTCGTCGGTGATGACGCGCACGATGCGCTGGGCATTGGCCGAGGTCTCTGGCTGGCCCTGGGTGTTGAGCACGGTGACCGTGGACTTGTCGCCCTCGCTGCGCACCTGGATCTGGTACTTGACCGGCGCGGCCGCGTCGGGCGAGCGGCTGAACAGCTTGCTGAAGAATCCCTTGGGCTCGACCTTGGCATCGGGCGCCACATAGCGCACGAAGTAGATGCCGCGGCTGCGGTCGCGGTCTTCCACGGTGAAGCCCGTGCGGTCCAGGGCCACGCCGACACGGCGCCATGCGCGGTCAAAGCCTTCGTCGATCTGCAGCACGGGCTGTCCGTTGGTGGATTCCATGCGCACGCTGCCGGTGGCGGCTGCCGTGGTGGTGTTGGCCTTGGCCACGGCGTCGGCCTGCTCCTGGCTCACGCCGAGCTTGACCATCAGGCGGCGCAGGAATTCGGTTTCCAGTTCCGGATCGGAGGGGCGCGGCTGCCAGATGGTCTGGTCCTTCTGGGCGCTGGTGTAAACCTCCTGCATGCCGCGGTGCGTGATGTAGACCTCGGTGGAGCCGTCGGCCGAGCGCTCCAGGCGGGTGCGGAACCTGTCGCGCTCGCTGGTGGAGTACAGGCCGTCGAAGACCTTGCCCAGCGTCTTGCGGATCACGTCCTGCGGGATCTTGGCGCGGTTCTCGGCCCAATCCGTTTCGATGATGCCGAGCTGGCGGTCTTCAGTGGTGAAGATGAAGCCGTTTTCCAGCCAGAAGTCGCGCACGGGCTCCCACAGCTGGTCGGCCGGACGCTTGATCACCAGCCAGCGCTGCTCGCCATTGCGCTCGATGCGCACATCGCCCAGGGCGGCGGTGGCCGTTCGGCCCTCTGCCGGCTTTTGCGCCTTGGAGTTGGCTTCCATGGCGGCGGCGGAGACCACGCCGCCGGGCACGGCGTAGCGGGAGTCCGTGGACAGCTGTGTCAGGTCTGGCGGGACTTCCAGGGTGGGCGCCTGCTGCTTGCCGGCGCTCTTGTAGTCGATCTTGCTCTCTTGGAACGTGGTCGTGCAGGCTGTCAGGCCGATGGCCAGGCTCAGCAGGCTCAGACGTGCAATGGGCTGTTTCACGCGAATATCCTTGGTGCGTTCGGTCGGTGGGGCGGGGCGCCTCACAGCAGGCCAGCGGAGCTCAGGGCGGCTTCCACGGTGGCTTCCAGATTCTTGCTCAGGGGTGTCATTGGCAGGCGCATGGCCGGGCCGCAAAGGCCCAGGCGGGCTGCGGCCCACTTGACGGGAATGGGGTTGGCCTCGACGAAGAGGTTCTTGTGCACAGGCATCAGGCGCATCTGGATGTCCATGGCGGTGCGCACGTCGCCGGCCAGGGCCGCCTTGCACAGATCGCTCATCAGGCGCGGCGCCACGTTGGCCGTGACGCTGATGTTGCCGTGGCCGCCGCACAGCATCAGTGCCACAGCGGTCGGATCATCGCCGGAGTACACGCCGAAGCCTTCGGGCACTTCACGGATCAGCCACTGGGCGCGTTCGATGTTGCCCGTGGCTTCCTTGATGCCGATGATGGCGGGAATCTGCGCCAGGCGCAGCACGGTGTCGTGCTGCATGTCGGCCACCGAGCGGCCGGGCACGTTGTAGAGCACCACAGGCAGGTCGCCCACCGCTTCGGCAATGGCCTTGAAATGCTGGTACTGGCCTTCCTGCGTGGGCTTGTTGTAGTAGGGCACGACCTGCAGCTGGCTGTCGGCACCGACCTTCTTGGCGTAGCGGGCCAGCTCGATGGCCTCGTGCGTGCTGTTGGCCCCGCAGCCTGCCATCACGGGAACGCGGCCCGCAGCCTGCTCGACGGACACGCGGATGATTTCGCAGTGTTCCTCCACGTTGACGGTGGGGGATTCGCCTGTCGTTCCCACCACGCCGATGCAGTCCGTGCCCTCGGCCACATGCCAGTCGATGAGTTTTCGCAGCGCCGGGTAGTCAACACTACCGTCCTCGTGCATGGGCGTGATGAGGGCAACGATGCTGCCAGTGAGAGCGACGGAGGAGGATGTCATGTCCGCAAGAAAAAACGGGAAAGGATCATTCTAACGAGTGTCGGAGGCAGGCCCAAGGCGGTCGCCTGTAGGGATTCAGGCGATTGCAGAGCCTGACGCCTTCTGATGCGCCAGCATGGCCACGGGTTCCCGGCCTGTTGCATCGGGGCGCAGTGCCGCAATGCGCTGGACCACGCGATCGGGCTCGCCCAGCTGGCCGTGCTCGTAGGCCACGATGTGCCAGCCCGCGCAGGCCTGCAGCAGCTCGCCGGGCGCCAGCAGGAAATCGGGCCGGGAAGGCTTGCCGAAGGCCTCGTTGCCCTGGGCAAAGGTTTCGTACAGCAGCACACCGCCGGGGGCCACGCTGTCCAGCAGCGCCGGCCACAGCGGGCGCCACAGATAGTGGGTCACGACCACGGCGCCGAACTGCCTGCCGGGCAGGGGCCAGGGGCCGTTTTCAATGTCGGCGCACAGCAGCTCGCCCACGCCCTGCAGGCCGGCCAGGGCCTGGGCGTCGCGGTCCACGCCCGTCACTGCATGGCCGCGTGCATGGAACCAGCGCATGTGGCGGCCAGGGCCGCAGGCCACGTCGAGCACGGTGGCCTCGGGTGCCAGAAGATGCGACCAGCGTTGGATCCAGGGCGAAGGCGGCGTGGCTGCGTGCATGTGAAATTTCGGAAATGAATTGAAAGCGGCCGCCATTGTGCCGCCAGGCCTTTGCCGCGCTTCAATTTCAGAAGCAGGCCCAGAGCTGGTCGGCCATGCCCAGCATGAACTCGGGCTGCAGATAGAGCATGAAGACCAGGCCCAGCACCAGCAGCACGGCGGCCCACAGCGCCAGCCTGCGCAGCAGCTGTGGGCGGGGCGTGGTGGCTGTCGTCATGTCAGGCCGCCGCCTGCGCCGCACGCGGCCTTGCCACCGGGGCTTCGCGTATCGGCAGGTTCAGCAGGCCGGCGGCCACGCCCAGGCCGATGGCCAGGTACCAGACCACCTGGTAGCTGCCGGTGTGGTCATACAGATAGCCGCCCAGCCAGACACCCAGGAAGCTGCCGACCTGGTGGCTGAAGAACACCATTCCGCTCAACATGGACAGATGCTGCACGCCGAAGATCTGGGCCACGGTGGCATTGGTCAGCGGCACGGTGGACAGCCACAGCAGTCCCATGGCGGCCGAGAAGATGTAGACCGACCAGGGCGTCAGCGGCGCGAGCAGGAAGAGCACGATCACCACCGAGCGCGTGAAGTAGATGGTGGACAGCAGGTAGCGCTTGGGCAGGCGCTGGCCCAGGTTGCCGGCCACGTAGGTGCCGACGATGTTGAACAGCCCCACCAGCGCCAGCGAGATGCTGGCCACCTGCGGTGCCAGGCCGTAGTCCTTGAGGTAGCTGGGCATGTGCACGCCGATGAACATCACCTGGAAGCCGCAGACGAAGTAGCCAGCCGTCAGCAGCACGAAGCTGGGCGTGCGCAGCGCTTCGGCGACGGCCTGGCCCGCGCTCTGGTCGCGCACGGGTCGGGTATTGCCGGCCGTGAAGCCCGGCTCGCGCAGGCCGAAGGCCAGCGGAATGATCATCAGGGCGCACAGCGACAGCAGCAGCAGGGCGTTGGACCAGCCGAAGTTCGAGATCAGGCTGCCTTCCACGGGCACCATGAAGAACTGGCCGAAGGAGCCCGCCGCCGCCGTCACGCCCATGGCCCAGCTGCGCCGCGCCACGGGAATCTGGCGGCCCAGCACGCCGTAGATCACGGCATAGGTGGTGCCGGCCTGGGCTGCGCCTATCACCACGCCGGCCGTCAGGGCGAACCAGGTTGTCGTGGGCGCCATGGCCATGCCGGCCAGGCCCAGCGCATACAGCAGCGCGCCCACCAGGAGCACGCGGAAGGCGCCGAAGCGGTCGGCCAGCATGCCGCCGAAGATGCCGAGCACGCCCCAGGACAGGTTCTGGATGGCAATGGCCAGCGCGAAGGACTCGCGCGTCCAGCCCATCTCCTGGGTGATGGGCTGCAGCCACAGGCCGAAGCCGTGCCGGATTCCCATGGACAGCGTCACGACTGCGCCCCCGCACAGCAGTATCTGCACCATGGACATGGGTTGGTTGTTTTTGTGCATGCGGCAAACTTTAGCGAAACTCCGGGTTTTGCGCTGCGACGCGTGGGTCGCCCATGCGCCAGCGCGGCACTTCGTAGCCCTTGGCGGCACTGGCCTTTTCGGGATAGTCAATGTCAATGACTGTGAATGTATCCAGCACTGAGCCGGGCCGCGCACTACAATCCGCCCCCATGGCAGTCAAACCATCTCCTACTTCCGCCAGCGAATACTCCGAAGGCTCGATACGCGTGCTCAAGGGCCTGGAGCCCGTCAAGCAGCGTCCCGGCATGTACACGCGCACCGACAACCCCCTGCATGTGCTGCAGGAGGTGATCGACAACGCGGCCGACGAGGCGCTGGCCGGCTTCGGCAAGAAAATCCGCTTCACCCTGCATTCCGACGGCTCCTACAGCGTCGAGGACGACGGCCGGGGCATCCCCTTCGGCATGCACCCCGAGGAAAAGGCGCCCGTGGTGGAGCTGGTCTTCACCCGCCTGCATGCGGGCGGCAAGTTCGACAAGGGCAAAGGCGGCGCCTACAGCTTCTCGGGCGGCCTGCATGGCGTGGGCGTCTCGGTCACGAATGCGCTGGCCACGCGCCTTGAGGCCTGCATCCACCGCGAGGGCAAGGTGGCCACCATCGCCTTCTCGGGCGGCGACGTGGTCGAGCCCCTGCAATCGCGGCCGCTGGCCGCAGGCGAACGCAAGCAGGGCACGACCGTGCGCGTGTGGCCCGATGCCCGCTACTTCGAATCCTCCCAGCTGCCCATGGGCGAGCTGATGCATCTGCTGCGCAGCAAGGCCGTGCTCATGCCCGGCGTGTCGGTGACCCTGGTCAACGAGAAGACGCGCGACACCCAGACCTGGCAGTTCAAGGGCGGCCTGCGCGACTATCTGCAGCAAAGCCTGCATGGCGAGGCCGTCATCCCCCTGTTCGAAGGCGAGGGCTTTGCCGACCGCAACCACGACAGCTTTGCCGAAGGCGAGGGCGCCGCCTGGTGTGTGGCCTTCACCGAGGATGGCGCGCCGCTGCGCGAAAGTTATGTCAACCTGATCCCCACCACGGCCGGCGGCACGCACGACAGCGGCCTGCGCGACGGCCTGTTCCAGGCGGTCAAGGCCTTCATCGAGATGCATTCGCTGCTGCCCAAGGGCGTCAAGCTCATGCCTGACGACGTCTTCGCGCGCGCCAGCTACGTGCTCAATGCCAAGGTGCTGGACCCGCAGTTCCAGGGCCAGATCAAGGAGCGCCTGAACTCGCGCGATGCCGTGCGTCTGGTCAGCGGCTACGTTCGCCCTGCGCTGGAGCTGTGGCTCAACGAGCATGTGGAATGGGGCCGCAAGCTGGCCGAGATCGCCATCAAGGCTGCCCAGACCCGCCAGAAGGCGGGCCAGAAGGTCGAAAAGCGCAAGGGCTCGGGCGTGGCCGTGCTGCCCGGCAAGCTCACCGATTGCGAAAGCCGCGACCTGAGCCTGAACGAGGTCTTCCTGGTCGAGGGCGACTCGGCCGGCGGCAGCGCCAAGATGGGACGCGACAAGGAAACCCAGGCCGTGCTGCCCCTGCGCGGCAAGGTGCTCAACACCTGGGAAGTCGACCGTGACCGCCTGTTCGCCAACAACGAGATCCACGACATCTCGGTGGCCATCGGCGTGGACCCGCATGGCCCCCATGACACGCCCGACCTGTCCGGCCTGCGCTACGGCAAGATCTGCATTCTTTCGGATGCCGACGTGGACGGCTCGCACATCCAGGTGCTGCTGCTCACGCTGTTCTTCCGCCACTTCCCCAAGCTCATCGAGGCCGGCCACATCCATGTGGCGCTTCCGCCGCTGTTCCGCGTCGATGTGCCTGCGCGCGGCAAGAAGCCAGCAGCCAAGATGTACGCGCTGGACGAGGGCGAGCTGACCGCTATCCTCGACAAGTCCGCCAAGGATGGCGTGCCGCGCGAGAAATGCCAGATCAGCCGCTTCAAGGGCCTGGGCGAGATGAATGCCGAGCAGCTGTGGGAAACCACGCTCAACCCCGACACGCGCCGCCTGCTGCCCGTGCAGTTCATGAATCTGGACTTTGCGGCGGCCGAGCAGGTCGTCACCAAGCTGATGGGCAAGGGCGAGGCTGCGGCGCGCCGCGAGCTGATGGAGTTGCACGGCGACGCCATCGAAGTGGATATCTGATCCCCATGCCCCTGCGCCCGGCTGCCCCACAGCACCTTCCGCACCGCCCGCACCCTGCGCGCGCCGCTGCCGCGCGCGCGCTTGCAGCGCTGGGCGCGGCCCTGGCGCTGTGGGGGGGGGCGCAGCCCGCGCATGCCGATCTCTGGGCCTTCGTGGACGAGCGCGGCATCACGCACTTCGCCGCGCAGGCGCTGGACGAGCGCTACAAGCTCTACTTCCGCGGCTCGCTGTATGACAGCACCGAGCAGGGACTCAAGCCCCCGCTGGTGGAAGCCGAGGCCGCTGCCGACGATGACGGCGGCAGCGATGCCGGGCGCAGGCTGCAGGCGAGCACGCGGATGCAAAGCTTCTTCGACATCTCGCCGCGCTACAAGAGCGTGCGCGGCCACCTGCGCAAGGCGGCGGACCACACGGGGGTGGACTACGACCTGCTCAAGGCCGTGATTGCCGTCGAGTCGGGCTTTGACGCGCAGGCCATCTCGCCCAAGGGCGCAGTCGGCCTGATGCAGCTGATGCCCGCCACGGCCCAGCGCTTCGGCGTGGAGGCCAGCCGCCAGCGCAGCGTGCGGCAGCAACTGGCCGACCCGGCCGTCAACGTGCCGGCCGGCGCGCGCTACCTCAACCATCTGATGGGGCTGTTCCCCGGGCGGCTGGACCTGGTGCTGGCCGCCTACAACGCGGGCGAGGGTGCCGTGCGGCGTGCGGGGCAGGCCATTCCTCCCTATCAGGAAACCCGCAATTACGTGAAGGCCGTGCTCGGTATCTACGAGCAGCTGCAGGGCGGGCGCCAGCGTGCGGGCCAGGCAGCGCCTGCGGTGGCGGCACAGCCTGGCACAGCGCCCCGGATACGGATGACCTTGTCCACAGGGCTGCCCTCGCCGCGATGAGCGGCCTTCACTGCATTTATTGAGATCACGAATTTCTTCATGAGCGATCAAAACACTCTGGATCTGGCCCAACAGGCGGCCGGCGATGCCCTGGACCTGGGCCAGTACGCACAGCGCGCCTACCTTGAATACGCACTGTCTGTCGTCAAGGGCCGGGCACTGCCCGATGTCACCGACGGCCTCAAGCCCGTGCAGCGGCGCATTCTGTACGCCATGGACCGCATGGGCCTGAGCTACAGCGGCCCCAACCACAACACGGCGGCCAAGCCCGTCAAAAGCGCGCGCGTGGTCGGCGATGTGCTGGGGCGCTTTCACCCGCACGGCGACCAGTCGGCCTACGACGCGCTGGTGCGCATGGCCCAGGACTTCAACCAGCGCTATCCGCTGGTCGATGGCCAGGGCAATTTCGGCAGCCGCGACGGCGACGGCGCAGCGGCCATGCGCTACACCGAGGCGCGCCTGTCCAAGATCACGGGCCTGCTGCTCGACGAGATCGACATGGGCACGGTGGACTTCGTGCCCAACTACGACGGCAGCACGCAGGAGCCGCAGCAGCTGCCCGCGCGCCTGCCGTTCGCCCTGCTCAACGGCGCCAGTGGCATTGCCGTGGGCCTGGCCACGGAAATCCCCAGCCACAACCTGCGCGAGGTGGCCGACGCCTGCGTGGCCCTGATCAAGCGGCCGCAGCTCAGCGACGAGGAACTGTTCCAGATCATCCCCGGCCCCGACTATCCGGGTGGCGGGCAGATCATCAGCAGCGCCTCCGACATCCAGGATGCCTACCGCACGGGGCGCGGCAGCCTCAAGCTGCGCGCGCGCTGGAAGATCGAGGAGCTGGCGCGCGGCCAGTGGCAGATGGTGGTGACCGAGCTGCCGCCCGGCGTCTCGGCGCAGAAGGTGCTCGAAGAGATCGAGGACATCACCAATCCCAAGGTCAAGACCGGCAAGAAGGCCTTGAGCCAGGAACAGACCCAGCTCAAGGCCAGCATGCTAGCCGTGCTCGACGGCGTGCGCGACGAGTCCAGCAAGGATGCGCCCGTGCGCCTGGTCTTCGAGCCCAAGACCGGCAAGGTGCCGCAGCAGGAGCTGGTCACGGCGCTGCTGGCGCACACCAGCCTGGAGTCGTCCAGCTCCATCAACCTGACCATGATCGGCCTGGATGGCCGGCCGGTGCAGAAAAGCCTGCGCCTGATGCTCGAGGAATGGATCGCCTTCCGCCAGACCACGGTCACGCGGCGCAGCCAGCACCGGCTGGCCAAGGTGCTGGACCGCATCCACATCCTCGAAGGCCGTCAGGCCGTGCTGCTGAACATCGACAAGGTCATCGCCATCATCCGGGCCAGCGACGAGCCCAGGCAGGCGCTGATCGATGCCTTTGCGCTGTCCGAGCGCCAGGCCGACGACATTCTGGAAATCCGCCTGCGCCAGCTGGCGCGGCTGGAGGCCATCAAGATCGAGCAGGAACTCAAGGAACTGCGCGTCGAGCAGGGCAAGCTCGAAGACATCCTGGGCAGTGATAGCGTCATGCGCCGCCTGATCTGCAAGGAGATCGAGGCCGACGCCAAGCAGTTCGCCGATGCGCGCCGCACGCTGATCCAGGAAGAAAAGAAGGTGGTCGCCGAAGTCAAGGTGGTCGATGAGCCCGTGACGGTCATCATCTCGGACAAGGGCTGGGTGCGCACGCGCCAGGGCCATGGCATCGATGCGGGCACGCTCAGCTTCAAGGCCGGCGACAGCCTGCACGGCACCTTCGAGTGCCGCACGGTGGACCAGCTGCTGGCCTTCGGCAGCAATGGCCGGGTCTATTCGGTGCCGGTGTCGCAGCTGCCCGGCGGGCGCGGCGATGGCCAGCCCGTGACCACGCTCATCGAGCTGGAGGCCGGCACCCAGATCCTGTACTACTTCGCGGGAGCCGAAGGAACGGCGCTGCTGCTGTCGGGGTCGGGCGGCTACGGCTTCGTGGCCATGGTGGGCGACATGGTCTCGCGCCAGAAGGCGGGCAAGGCCTTCGTGACGCTGGCCGACGGCGAGACGCTGTGCGCCCCGTCCACGGCCTACGGCGTGCCCATGGGTGCACGCGCCGAGCCGCAGGAAGGCGAGCAGGGCGCGGGCCTGCTGCTGCCGGCCACGCATGTGATCTGCGCCTCCACGGGCGGCCGCATCCTCACCTTCGAGATCGCCAGCCTCAAGCACATGGCCAAGGGCGGTCGCGGGCTGATGCTGCTCGACCTGGAGGACAAGGACACCCTGGCGGGCGCTGCCGCCTACACGCGCAGCATCCGCATCGATGGCCTGGGCCGCGGCGGCAAGGAGCGCAGCGAGACGCTGGAGATCCGCAGTCTCAACAATGCCCGTGGCACGCGCGGCCGCAAGGGCAAGTCGGCCGACCTGGGCTTCAAGCCGCAAAGCGTGACGCGCGTGGAGTAAAGAGCGCATCTGCCCCTGCAATGCCTTCCGCGAAAGGGGTGGATCAGGGGTTTTCTCTGGGTTTTTCCGAACTCCGGGCCCTGCTGCAGGCCTCAACATGGAGTCTTCCAACATGAGGGAGACTGGATATGCTGCGACTTCGCATGGCACACAAGCTGTGGCTTGCCGTGGCCGCCATCGTGGTGGCGCTGGTGGGCGTGGTCGGCTTGTCGGGTTATCGCTCGGCCCAGGTCCAGGCCCGGTCCGAGGCCGTCACCCAGGAGATGCAGGCGCGGGTCCAGGCCGCCGTGCGCTGGATGGGGCTGACCGAAACCAATGCGGCCCGCACCCAGGCCCTGGTGGTCAGCAGTGATGCTACCGTCGAGGCCGAGTTCAAGGACGTGATCAGCGCCACCTCGGCGCGGATCACCGAGGTGCAGAAATCACTGGAAGCCATGCCCCTGTCCGACGCAGACAAGGCGCAGATGGCCAGGATTGCGGCAGCCCGCAAGACCATGATCGAACTGCGTGCCCAGGCACGCCAGCTCAAGGCCGACGGCCGGCAGGAGCAGGCGTTGGCCTTGGTCAAGCAATCCTACAACCCTGCCGTGGATGCCTATCTGCAGTCGCTGCGCGACTTCGTGCAGATGCAGGAGCAGGTGGTGCGCAGCAGCCAGGAAGAGACGGCAGCCTCGCGCAGGCTCACCGTGGGTTTTGCCGCTGCGGCCGTGGGCGTGCTGCTGCTGTGCATCGTCATCGGCGCCCATTTCCTGATTGCCAGCATCCGCCGTCCCCTGGCCCAGGCCAGGGAACTGGCCGAACGCATTGCCGCAGGCGACCTGAGCGCAGCGGCGCAGGGACAGACACAGCGCGCTGACGAATTCGGCGACCTGCTGCGCTCGCTGCAGGCCATGAGCGAATCGCTGTCGGGCATGGTGCAGCAGGTGCGCCAGAGCACGGACAGCATTGCCATCGCCAGTGCCGAGATTGCCACCGGCAACCACGACCTGTCCGTGCGCACCGAGCAGACCTCCAGCAACCTGCAGGAGACCGCAGCCGCCATGGAGCAGTTCACCAGCACGCTGCAGCAAAGCGCCAGCAGTGCGCAGCAGGCCAGCAGCCTGGCGGCGGGCGCGTCACAGGTGGCCCAGCGCGGCGGTGAGGTCGTGGCCCGGGTGGTCGAGACCATGAAAGGCATCAACGACAGCAGCCGGCAGATTGCCGACATCGTCGGCGTCATCGACTCCATTGCCTTCCAGACCAATATCCTGGCGCTGAACGCCGCCGTGGAGGCGGCCCGCGCCGGCGAGCAGGGCCGGGGCTTTGCCGTGGTGGCCAGCGAGGTGCGCACGCTGGCCCAGCGCAGCGCGGCGGCTGCCAAGGAGATACGCCAGCTCATCGGCGCTTCGGTGGAACGGGTGGAGGACGGCGCCCGCCTGGTGGGCGATGCCGGCACCACCATGGAGGGCATCGTGCAGTCCGTGCAGCGCGTGGCCGACACCATCGGCGAGATCACGGCGGCCTCTTCGGAGCAAAGCGCGGGCGTGGCCCAGGTCAATCAGGCCGTGGGACAGCTGGACCAGATGACGCAGCAGAACGCGGCCCTGGTCGAGCAAAGCGCGGCCGCGGCGCAAAGCCTGCGTGAGCAGGCCGAGCAGCTGTCGCGGACGGTGGCGGTGTTCAAGGTGGCGCACCTGGCGCCCTCGCCGACGACGCTCGCAAGGCAGGCTGCGCCGGCGGTGCGCACTGCGCACAGCGCGGCCGCAGCGCCAAGGCGGCCGGCAGCAGCCGTGGCGCCTGCGGCTGTCGGGCCGGTTGCCGCGCGGCCTGCCGCAGCAAGGGAGGCGGCGCCCAAGCTGGCCTCGGCGCCCCGGCCCGCCGCACCGGCAGCCGAGGATGGCCAATGGGAGAGTTTCTAGCCGCCTGCGAGCACGGCGGCGCCGTGCGGCGGCATGCCGATCAGGCCAGTTCGGCGATCAGCTCGATTTCCACGCAGGAGCCCAGCGGGATCTGGGCCACGCCGAAGGCGCTGCGCGCATGCGTGCCGGCATCGCCGAAGACCTGGCCCAGCAGCTCGCTGCAGCCATTGGCCACCAGGTGCTGCTCGGTGTAGTCGCCCGTGGAGTTGACCAGGCACATCAGCTTGACGATGCGGCGCACGCGGCCCAGGTCGCCGCCGGCGGCGTGCTGGAGCGTGCCCATCAGGTCGATGGCGATGGCGCGCGCGGCCTGCTGGCCGTCGGCAGTCTGCAGATCACGGCCCAGCTGGCCTGCCCAGACCTTGCCGTCCTTGCGTGCGATATGTCCGCTCAGGAACACCAGATTGCCCGTCTGCACATAGGGCACGTAGGCTGCCGCCGGGATGGCAGGCGACGGCAGTTCGATGTTCAGGGCCTTCAGTTGTTCGTAAACGCTCATCGTTGATTCCTTCGAGACAAGAAAAATCCGGCGCCAGTGCCGGGGTGGCGGACAGTGTGACACAGCCCCCGTGCACCTTGGCAAGTCAGGGGCTGGGCATGCGCCAGTCTGATTCTTGTCCGAATCTGGGTCGGAGCACGGTGGCTTCGAGGCACCTGCTTCTAGCATGCCTGGATGCGCGCTGTGGCCCCTGCACCCACTCCTTCATCGTCTTCGTGGACGCCGTGGCTGCTCGGCTGCGTGGTCGGTGCCGCCTGGCAGGTCACGCAGCCGCAGCTGTGGCCGCTGTGGATGTATCTGCTGATGATGGGCCTGGCCTTGCTGTGTCTGTCAGGACAGGTCCGGCGGGCCCGGGCCGGCGGCCGCCGCGGCGCGGTCAGCGGCCTGTGGGTCGCCGCTTGCGCAGCCTCGCTGGCGGCCGGCCTGACAGGCTGGCGTGCCCAGGACTTTGCGGGCCACGCGCTGTCGCCGCAGCTGGAAGGGCGTGACCTGCGCATCGTCGGCGTCATGGCATCGCTGCCCCAGAACATGGCCCAGGGCGTGCGCTGGCGCATGGCCGTGGAGCAGGCGCAGATCGCGGGCAGCGAAGAGGCCCTGGCGCCGTTTCCCGGGTTGATCGAGCTGTCCTGGTACGCAGCCCGGGCCCGGGCGTCCAAGGGCGCCGCAGCGTCGCTGCCCGTCCTGCGCCCGGGCCAGCGCTGGGACCTGACCGTGCGGCTCAAGCGCCCGCATGGCGCGCGCAATCCCCACGGTTTCGACTATGAGCTGTGGCAGTGGGAGCAGGGCGTGCAGGCCACGGGCTATGTGCGCGAACAGCCAGCGGCGAGCCTGCTGGCCGACACCGGCGCCTACGCCCTGCAGCGCTGGCGCCAGCAGATGCGCGAGGCCATCGTGAACCGGGCAGCCGCACTCGCGCAAGCCATGCAGCGCGTAGGCATGGACCCCGCGCAGTCGCCGCGCATGCTGGGCGTGGTGGCCGCCCTGGCCATGGGCGATCAGCAGGCCATTGCGCGTGACGATTGGACGCTGTTCCGCCATACCGGCGTGGCCCATTTGATGAGTATTTCCGGACTGCATATCACCCTGTTCGCATGGCTGGCTGCGCTGGTCGTGGGGCGACTGTGGCGTTGCAGTGCCCGGGCCTGCCTGTGGTGCCCGGCGCCGCAGGCGGCCCTGCTGGCTGGCGTGCTGCTGGCGGGCGGCTATGCCCTGTTCAGCGGCTGGGGTCTGCCGGCGCAGCGCACGGTGTGCATGCTGGCAACGGTGGCCGCGTTGCGCGTCACAGGGCTGCGCTGGCCCTGGCCCGCCGTGTGGTGCCTGGCGCTGGCCGTGGTTGTCGTGCTCGATCCCTGGGCCCTGTGGCAGGCGGGCTTCTGGCTGAGTTTTGTCGCCGTGGGCGTGCTGCTGGCGACCGATGCACGCATGCAGGCCGCGGTGCGGCCGTCGCTGCCCGCCCGTGCCCTGGCGTTGTGGGGTGAGCAGTGGCGCATCACTCTGGCGCTGGCGCCGCTGGGGCTGATGCTGTTTGGCCAGCTGTCGCTGTCGGGGCTGCTGGCCAATCTGGCCGCGATTCCCTGGGTGACTTTCGTGGTCACGCCACTGGCCTTGCTGGGGGCCTTGTGGCCCCCGTTCTGGACGGGCGCGGCGCTGGCGCTGGCGCCGCTGCTGGAACTGCTGCAGTGGCTGGACCGGTGGGGCTGGGCCGTGTTGCAGCTGCCGCAGCCGCCGCTGTGGGCGGGGCTGGCTGCGCTGGGTGCAGGCCTGGCGCTGGTGGCTCCGGTGCCGGCCGGATGGCGTTGCTGGGGCCTGGCCATGTGTCTGCCGGCCCTGTGGTGGCCGCCGGCCGCACCGGCGCATGGCGAGTTCGATTTGATGGCCGTGGACACAGGCCAGGGCAATGCCGTGCTGCTGCGCACGGCCCGGCACGCCCTGCTGTATGACACGGGTCCGCAGTACGGCATGGATAGCAATGCCGGCGAACGGGTGCTGGTGCCGCTGCTGCAGGCCCTGGGGCTGCGCCTGGATGCGCTGTGGCTCAGCCACCGCGACGGCGACCATACGGGCGGTGCCTTGGCCGTGCATGCCGCGCAGCCGCAGGCCGAGGTCTGGGGATCGGACTCCGTGATCCTGGACCCCGCTCTGGCCGGCCTGGGCGCCGTGCGCCGATGTGAGGCCGGCCAGCAGTGGGAGTGGGATGGCGTGCAGATGCAGGTGCTGCATCCACCCGCGGGCGAACCGCTGCCGGCCGCGCAGGCCCTGGCCCACGCCAATGCGGGCAGCTGCGTGCTGCTGCTGCGTTCGGCATCCGGGGTGCAGGCCTTGCTGGCCGGCGATATCGAGGCTGCACAGGAAAGGGCGCTGGCGCAGGCCGGCGCCTTCACGCCCGTGCAGTGGCTGCTGGTGCCGCACCACGGCAGCCGCACCTCATCGAGCACTGCTCTGGTGCAGGCCCTGGCACCGCGCTGGGCCATGGTTCAGGCGGGATACCGCAGCCGTTATGGACACCCGGTCCCCGAGGTGGTGCGGCGCTATGAGGCCAACGGCTCCAGCGTGGTGCAGTCGGCCCGCTGCGGCGCAGCGCATTGGCGCTCTGCCGATCCCGCACAGCTGGTCTGCGAGCGGGAGCGGGCGCGCCGTTACTGGGACATGCATGTCACGCACGTCAGGCACATCACGCAGAGGCAGGGCGGATAGGACGGGTGCCGATGGCCGCGCAGCCGGCATATGCTGGATACCGCTTGTCCGGATTGAGGTTACCTATCGCTACACTGGTGCGATACGAGGGCTGGCCCGCAGCTTGCTTTACCTCGTACACATGCAGCGACAGGAGGTGACGAATGCATCCATTTGACGAGATGTACACGATGACGCCGTTCGACGGCAGCGATGTGCGCCTGCACTACAAGGACTATGCGCAATGGCTTGCGCGCCAGTCCGAACAGACGCTGCGAGCGCGCAGCGCCGAGGCCGAGATCATCTTCCGGCGCGTAGGCATCACGTTCGCCGTCTACGGCGACAAGGATGAAAGTGGCGCCGGCACCGAGCGCCTCATTCCCTTCGACCTGATTCCGCGCGTCATCCCGTCCCATGAATGGGAGCGCATGCAGGCAGGCCTGGTGCAGCGCGTGACGGCGCTCAACCGCTTTCTGCACGACGTCTACCACGACCAGGAAATCCTGCGCGCGGGCCTGCTGCCGCGCGAGCTGGTGCTGAACAACAGCCAGTACCGCCCCGAGATGCGGGGCCTTGCCGTGCAGGGCGGCATCTACGCCCACATCGCCGGCATCGACATCGTGCGTGCCGCCAATGCCCAGGGCGAGGGCGTGTACTACGTGCTGGAGGACAACCTGCGCGTGCCTTCGGGCGTGTCTTACATGCTGGAGAACCGCCGCATGATGATGCGGCTGTTCCCCGACCTGTTCTCCCGTCATCCCGTGGAGCCCGTGGCCCACTATCCCGACATGCTGCTGGAGACGCTGCGCGCCAGCGCTCCGGCCGGCACGCCCGAGCCCACGGTGGTGGTGCTCACGCCCGGCATGTACAACAGCGCCTACTTCGAGCACGCCTTCCTGGCCCAGCAGATGGGCGTGGAGCTGGTCGAGGGCCAGGACCTGGTGGTGGACAAGGACGTGGTCTACATGCGCACCACGCGCGGCCTGCAGCGCGTGGACGTGATCTACCGGCGCGTGGACGATGATTTTCTGGACCCCGAAGTCTTCCGTCCCACCTCCACGCTGGGCTGCCCCGGCCTCATGCGCGCCTACCGCGCGGGCAACGTCAGCATCTGCAATGCGGCGGGCACGGGGGTGGCCGACGACAAATCGGTCTATCCCTATGTGCCGGAGATGATCCGCTTCTACCTGGGCGAGGAACCCATTCTGCAGAACGTGCCGACCTGGCTGTGCCGCAAGCCCGACGACCTGCGCTACGTGCTCGACCACCTGGATGAGCTGGTGGTCAAGGAAGTCCATGGCGCCGGTGGCTACGGCATGCTGATCGGGCCTGCCGCCTCGCGCGGCGAGATAGAGGATTTCCGCCGCGCGCTCATCGCCAATCCCGGCGGCTACATCGCGCAGCCCACGCTGGCGCTGTCCACCTGCCCCACCCTGGTGGAGCAGGGCATCGCTCCAAGGCATATCGACCTGCGTCCCTTCGTGCTCAGCGGCAATCAGGTACGCATGGTGGCCGGCGGCCTCACGCGCGTGGCGCTCAAGGAAGGCTCGCTGGTGGTCAATTCATCACAGGGCGGCGGCACCAAGGACACCTGGGTGCTCGGGGCCGGTGAGTCAAACGAGGGAGGACATTGAATGCTCAGCCGTACTGCCGATCATCTGTACTGGATGTCCCGCTACACGGAGCGTGCGGAGAACACTGCCCGCATGCTCAACGTCTCCTATGACACTTCCATGCTGCCCCAGGCGCCTCAGGCGGCGCGCAAGGCCTGGCAGGGCGTGCTGTCCATCAGCGAGCTGATCCCCGCCTATGCCTTCCGCCACGGCGAGGTGCAGCGAGAGGCCGTGCTGCACTTCATGGTGCGCGACGAGAGCAACTCATCGTCCATCGCCTCCTGCCTGCGCGCTGCGCGGGAGAATGCGCGTGCCGTGCGCGGGGCGCTGACCACCGAGGCCTGGGAGACCCAGAACCAGACCTGGCTGGAACTCAAGCGCCTGCTGGCCGAGGGGGACTGGGAGCGCGATCCGGGCCAGTTCTTCGAATGGGTCAAGCACCGCTCGCACCTGTCGCGCGGCGTGACACTGGGCACCATGCTGCAGGACGAGGCCTTCCACTTCCTGCGCCTGGGCACCTTCATCGAGCGCGCCGACAACACGGCGCGCCTGCTGGACGTGAAATTCCACGCCATCGAGCGCGACTACCATGGCAGCGCGCGCAACGGAGCGTCGGGCAAAGGGGCCACGCCCTTCGACTTCTACCACTGGAGCGCGCTGCTGCGCAGCGTCTCGGCCTTCGAGGTCTACCGCAAGGTCTACCGCGACGTGATCACGCCCGAGCGCGTGGCCGAGCTGCTGATGCTGCGCAGCGACATGCCGCGCTCGCTGCTGGCCAGCATGCTGGAAGTGGTGGCCAACCTGGAAAGCGTGGCCAACGACCAGTCGCGCGAGACCCAGCGCAAGGCGGGCCGCCTGCTGGCTGACTTGCGCTATGCGCGCATCGACGAAATCCTGGCCACGGGCCTGCACGCCTATCTCACGCAGTTCCTGGATCGCGTGCACGACCTGGGTCAGGGCATCAGCCGCGACTTCCTGGTGCCTGCCTGAGCCGCCGTCGCCCAATGAACAAAGCCGCCCTCGGGCGGCTTTGTTCATTGGGGCAGGGCCATTCAGTCCTGCGCGCTGTCCAGCTCCAGCACAACGCCTTCGGCATCGCCGATGGGCACCACGTCGCAGTTGTCGCCAGGGCCTCCCCGGTCCACCACGATGAAGCGCGCGGGCGCGTTCAGGGCAATCAGCGAGTGGTGCCAGACGCCGCGGCGGTAGTTCACGCCCTGGCGTCCGTTGGTGATGAAGGCGCGCAGGTCGCCGGGCGCCACCTGCTCTCCCAGGGGCGCAACCACCACGATGAAGGGCTGGGCGTCCAGCGGCATGAAGGCCTGGCTGCCCAGGGGATGGCGCTCCATGCTCGTCAGCTGCAGGGGCAGCGCATAGGGGCGGGCGTGGAACAGGTTGATCAGCGCATGGCCCTCGCTGCCGCCCGTGTCCACGCGGGCCAGGGCATGGTAGCGCTCGGTCATGCCGTCATTGATCAGCAGCGGCGTGTGGCCTGCACTGTCGATGACCTCGCCAAACTCGGCAAAGGCTTCGGCGGTCAGCGGTTGGACGCGCAGGCGAAGGCGGGCGGGGCGGGTTTCTGACAAGGTACTCACGAAGTATTGCCTCTTGTTTTCATACTGGTATTACCAGTTTGCTGTTGCCTGGGGATTTTGTCAAACCTGAGTGACGCCAGCCTATGTACTGCGCGTCATTTGCGGTGGTTCGGGTAAATGCGAGTGTGCATTGGCCGGCGGGGAGGGCAACATTCGCTCCGTATTTTCAGACCGGTCATACCAGTTGATCGCAACCCTTCAACCAAGGACTTCCTGATGTCATCACTTCCCGCATCCGCCGAGGCCGCCGGCGCGGCCCCGGCGCTGTCCAGCGAAACGCCGGCCGAGGCAGCCGTCTACCGCAAGGTGGCCTGGCGCCTGCTGCCCTTCATCATGGCCTGCTACGTGGCGGCCTATCTGGACCGGGTGAACGTGGGCTTTGCCAAGCTGCACATGCTGGCCGACCTGCAGTTCAGCGAGGCCATGTACGGCCTGGGCGCGGGGCTGTTCTTCATCGGCTATTTCTTCTTCGAGGTGCCCAGCAACATGCTGATGCACCGCATAGGCGCCAAGGCCACCATCTCGCGGATCATGATCATGTGGAGCCTGATCTCGGCGGCCATGATGTTCGTGACCACGCCCACGCAGTTCTACGTGCTGCGCTTCCTGCTGGGCGCGGCCGAGGCCGGTTTCTACCCCGGCATGATCCTGTACATGACCTACTGGTTTCCCTCGTACCGGCGCGCCCGCATGGTGGCGCTGTTCATGTGCGCGATCCCGGTCTCGGGCATCCTGGGCGGACCGCTGTCGGGCGGCATCATGGACCTGATGCAGGGCGTGGCGGGGCTGCGCGGCTGGCAATGGCTGTTCCTGATCGAGGCCATTCCCTCGCTGATCCTGGGCCTGGCCGTGCTCTGGTACCTGGACAACAGCATCCGCGCAGCGCGCTGGCTGACCGAGGCGGAAAAGACCCTGCTGGAGCGCAACATCGCTCGCGAGAACGCCAGCAAGAGCGACAGCCACGTCACGCTGCGCGCACTGTTTTCCGACCCGCGCATCATCAAGATGGCCATGATCTGCTTTTGCACCGTCATGGGCCAGTACGGGCTCACGTTCTGGCTGCCCAGCCTGATCCGCCAGTCGGGCGTGGAGGGTGCCTTCCAGATCGGCCTGCTGACGGCCGTGCCGTTTTCGGTGGCCGTGGTGTCCATGAACCTGGTCAGCCGCAGCTCGGACCGCATGCGCGAGCGCCGCTGGCACCTGATCGTTCCGTTCTGCGTGGGCGCGGCGGGCCTGATGCTGTCGGCCATCTTCAGCGGCAACGTCTACCTGTCGCTGGCCGCCCTGGCGCTGGCCGCGGGCGGCAGCCTGGCAACCTCGCCACTGTTCTGGAGCCTGCCCACGGCCATCCTGTCCAGCGCAGGCGCTGCGGCCGGCATTGCGCTGATCAACTCCTTCGCCAACCTGGCCGGCTTCATCAGCCCCTACATGATCGGCCTCATCAAGGATGCGACGCAGAGCACCAATGCGGCCATGTTCGTGCTGGCCGGCGTGCTGCTGTTCGGGGCCTTCCTGACCTATACCGTGCCCGCCAAACTGGTCAACAAGTAGCGCCGGACAGGGCGCGTGAACCGGCGGGCGAGGCGCGCAGTCGCTAAGATCGGCGCACCGCCCCCGGGCCAGAGATCCGCCAACGCATGGAACCCAGCACCGCCATCAGCACACCCGCCGGCAACCCTGCCAGCACCGCCGTTGCCGGCAATGCCGCCCGCGTGATCCGCGAGTGGATCGAGGGCGGCGTGTATCCGGTGGGCTCGCTCCTGCCTTCGCAGCGCGACCTGTCGGAGCAGTTGGGCATCAGCCGCACCTCGCTGCGCGAGGCGCTGTCCACGCTGCAGGGACTGGGCCTGGTCGTGGCCCGGCCTGGCAAGGGCATGTACGTGACCGAGGCGCCCGAGGCTGCGGCCGCAGACGCCTGGCGCTTTGCCGACTCGCATGCGCTCACCGATGTCTATCAGCTGCGCTACGCGTTGGAGGGCTTTGTGGCGCGCCTGGCGGCCCTGGTGGTGCAGCCTGAGGATGTGCAGGCCCTGCAGGCCAATCTGCAGGCCATGCAGCAGAGCATAGAGCGGGCCGATTTCGTGCAGGCCACGCGGCTGGATTTCGAGTTCCACCTGCAGATCGCCACCATCTCGGGCAACCATGCCATCGCCGACGTGCTGCGCGGCAGCGGCGAGGTCATGCAGGAAAGCCAGCGCCTGCCGTTCTACAAGCGGGGCGCACGGCATGCGACCACCGAGGAGCATGCGGCCATCATCGATGCCCTGTCCCGCGGCCATCCCGAACTGGCCCAGCAGGCCATGGCCACCCACATCGTGCAGGCGGCCCAGCGCGCGGGCGTGCACTTTCCCACCGGCCTGTAGGCACGCCAGCCCGTGCCTGATCGGCCGGGTTTTTGGCCTTACCATCATCGGCGCAGCGCATTTTTTCCCTATCCACAGACCGCCCGGATGCCGATCCATGACAAGCCAAGGAAATGAACTCTGCATACTGGCAGACGCCCTAGAGGCGCAGCGCGAAGGACTCTTGCAGACATGGCGCAAGGCCGTCAGGCGGGACCCGGCGCTGACCGCTGGTGAGGCGCTTCCCCGAACCCAACTGAACGATCACATCCCGGCCGTGCTGGCCGCGTTCGAGCAGCAACTGCGGACACTGGGCGGTGCACCGGCAGACACCGCCGAGCCGCCGGGCGATGGCGAGCAGGCCGCCGCCCACGGCCTGCACCGCTGGCAGCAGGGCTATGACCTGCATGAAGTCGTGCGCGAGCTGGGGCTGCTCAACGAAGTCATGGTGGCGCAGCTGGAGGACTATGCCCAGGGGCGCCCTGATGCGCACGTCGCCATGCCCGTTGCGCGCAAGGCCTGGGCCGCCACCTATACCCGCGACGTTCAGGACAGCAGCACCCAGTATTTCCGCCTGCAGCAGCAGGAGGCCGAGGGCCATGTCCGGGACCTGGAAGCGGCGCTGCATGACCTGAGCGCGCTGGACCTGCAGCGCTCGCAACTGTGGGAGCAGGTTGCGCATGACCTGCGCAGCAACGTCGGCGTGGTGGCCAATGTGACGCATGGCTTGGGCATGCAGCATGCGCCTGCGCAGTCGCGCGAGAAACTCCTGCGCATGCTGGACCGCAACGTCCAGTCGCTGCGACATCTGCTGGATGACGTGACGGAGCTGGCCAAGCTGCACGCCGGGCGCGAGCATCGCCAACTGACCTCCTTTGACGCAGCCCAGGTGATCACCCATCTGTGCGAGGGACTGCAGGCCCTGGCCAACGATCGCGGCCTGTACCTGCACCTGCAGGGGCCGGGGACGATGCCGGTGGAGGGGGATGCCTTGAAACTGCGCCGCATCGCGCAGAACCTGGTGCTCAACGCGCTCAAGTACACCCAGGAGGGCGGCGTCACGGTGAAGTGGGCCCTTGGTGATGGGGAGGACCAGCGCCGCTGGATGCTCTCCATCGGGGATACGGGCCCCGGCATGGAGCCGGCGGCGCCCCTGGTTGCCGCCCTCAAGCACGCCACGGACCTGGACCCTTCGGGCCATCTGACGTCGGCGGCCTCCGCAGAGGTCCGCGCCGGAGGCGAGCCACGGCCCGGCGTCGCGGCGGCCCGCTACCGCAGCGGCGCAGGCGAGGGGATAGGCCTGTCCATCGTCAAGCGGCTGGCGGAATTGCTGGACGCCACGATCGAGGTGCAGTCGGCCGCGCAGACCGGCACGACCTTTCTGCTTCTGTTTCCGCTGCGATACGCCGACGAGTGACCGATAGCTGGGCCAGGAGATGAAAAAACGGGCACATAGGCCCGTCGTTTCGCGTGCGGGGCGCGGCCTGTGCCGCCGCCCCTGAGTCCGGTGCTCAGGACTCTTCGTCCATCTGCGACTGCAGATAGTTCTGGATGCCGACCTTGTCGATCAGGTCCAGCTGGGTTTCGAGGTAGTCGATGTGCTCCTCGGTATCGTCCAGGATCTTTTGTAGCAGGTCGCGCGAGACGTAGTCGCGCACGCTTTCGCAGTGGGCGATGCCGTCCTTGATGGTCTGCTGCGCGGTTTTCTCGCTGCTCAGGTCGCAAGCCAGGGCTTCGGGCACGTCCTCGCCGACTTGCAGCTTGCCCAGGTCCTGCAGGTTGGGCAGGCCGTCGAGCACGAAGATGCGGTCCATGAGCCAGTCGGCGTGCTTCATCTCGCCGATGGACTCCTTGTATTCCTTCTTGGCCAGCTTGTCGAAGCCCCAGTGCTTGTACATGCGGTAGTGCAGGAAGTACTGGTTGATGGCCGTCAGCTCGTTCTTGAGCTGGGCTTGCAGCCAGGTGATGACTTGTGCGTCGCCTTGCATGGGGAACTCCTTTGTTGTACGTGGGGGACCGCGCCGATCGCCGGCCGCTATAGGGGTGGATTGTCTAGGGTTTCTGCGTCAGATCAAGCAAACCCCTGTTATCACGCATTGGCTGCTTATGAGGCGCGTTCTCGTTTGCGGGCCGGCATGCTGACGCGGCTGCGGGGTTGCTGCATTGCCTTGTCATATTTCGGCCCAAAATAGCCTCTTCAGGCCGGTGGCGGGCTGGTCAAGCCCGCAGGCCTGGAGACGAGGATGTTCACATAGTTTTTGGCAATCGGATGAATTCAATCAATTCATTGGATCAATCGATGGCCTGGGCCTAGACTTCGTCCTGTGTTCACTCACCAACCACAAAGGAAACAGCAATGTCCGTGATCAACACCCAAATCAAGCCCTTCAAGACGCAGGCCTTCAAGAATGGCAAGTTCATCGAAGTGACCGAAAAGGACGTCCTGGGCAAGTGGGCCGTGTTCTTCTTCTACCCCGCTGACTTCACCTTCGTGTGCCCCACCGAGCTGGGCGACGTGGCCGACCACTACGACGAACTGCAAAAGCTGGGCGTGGAAGTGTTCTCCGTGTCCACCGACACCCACTTCGTGCACAAGGCATGGCACGACACGTCTGACACCATCCGCAAGATCAAGTACACGATGCTGGGCGACCCCACCTGGGAAATCAGCAACAACTTCGAAGTCCTGCGTCCCGGCCAGGGCCTGGCTGACCGCGGCACCTTCATCGTCGATCCCGATGGCGTGATCCAGGCCGTGGAAATCACCGCCGAAGGCATCGGCCGCAACGCCGTCGACCTGCTGCGCAAGGTCAAGGCTGCCCAGTATGTCCGCAACCACCCCGGTGAAGTCTGCCCCGCCAAGTGGGAAGAAGGCGACAAGACCCTGGCTCCTTCGCTCGACCTGGTCGGCAAGATCTAAGCGGTACACCGCTTCCTGTTCACAGTTGAACTGTTGAAGACGCCCGGGTGCCTGGCGCCCGGGCTTTTTTTTCCGAAAATTCGTATTTCCCTAGGAGTCCGACATGCTTGACAACAACCTGAAAGCCCAATTGCAGGCCTACCTGGAGCGCCTGCAGCGTCCGGTGGAGCTGGTGGCTTCGCTGGATGACAGCCAGGGTGCGCGCGAGCTGAAGGAACTGCTGCTGGAAATCCGCGAGCTGAGCGACAAGATCACCGTCGTCGAGCACAACGACGCCGAGGTGCGCAAGCCCTCGTTCCTGATCACCAATCCCGGCGTGGACAGCGGCGTGCGTTTCGCAGGCGTCCCCCTGGGCCATGAATTCACCTCGCTGGTGCTGGCCCTGCTGCAGGTCGGCGGCCATCCGTCCAAGGAATCGGCCGAACTGCTGGAGCAGGTGCGCAATATCGACGTGCCGCTGCACTTCGAGACCTACTACTCGCTGTCCTGCCACAACTGCCCGGACGTGGTGCAGGCGCTGAACCTGATGTCCGTGCTCAATCCCAAGATCAGCCACACCGCCATCGACGGCGGGCTGTTCCAGAAGGAAGTCGAGCAGCGCGAAGTCATGGGCGTGCCCACGGTCTTCGTCAATGGCGAGCGCTTCGGCCAGGGCCGCATGGAGCTGGCCGAGATCGTCGCCAAGGTCGACACCGGCGCCGCTTCGCGTGAAGCGGCCAGGATTTCCGCCAAGGACGCTTTCGACGTGCTGATCGTCGGTGGCGGCCCCGCCGGCGCGGCCGCTGCCATCTATGCGGCACGCAAGGGCATCCGCACCGGCATTGCCGCCGAGCGCTTCGGCGGCCAGGTGCTGGACACCGTGGACATCGAGAACTTCATCTCGGTCTCCAAGACCGAAGGCCCTCAGCTGGCCGCCGCCATGGAGCGCCATGTGCGCGACTACGAGGTGGACATCATGAACCTGCAGACGGCGTCCAAACTGATTCCGGCTGCCACGGAAGGCGGGCTGATCGAGGTGCAGACCGCCTCGGGCGCCAGCCTCAAGGCCAAGACCGTCATCCTCTCGACCGGCGCGCGCTGGCGCAACATGAACGTGCCCGGCGAGGACAAGTACCGCACCAAGGGCGTGACCTACTGCCCGCACTGCGACGGACCGCTGTTCAAGGGCAAGAATGTGGCCGTCATCGGCGGCGGCAACTCGGGCGTGGAAGCGGCCATCGACCTGGCCGGCATCGTGCGCAGCGTGACGCTGCTGGAGTTCGCCAGCGAGCTCAAGGCCGATGCCGTGCTGCAAAAGAAGCTCAAGAGTCTGCCCAATGTGACCGTCATCCTCAACGCCCAGACCACCGAGGTCAACGGCGACGGCAAGAAGGTCACCGGCCTGACCTACAAGGACCGCACGACGGAAGAGGTCAAGACCGTGGCGCTGGAAGGCATCTTCGTGCAGATCGGCCTGCTGCCCAACACCGACTGGCTCAAGGGCACGGTGGAGCTGACCCGCTTCGGCGAGATCGTGATCGATGCCAAGGGCCACACCAGCGTGCCCGGCGTGTTCGCCGCAGGCGACTGCACCAACGTGCCGTACAAGCAGATCATCATCGCTGCCGGTGCCGGCTCCACGGCTGCGCTGTCGGCCTTCGACCACCTGATCCGCCACTGAGCTGAACAGGCGTGAGAAAGGGCCCGGATGCCTCGGCATCCGGGCCTTTTTTCATTCCGGCGCTGTCAGGCGCGTGCCTTGCCGGCGCAGGTGGCACACAGATGGCTGTCCAGCAGCCCGGTGTGCCAGCAGGGATTGCTCCAGGGCCTATGCGCCAGATCAAATCAATGAATGAGAACTATTCGCATATAATTTTTCTTCATCCAGCCAGCACATGACGCGCCAACGGCTGGCGGGCCGACCGCCAGCCGCTGCAACCAGAAGCCAGCTCTCGCACATCCATGTTGATCAGAGAGAGAGGGCTTCGCAATGGCTTACGACTTCGCAATGCAATCATGCGCCCGGCGGGCGCGCCATCCCCTGGCCGCCGCCTGCGCGCTGCTGTGCGCCTCCGCTGCCCTGGCCCAGGGGCCGGGGCAGGCCGCCGCAGACGCGGCAAATGCCGCAAACGCCGGAGATGCCGACACGCAATTGCTGGCGCAGGCCGCACCCGGGGCACGGACCCGTGCCCCGGCCCTCAAGGAGATGGTGATCAGCGCCTCGCGCGAGGTGCAGGACCCTGACACCCTGCCCATGAGCATCGACGTGATCGACGCCGGCCGCATGGAGCGCGAGCAGGCCAGCGACATCCGCGAGATGGTCAACCTGCTGCCCAATGTCGATGTGCCGCGCGCCCCGGCGCGCTTCTCGCTGGCGGCCTCGTCGGCCGGGCGTGACCAGAACAGCGGCTTCAACATCCGTGGCCTGGATGGCAACCGCGTGCTCATGCTGGTCGATGGCGTGCGCCTGCCGCGCAGCTACAGCTTCAGCGCCAACAGCTTCGGCCGCGACTACCTGGACCTGGGCCTGGTGCAGCGCGTGGAAATCCTGCGCGGCTCCACGCCCGCGCTGTATGGATCGGACGGCATGGGCGGCCTGGTCAACTTCGTGACCGTGCAGCCGGACGATCTGCTGGGCAGGGACAAGCGCATCGCCGGCCGCGTGGCTGCCGGCTATGACGGCTCGGACAACGGCCGCAAGCTGGGCGCCACCGTGGCGGGCCGAGTCAGCCCCGAATGGGCCTGGCTGCTGTCGGCGGGCCTGGGCCGCTCCCGTGCGCTGGAGAACATGGGCACGAACAACGTGACGGGCGCGGCGCGCACCACGCCCAATCCCGAGAAAGACCGCAGCGAATCGCTGATGGGCCGCCTGGTCTTCACGCCCAGCGCCATACAAAAGCATGTCTTCACCTTCGAGAACGTGGACAAGCGCGCCGACTACGCCCTGCTGTCCGCGCGCTCGGCCACCGTGGCCAATTCCGACTCGCGCACCGACATGAAGCGCTGGCGGGCCAGCTGGCAGGGCCAGTGGCAGCAGTTGGGCACGGCGCTGGCCGACGAACTGCAGCTGATGGCCAGCTACCAGAAGTCCGACGCGCGCGAATTCGTCACCGAGACGCGCATCGGCCTGCCGTACCGCGAGCGCGACGTGACCTATGACGAGGATGCGATCCAGCTGCACGCCCAGGCCAGCCGCCTGCTGCGCTGGAGTTCTTCGGCCAGCGGCAAGTTCACCTACGGGCTGGACTACCTCCGCAACAAGGTTGTCAACGCGCAAAACGGCATCACGCCGCCCGTGGGCGAGAGCTTCCCGCTCAAGCGCTTCCCTGACACCACCGAAAGCGCCACCGCCCTGTTCGCCCAGGCCGAACTGCACAACGGCCCCTGGAGCGTGACCCCGGGCCTGCGCGCCGAGCACTACAGCATCAAGCCCCGGCAGAACGGCTTTGTGCCCACCGTGGTCAGCAACTCGGACTCCGCGCTCTCGCCCAAGCTGGGCGTGATGCTGCAGGCCAGCCCGGTCTGGTCCGTCTATGGCAACTATGCGGCAGGTTTCCGGGCGCCCAACGCCGGGCAGATCAACGCCTTCTTCGAGAACCCGGTGGCGTTCTACCGCAACATTCCGAATCCCGACCTGCGGGCCGAAAAGAGCCAGACCTTCGAGCTGGGCCTGCGCGGGCGCATGGACAGGCTGCGCCTGGACGCCGCCGTGTTCACGGGACGCTACAAGGACTTCATCGTCGACCAGCAACTGGTTGCGGGCCAGCCCGGCAACGCGGCCAACCCCGCCATCTACCAGTCCATCAACGTGGGCCGCGCCCGCATCAGCGGCTTCGAACTCAAGGCCGGCTACGACTGGGGCCGCTGGGCCGGCGGCGACTGGCAGACGCGCCTGGCCTACGGCTACACCGACGGCAAGGACACGCAGTCCGACAAGCCGCTGGACACCATCTCGCCCCAGCAACTGGTGCTGGGCGTGCGCTACGAGCGCTCTGTCGTGGGCGTGCAGTTCAACGTCTCGCACTGGAGCGGCAAGAAGGCCGGCGACGTGTCCAACGGCAGCACGGCCTGGCTCAGCCCCTCGGCCACGGTGCTGGACCTGAGCGCGCAATGGCGCATCCGTCCCGACCTGCGCCTGAACGCCGGCATCTACAACCTGACCGACAAGAAGTACTGGCGCTGGTCCGATGTGCGCGGCCTGCTGGCCACCACGGCGATTGCCGACGCCTACAGCCAGCCGGGGCGCCATGCGCGCGTCTCGCTGATCAAGGATTTCTGAAGCCCGGCGCCTGAAGGCCAGGCGCCGCGACCCGTGTCCCAACGATGTTTTGCAACGCAAGGAGAGCCCCATGCACCGTACCGAGAGTGAAAGCCTTGCCCGTGACGAGGAATACCTGCTGGCCGAAGGCGAGGCCCAACTGGCCGCCACGCTGGCGCTGATGACCGGCTTCGGCCACGGTTGCTGCGAGGCCCACCGGCCCGCCATTGCCGGCAAGGTGGCCGATCAACTGCAGGGCCTGTCCGGCGACAGCAGCTTTTCGCCGGACATGCGGGCCTTGCTGCAACGCCTGCAGCGGCGCTGGCAGGCGGTCTCCGAGGCCAGCGCCGCGCAGCGCGCACCCCGGGCCGAGGCGGCGGCCGAGACCCGCCATCCCTCCGTTGCCCACGCGCTCTGGCATGCCCCTTTGGAGACCCTGCAATGATCACCACCGCCGCCGCAGCCTGCGATGACCTGCTGATTCCCGTCAATGCGCCCGACGTGCGCCAGCGCTTTGCCCAGGCACGCCAGAGCGGCCTGCGTGCCAAGGAGGCCGCCGAATCCATGGGCCTGCCCGAAGGCGCCGCCATCGGCGCCCACGCGGGCCTGCATGACGGCGGCCTGCAGGTCGTGCCGCTGCGCGCGCAGTGGCTGCAGGTGCTGCGCGCGCTGCAGGACTGCGGCACCGTGATGGCGCTCACGCGCAATGAGTCCACGGTGCATGAGAAGACGGGCGTGTACCAGAAGCTCTCGGCCAGCGGCGGCGTGGGATTGGCGCTGGGCCGCGAGATCGACCTGCGCCTGTTCTTTGCCCAATGGCATGCCGGCTATGCCGTGACCGAGCAGCCCGCCCAGGCTGGAAGGCCGGCCACGCACAGCCTGCAGTTCTTCAATGCCCACGGCCGCGCCGTGCACAAGGTCCATGCGCGCGAGTCCACCGACATGGCAGCGTGGGATGCGCTGGTACGGCGCTTTGCCGAGCCCAGCGCGGGCTACCTGTTTCGCCATGCCAGGCCCAGAGCGCTGCCGCAGTCCGACAAGGTCATCGACGTGCACGGCCTGAGCGCCGCCTGGGATGCCCTTCAGGACACGCATGAATTCTTCGACCTGCTGCGCCGGTTCGGCGTGGAGCGCCAGCAAGCCTTCCGCCTGGTCCCCGGCCATTGCGCGCGGCTGGCACCCGAGTCCGTGGCCCAGTTGCTGGGCGATGCGGCGGTGGACGGGCTGCCCATCATGGTCTTCGTGGACAGCGGCGGCTGCATCCAGATCCATACCGGCCCCGTGCACAACATCCAGCCCATGGGCACGCCCGGCGGCGCGCAATGGATCAATGTGCTGGACCCGGGCTTCAACCTGCATCTGCGCTGCGACATGATCGCCAGCGTCTGGGCCGTGCAAAAGCCCACGGCCGATGGCGTGGTCACCTCGGTCGAGGCCTTCGACGCGCAGTGTACGTGTCAAGGACATGGGTAACAACTCAGCTCACAGACATGGGTAACACTT
>NZ_JCABYI010000032.1:0-250009 GCF_059499305.1 Delftia sp.
GCCAAAACGGACAACCCAAAAAAGAGAGCGCTGACGCGCTCTCTTTTTATTCCTGCCAGGCTTCTTCGTCGCAACCGGATGCAACATCCGGCGCAGTTTCCTGCGGACAATTCCGCTAGCATTGACGTTAACGTCAACGTCGCATTCCCATGGCCGCCGGCTGTGGATGCCGGCGGACTCTCCAGCCATGTCGACCACCTACACCATCAGCGATCTTGCCAAGGAGTTCGATCTCACGACCCGGGCCATCCGCTTCTATGAGGACATGGGCCTGCTTGAGCCCGAGCGTGCCGGGCCTGGCGGACGCAATCGCGTCTACAGCGCACGTGATCGCACACGTCTTCGCCTGACCTTGCGGGCCAAGCGGCTGGGACTGTCTCTGAACGAAGCCAAGGAGATCATCGATCTCTACGACAGCCCCCGTGACACGGGCGTGCAACTGCGCAAATTCCTGGAGGTGCTGGCTGTGCACCGCCGCCAGCTCGAAGACCGCCTGGCCGATCTGCAGGCCAACCTGGCCGAGGTGCGAGAGCAGGAATCCGAGGCCCGCACTTTGTTGAAACACCTGGATGGGAAAAATGCTTCATAATTGACGTTTACGTAAACGTAATTTGTGAGGCTTGCCTTGACCGTGCTCCGCCTGGAACCTGCCAACAGCGACTTTGCCCGCCGTGTGCGAGACAGTTTTGCACGCCAGGGCGCGATGCACACCCTGGGCGCCGAGCTGTCCTTGCTGGAGCCCGGTGCCGTCGATGTCTGCCTGGACTGGGCGCCCGGGCTGACGCAGCAGCATGGTTTTTTGCATGCCGGCATGGTTTCCGCGGCGCTGGATTCCGCCTGCGGCTACGCAGGGCTGACCCTGATGCCGGCAGATGCTGCCGTGCTCACCATTGAATTCAAGATCAACTTGCTGGCCCCTGCCAAGGGCCAGCGCTTTCGCATGGAAGGCCGTGTGCTCAAGCCGGGCCGCACCATCACCGTGACCGAAGGGCGCGCCTACGCCATCGACGAAGGCCGCGAGAAACTGATTGCCACCATGGGCTGCACGCTGATGTGCGTGCAGGGCCGCGATCTGGCCGATTGAGCCGGGCGGCGTTCTTTCCCCCAATTTCCACAGGAGACATGAGATGAGCCTTTCCAACCTGCCGGGCCTGAACTTCCAACTGGGCGAGGACATCGACGCGCTGCGCGATGCCGTGCGCGAGTTCGCACAGGCCGAGATTGCACCGCGCGCCGGCGAGATCGACCGCGACGACCAGTTCCCCATGGACCTGTGGCGCAAGTTCGGCGACCTGGGCGTGCTGGGCATCACCGTGTCCGAGCAGTACGGCGGTGCCGACATGGGCTACCTGGCCCACATGGTGGCGATGGAGGAAATCTCGCGTGCCAGCGCATCGGTGGGCCTGTCCTACGGCGCGCACAGCAATCTTTGCGTGAACCAGATCAACCGCAACGGCAATGAAGCGCAAAAGGCGAAGTACCTGCCCAAGCTGATCAGCGGCGAGCATGTGGGCGCGCTGGCCATGAGCGAGCCCGGCGCCGGCTCGGACGTGATCAGCATGAAGCTCAAGGCCGAGGACAAGGGCGGCTACTTCCTGCTCAACGGCACCAAGATGTGGATCACCAATGGTCCCGATGCCGACACCCTGGTGGTCTACGCCAAGACCGAGCCCGAGCTGAACGCCCGCGGCGTGACTGCCTTCCTGATCGAGAAGGGCATGAAGGGCTTTTCCATTGCCCAGAAGCTGGACAAGCTGGGCATGCGTGGCAGCCACACGGGCGAGCTGGTGTTCGAGAACGTCGAGGTGCCGGCCGAGAACGTGCTGGGCGGCTTGAACAACGGCGCCAAGGTGCTGATGAGCGGCCTGGACTATGAGCGCGCCGTGCTGACGGGCGGGCCGCTGGGCATCATGCAGTCGGTGATGGACAACGTAGTGCCCTACATCCATGACCGCAAGCAGTTCGGCCAGAGCATCGGCGAGTTCCAGCTCATCCAGGGCAAGGTGGCGGACATGTACACCGTGCTGCAAGCGGGCCGCTCCTTTGCCTATACGGTCGCCAAAAACCTCGATCTGCTGGGAACCGAGCATGTTCGCCAAGTTCGCAAGGATTGCGCCAGCGTCATCCTGTGGTGCGCCGAGAAGGCGACATGGATGGCCGGCGAAGGCGTTCAAATCTATGGGGGTAATGGGTATATCAACGAATACCCACTGGGTCGCCTCTGGCGGGATGCGAAACTCTATGAGATCGGCGCCGGCACCAGCGAGATCCGTCGCATGCTGATCGGCCGCGAGCTGTTCGCAGAGACCTGCTGATCTTTCGCCTGCCTGCTGCGCCGTTCTTGAGTTTGACCCCAACAAAAGGATTGTTTATGAGCACAACCTCCATCGAAGAGCTGTTTGTCCACAACCGCGAATGGGCCCAGCAGGTGGAGCGTGACCGGCCCGGTTTCTTCACTGGGCTGATGGCGCAGCAAAAACCCCGCTACATGTGGATCGGCTGTTCCGACAGCCGCGTGCCCGCGAACCAGATCACTGGCCTGGAGCCCGGCGAGGTGTTCGTGCACCGCAACGTGGCCAACGTGGTCGTGCCCAGCGACCTGAACTGCCTGTCCACCATCCAGTACGCGGTGGACCAGCTCAAGGTCGAGCACCTGATGGTCGTCGGCCACTATGGCTGCGGCGGCGTGCTGGCGGCACTGGAGGATGTGCGCGTGGGCCTGGCCGACAACTGGATCCGCCACGTGAAGGACGTGCGCGACAAGCACCAGGCGCTGCTGGCCAGCCTGTCGCCGCAATGGCGCCATGACGCGCTGTGCGAGCTCAATGCCATCGAGCAGGTGATCAACGTGGCGCAGAGCACGGTGATGCAGGATGCCTGGGCGCGCGGCCAGAAGGTCACGCTGCACGGCTGGTGCTATGGCCTGAAGGACGGCCTGATCACCAATCTGCAGATGACCGTGCCCGGTGTCGGCGGCATCGCCAACATCCATGCCGAGGCTGTCGAGCTGGTCGCCAGCCGCCAGCGCGACTGAGCGGCCATGGCAGGCGGGACCCCGGGAGACTTCATGCCGATGCCTGCCCAGGACACCCTGCTTGCCCATGACATCGCGCGGGCGATGATGGATGGCTTCAACCGCCATTACCGCCTGTTCCGCGCCGAATCGGCCCGCGCCAAGCACCGCTTCGAAACTGCCGACTGGCTGGGCCAGCAGCGTGCCCAGCGCGAGCGCATCGAGTTCTACGACCTGCGCGTGCGCGAATGCGTGCGCCGGCTTGAAAAGGAGTTTTCGGCCGGCGCCCAGCCCATGCCGGTCTGGCAGCAGATCAAGCGCCACTACATCGGGCTCATGGTCAACCACCTGCAGCCGGAGCTGGCCGAGACCTTCTTCAACTCGGTCACCACCAAGATCCTGCACCGTACGCACTTCCACAACGACTTCATCTTCGTGCGGCCGGCCGTCAGTACGGAATACATAGAGAACCAGGAGCCGGCCGCACGCCCGGCCTACCTGGCCTTCTACCCCACGCGCGAGACACTGTCGCAGACGCTGCGCGAAGTCGTGGAGCAGTTCGCGCTGCAGCGCCCCTTTGAAGACCTGGAGCGCGACATCGCCCGCCTGGCCGAGCGCCTGGAGCCCCAGCTGCAGGCCATGCGCCTGTACGCCAACTTCCAGATCCAGGTGCTGTCCAGCCTGTTTTTCCGCAACAAGGGCGCCTACATCGTCGGCAAGATCATCAACGGCTTTGCCGAGCTGTCCTGGGCCGTGCCCATCCTGCATGGGGACAACGGCCGGCTGGTGCTGCATGCGGCCCTGTTCGGCGAGAAGGACCTGCACGGCCTCTTCAGCTTTGCGCGTGCCTACTTCATGGTCGATACCGACGTGCCCAGCGCCTACGTGCAGTTCCTGCGCAGCCTCATGCCGCGCAAGCCGCGCGCCGAGCTGTACAACGCCCTGGGCCTGGCCAAGCAGGGCAAGACGCTGTTCTACCGCGACTTCCTGCACCACCTGCGCCATTCGCGCGACCAGTTCCGCATCGCGCCCGGCATCAAGGGCATGGTCATGCTGGTGTTCGACCTGCCCAGCTTTCCCTATGTGTTCAAGCTCATCAAGGACCGGTTCGCCGCGCCCAAGGAGATCACCCGCGAGCAGGTCAAGGCCAAGTACCGCCTGGTCAAGCAGCACGACCGCGTGGGGCGCATGGCCGACACGCTGGAGTACAGCCTGGTGGCCTTCCCGCGCGAGCGCTTCTCGGAGGCGCTGATCGCCGAGATCCTGGAGCACGCGCCCAGCCAGGTCGAGATCAGCGACCGCGACGGCGATGGCCGGCAGGAGGTCATCATCTCCCACCTCTACATAGAGCGGCGCATGGTGCCGCTGAACCTGCTGCTGCAGGAGTGCTTCGATGACGGGCTGGACCTGCCGGGACCGCGGCAGCGGCTGGAGAGCGCCGTGATCGAATACGGAAATGCCATCAAGGACCTGGTGGCCGCCAACATCTTCCCGGGCGACATGCTGTGGAAGAACTTCGGCATCACGCGCGGCGGCAAGGTGGTGTTCTACGACTACGACGAGATCGAATACCTGACCGACTGCCATTTCCGCCAGGTGCCTGCGCCGCGCAACGAGGAAGACGAGCTCAGCGGCGAGGTCTGGTATCCCGTGGGCCCGCGCGATGTGTTCCCGGAAACCTTCGCGCCCTTTTTGCTGGGCAATCCGGCCGTGCGCGAAGTTTTCATGCGCCACCATGCCGACCTGCTCGATCCCGCCTTCTGGCAGGGGCACCAGCAGCGCATCCGCGAAGGCCACGTGCACGACGTCTATCCCTACGAGCGCAGCCGCTGGCTGGCCTGACCCGTTTGTTTTCCCCTCACCATCACCACATCCAGGAGATAAGCATGCAAGACCCCATCGTCATCGTCGGCGCAGCCCGCACCCCCATGGGCGCATTCCAGGGCGACTTCGCCGATCTCGCGGCCCACGATCTGGGCGGCGCCGCCATCAAGGCCGCCGTGCAGCGTGCCGGCGTGGCGCCGGAGAAGGTGGACGAAGTGCTGTTCGGCAACTGCCTGATGGCGGGCCAGGGACAGGCGCCTGCGCGCCAGGCAGGCTTCAAGGGTGGCCTGCCGCGCAGCACGGGCGCCGTGACCCTGTCCAAGATGTGCGGCGCCGGCATGGAGGCCACCATCCTGGCCCATGACCAGCTGGTGGCGGGCAGCCGCGAGGTGGTGGTCTCCGGCGGCATGGAGAGCATGACCAATGCGCCCTACCTGCTCAAGAAGGGCCGTGGCGGCTACCGCATGGGCCACGACAAGGTCTATGACCACATGATGCTCGACGGTCTGGAGGACGCCTACGAGCCGGGCCGCTCCATGGGCACCTTTGGCGAGGACTGCGCCGCCAAATACCACTTCACGCGCGAGCAGCAGGACGCCTACGCCATCGAAAGCGTCAAGCGCGCCCAGGCCGCCACGGAAAGCGGCGCCTTCGCGGCCGAGATCACGCCCGTCACCGTCTCCACGCGCAAGGGCGATGTCACGGTCAGCATCGACGAAGGCCCGGCCAAGGCCAAGCTGGACAAGATCGCCAGCCTCAAGCCCGCCTTCAAGAAGGACGGCACGATCACGGCCGCATCGAGCTCCAGCATCAACGACGGCGCCGCCGCCCTGGTGCTGATGCGCGAATCCACGGCCAAGGAATTGGGCTGCAAGCCGCTGGCGCGCATCGTCGCCCATGCCACGCATGCCCAGGAGCCCGAATGGTTCACCACGGCCCCCGTGGGCGCCACGCAGAAGGCCCTCAAGAAGGCCGGCTGGACGGCGGCGGATGTGGACCTGTGGGAAGTCAACGAAGCCTTTGCCGTCGTGCCCATGGCCCTGATGGCCGAACTGGGCGTGCCGCGCGACAAGGTCAACGTCAACGGCGGCGCCTGCGCGCTGGGCCACCCCATCGGCGCCAGCGGTGCGCGCATCCTGGTCACGCTGCTGCACGCCCTGCAGGCGCGTGGCGGCAAGCGCGGCCTGGCCACGCTGTGCATAGGCGGCGGCGAGGGAACAGCCATGGCGATTGAAATGGTCACCCCCTGAGGCGCTGCGCGCCCTCCCCCTGAAAGGGGGACGACACCCTCGGTGCGGGGCGGCGCGGCCGGCGTAGGCCCTTCCTCGGTGTCTCTGATTTGCATTGCGCCAGTTTTATGGGCAGCGCCACAGACGTCCAGAGAGCTAGACTTGGATCGGCCGATCCGCTATTACTTTGACCTCTCGACCATGATCACCAGCGAAGAACAGTTGCGCAGCCTGTATGCCATGCCGGCCGAAAGGGCCTTGCTCAAGCAGCAGGTGGACCTGGACCGGCATTGCCTGCGCTTCATCGCGCTGTCGCCGCTGTGCATCGTGGCCACGGGGGGCGCGGCGGGCTCGCTGATGGATGCCTCGCCGCGCGGCGGAAAGCCGGGCTTCATCAAGGCGCCCGACAACCAGACGCTGCTGATCCCCGACTCGGGCGGCAACAACCGCCTGGACAGCTTCAGCAACCTGATCGCCGATCCGCGCATCGGCCTGCTGTTCATGGTGCCGGGCTTCGACGAGACGCTGCGCGTCAACGGCGTGGCCAGGCTGCGCGACGAGGCCCACTACACGGCGCTGTTCGCCAACGAAGGCTTCCGGCCCAAGATCGTTCTGGAGATCCAGGTGCAGGAGGCCTATCTGCACTGCGCCAAGGCCCTCATGCGCGCCCGGCTCTGGAAGCCCGAGTCCCAGGTGCCGCGCAACGTCATGCCGTCGGTGAACCAGATGGTCCACCAGCAGATCGGCCTGCCTGCGCCCACCGAGACGCAGGAGGCCATGGTCGAGCGCTACGAAAAACAGATCGCGGGCGAGCAGGGCCTCTGACCGCATTCCATTTGAAAGGTCGAAAGACATGGCAGTCACTCTGGTGTTGGGAGCCTCGCGCGGGCTCGGTTTTGCCTTGGTAGAGGCCTATGCGGCCCAGGGCCGCAGCGTGGTCGCCACGGTGCGCAGCGAGGCCGATCGCGAGCGCGTCGAAGCCACGGGCGCCAAGGTGCTGCTGGTGGATGTGGCCGATCCGGCCAGCGTCAGCGGCCTGGCCTGGCAGCTCGATGGCGAGAAGATCGAGCTGGCGCTGTACGTGGCCGGAGTGTGGGATGCCCACAGCTCGGCCACGCCGCCCACGCGCGAGCAGTTCGACCGCGTCATGCACACCAATGTGCTGGGCGCCATGCAGGTGCTGCCCCAGGTGGCGCCGATGGTCGAGGCGGCGGGCGGCGTGTTCGGCCTGTTCTCCAGCGAGATGTCGCTGCTGGCCGGCGCCGAATCCGACGCCTGGCTCTACCGCGTCAGCAAGGCCGCGCTCAACATGGTCGTGGCCAGCGCCCAGCCGCAATGGCCGGGCGCCACCGTGGTCGCGCTGGACCCGGGCTGGGTGCAGACCGACATGGGCGGCGAGTCCGCCACCTTCACCGTGGAGCAAAGCGTGCAGGGTCTGGTCCGCACCCTGGCCGGCGTCACGCCGGCTGATCGGGGCCGCATGCTGCGCCACGACGGGCAGCGCATCGCCTGGTAGCTGCGGCCGGGACAACGAACAACGAAACAAGAATCAGGAGACAAGACATGCTGCTCAACGCAGACCAGGAAATGATCCGTGACGCGGTGCGCGACTTCGTGCGCACCGAAATCACGCCCCATGCCGCACGCTGGGACAAGGAACACCACTTTCCCAAGAACGTGCACCAGGGCCTGGCGGCGCTGGGTGCCTACGGCATCTGCGTGCCCGAGGAATACGGCGGCGCCGGCCTTGACTACCTGAGCCTGGCCCTGGTGCTGGAGGAAATCGCAGCCGGCGACGGCGGCACCAGCACGGTGATCAGCGTCACCAACTGCCCCGTCAACGCCATCCTCATGCGCTACGGCAGCGAGGCGCAAAAGCAGCAATGGCTGGCGCCGCTGGCGCGCGGCGAGATGCTGGGCGCCTTCTGCCTGACCGAGCCGCATGTGGGCTCGGACGCCTCGGCGCTGCGCACCACGGCCACCCGCGACGGCAACGACTACGTGATCAACGGCGTCAAGCAGTTCATCACCAGCGGCAAGAACGGCGACGTGGCCATCGTCATCGCCGTCACCGACAAGGCGGCCGGCAAGCGCGGCATGAGCGCCTTCATCGTGCCCACCTCCGCGCCCGGCTACCAGGTGCTGCGGCTGGAGGACAAGCTGGGCCAGCACAGCTCGGACACGGCCCAGATCCAGTTCGAGGGCTGCCGAATCCCCGCCGCCAACCTCATCGGTGCCGAGGGCGAGGGCTACAAGATCGCGCTGTCGGCGCTGGAGGGCGGGCGCATCGGCATTGCCGCGCAAAGCGTGGGCATGGCGCGTGCGGCCTTCGATTGCGCGCTGCAGTACTCCAAGGAGCGCGAGAGCTTCGGCCAGCCCATCTTCAACCACCAGGCCGTGGGCTTTCGCCTGGCCGACTGCGCCACGCAGATCGAGGCTGCGCGCCAGCTGATCTGGCATGCGGCCAGCCTGCGCGATGCCGGCCTGCCCTGCCTGAAGGAAGCGGCCATGGCCAAGCTGTTCGCCAGCGAAATGGCCGAGCGCGTGTGCAGCGCAGCCATCCAGACCCTGGGCGGCTATGGCGTGGTCAACGATTTTCCCGTCGAGCGCATCTACCGCGACGTGCGCGTGTGCCAGATCTACGAGGGAACGAGCGACGTGCAGAAAATTCTCATCCAGCGCGCCCTGGCCTGAGGCCCCTCACTATGCTGCGGGTCGGGCCGGATGGCCCCGTCACCCGCAGGGCTTAGCATGGAGCGTCGCCGGGACGGCGCCCGGGAGAGGCGGGCACCGGACTCCGGCAGGTTTGTGACCACCTTCGCAGGAGATCCCGACATGCCCATTGCTTCCGTCAACGGCCAGAACCTTTACTACGAGGACACGGGCGGGCGCGGCCCGGTCCTGGTGTTTTCGCATGGACTGCTCATGGACCACACCATGTTCGCTCCCCAGGTCCAGGCGCTGCAGGATCGCTATCGCTGCATCATCTGGGACGAGCGTGGCCATGGCCAGACGGCGGACCCCGCGCATTGCGCTCCCTTCGACTACTACGACTCGGCCGACGACCTGGCCGCCCTGCTGGCGCACCTGGGCGTGGAGCGCGCGGTGCTGGTGGGCATGTCGCAGGGCGGCTATCTGTCGCTGCGCTGTGCGCTCATCCATCCCGAGGTCGTGCGTGCGCTGGTGCTGATCGACACCCAGGCCATGCTGGAAGACCCCGAGCAGATGCCCCACCACGAGGCGTTGCTGAGGGCCTGGATGGAGCATGGCCTCAGCGACGACATGGCGGCCACGGTGGAGCGCACCATCCTGGGCCAGGGCTGGAGCGGCGCGGCCGCCTGGCGCGCCAAATGGAAGAAGGCCACGCCCATCAACCTGGGGCAGAGCTTTCTGGCGCTGGCCCAGCGCGATGACATCAGCCCGCGACTGCCCGACATCCACGTACCGGCACTGGTCATCCATGGCACGGACGACATCGCCATCACGCTCGACCGTGCACGCGCCATGGCCAAGGCCTTGCCCAGGGCGCAGTGGGTGGAGGTGCCGGGGGCCGGCCATGCGGCCAACCTCACGCATCCGCAGCCCGTGAACCTGGCCATCGAGCGCTTCCTGGAGCAGCTCGACTAGGCTCAGACCGGCGGATCGCCGTCGTTCTCGCTGTCGCGGCGGCGCAGGACGACGGTGATGCTGCCGTCGGTCTCCAGCGTGGCGCGCTCCACCTCTCTGAGGTGCAGGCAGCCGCCCGCACGCAGCGCGGCCTCGATATCGTCGCGCGTGATGCGTTCCTCGCGCATCAGATCCTTGTTCAGGTGGCCGTCCGTGATCAGGGCCTGGGCCTTGCCGTCGATGAGCCGCTCCAGCGCGGGAAAACGGAAAGTCAGCCAGGACAGCAGCAGATGGCACAGGATCAGCGTGGAAGCCGAGATCATGCCGCCGATCAGCGAGTTGTCCCCGGCATTCATGGAGTTCTGAACGGCATTCGACAGGATGAGCAGCAGCACCAGGTCAAAGGGCGCGTACTGCCCCGTCTGGCGCCGCCCCGTCAGCCGAAGGAACACCAGCAAGAACAGGTAGACGGCCACGCCGCGCACCACGAACTCCCACCACGGGACCGACATTGAAAACATGGGCTCTCCTTACAGGCCCGAGGGCCCGCGGTCAGTATCATGGCCCGCCTGTCCTCCATCAAGAACCCGGTCGCAGCAAGGCGGCCGTGACTGACATGCACTCCTGCTCCCCCGCCGTCCTCTCCCAGGTTCCGCAAGTTCCGCAGGGCCAGCCGCTATGAGCGCTGCCGCCACCTCCCCGGCCTGTCCCTGTGGCCAGCACGATGCCAAGGGCCGGTCCCTGGCCTTCGATGCCTGCTGCGGCCGCTACCTGGATCATTTCGACGACTGCCCCGCACCCGATGCCCAGGCCTTGATGCGCTCGCGCTACAGCGCCTTCGTGCGTGAGGACGCCGCCTACCTGCTGGCCACCTGGCACGCCAGCCAGCGGCCCGCCACGCTGGACTTCGAGCCCTCGGCGCGCTGGCTGGGGCTGGCGGTCAGGGACTTCCGAAGCACCGGCGAGGACCGCGCCGAGGTGGAATTCGTCGCGCGCTACCGCGTGGCGGGCCGCGCCGTGCGCCTGCATGAGCGCAGCCGCTTCGTGCGCGAAGGCGGGCGCTGGTTCTACGTGGATGGCGACCAGTTCTGAACACGACGGCGGCCCTGCGGAGCCGCTGTGGAAGCTGCAGCAGCGCCAGCGGCTGCTGCTGTCCATCGCATCGCGGGGCTCGTCCGAGGCGGCGGCCCTCATCATCCCCGGCATCGTGGTCTGGCTGCAGCGGCACGAAACGGGGGCCTTCCAGGCGCCGCTGCTGCTGTGGTGGCTGGGCATGGCGCTCATGGCCTGCGTCTTCGTTGGTTTGCGGCGCCAGTTGCGTCGGGACCTGGGCGCTGCCGTGCCCTCGGCCGAGTTGCCAACGCGGCTGCAGCGCTGGGAGCGCGTGATGGGCCGCATGGCCTTGCTCAACGCCGGTTCCTGGGCGCTGGCCATACCGCTGACCCATGGCAGCGGCCATGAATTCCGGCTTTTCATCTACCTGGTGCTGTGCGGCGTCGTGGCCTCGGCCGCCACCTTCCTGGCGCCGGCGGCTGCCGTGTTCAAGCGCTTCTTCGGCGTGCTGTACGGCGCCATGCTGCTGGCCGTGGTCTGGTACTTCCCGAACAGGGGCCTGTACCTGCTGCCGCTGCTCATGCTGTATGGCGCCACCATCGCGCGCCATGCCTGGGGGGCGCGCCAGCTCATGCAGCAGCAATGGGCGCAGGAGCGTGACCGCCAGCTGCTGGCCGAGCGCTACCTGGCGGCCAAGGAGCAGGCCGAACAGGCGCTGGAGGCCAAGAGCCGCTTCCTGTCGGCCGCCAGCCATGACCTGCGCCAGCCCCTGCATGCCCTGGGCCTGCTGGTGGAGACCGCCCGCCAGCGCAATGCCGACGGCGCGCTGGCAGGCGTGCTTGACGATGCCCAGGCCTGTGCCCGGTCGCTGGGCACCATGTGCAACGACCTGCTGGACCTGTCGCGGCTGGAGAACGGCACCTGGGAGCTGCGCGCCCAGGTGATGGACCTGCGCATTCTGCTGGGCGATGCCACGCGCCTGTTCGCGGCCGAGGCCCGCCAGCGCGGGCTGGTGCTGCGCTGGCGCGTGGCGCGCGGCATGGACAGCCGGGTGCGTGCCGACGAGGCCCTGCTGCGCCAGATGGTGTTCAACCTGCTGCACAACGCCCTGCGCTACACCCAGCGCGGCGGCGTGCTGCTGGCCGCCCGCGTGCACGGCGGGGGCTGGCGCATCGAGGTCTGGGATACCGGCCTGGGCATTGCGGCCGAAGACCGGCCCCATGTCTTCGCACCGCACTTTCGCGCGCGTTCCGGCCAGGCGGCCCGGCGCGCGGCCCAGCCTGCGGCCGAGCACCTGCCCGGCGTGAGCAGCCAGGGCCTGGGCCTGGCCGTGGTGGCCGCAGCGGCGCGCCGCATGGGCGTGGAGCATGGTCTGCTGTCCACGCCGGGACGGGGTTCGTGCTTCTGGCTGCAGCTGTCGCCCAGCCTGAACGTGCAAGCGGACCTGCCTCTGGGGCACGCGCAGGCGCAGGCAGGGGCAGGGGCCGAGGCTGCCGCGAATCCGCCAGGCCGCCCCCTGCTGCAGGGCAGGTGCTGGGTGGTCGATGACGATGTGCAGGTGGCACAGGCCCTGGCCGGCCTGCTGCGCGGCTGGGGGCTGACCGTGGACGTGGCGGCTTCGGGCCGCGAGGCGCAGGCCTGGCTGGCGGCGGGGCAGCATCCCGATTTCGTGCTGTGTGACCACCAGCTGGCCCATGGCGAGAACGGCTTTGCGCTGCTGCAGAACGTGCTGGCGCAATCGCCGCAGGCGGCGGGCGCCCTGCTCAGCGGCGACCTTTCCGCTGCGCTGGAGCAGCAGGCGCAGGAACTGGGCTATCTGCTGCTGCGCAAGCCCGTGGATCCGCTGGCGCTGCGGGCCCTGCTTCAGCGCAGGCTGGCCGTGGCCGGCGCCTGAACCGTATCGGTCGGCGGTACGGAGGGCGGCAGCTCCAGCGCAATGCCCTGCATGCGCGTGATGGCGTCGATGCGGCTGTGCACGCCCAGGCGCTGCAGGGCGCCTGCCACATGCTCCTTGACCGTGTGCGGCGACAGGTGCAGCAACCGGGCAATGCTGGGATTGGGCAGGCCGCGCAGCACCAGGTCCAGAACCTGGGCCTGGCGCGGGGTGAGGCCCAGCTCGGCCGCCGTCATGCGGATGGCATGGGCGCCGCCGGGCGGCTGCGGCGCCAGCGGGGCGGCGGGGAACCAGGTCTCGCCGCGCAGCAGGGCCGCCACGGCCTGCTGCAGCACCTGCGGCGGCTGGGACTTGAGCACAAAGCCATGGGCCCCCGCCGCGCGTGCCTTCAGGGCAATTGCGCCATGCGTGTCGCCGCTGGTCATGAGCACGCGGCATGCGGGCGCCAGCGTGCGGATTTCGCGCACCACGTCCGTGCCCGCGCTGGCACCCAGCCAGAAATCCACGATGGCCAGATGCGGCGATCCCCTGGCGGCCATGCACTGCAGGCCTTCGCCCGCATCGGCCACGGCATGGACTTCGGACAGGCCGAATTGTTTCAGGAACTCGGACACGCCCATGGCCGTCAGCGGGTGGTCGTCGATCACCAGGGCATAGCGCCCCGATTGGAGACAGGAGGAATCGGTCAGGAGGGAATGGCTGTGCATGGTCCGCGCGAAGGCATGTCGAAAGGGCTGGAGCGCCAGGGCGCGCCCGGATACACCTTGCGCACATCGTAACGATTACCCCCCGGCCGGGGGGTGACCGGATGTCGGCCAACTCCCCAAAATCGCCGCCGATGCCCTGAGATTCCGCATGGAACGGGCATGTATTCAACGAGAAGGGGAGATAGTCATGAAGATGGTACAGCTCACGCGCCGCAGCGCGGCATTGATGCTTCTGGGAACCCTGGCCGCCTGTGGCGGCGGCGGTGGTGGTGGATCGGGAGAACCGGGCGGCGGAGATCCCGGCAATGGCGGAAATCCTGGCAACCCCGGTACGCCCGGCAACCCCGGCGGCACGCCCACGCCGGTGACCGGCCAGTACCGCATGGAGACCGGTGCGGAGAACTTCGACGCGGCCCTGTCCGCCATGAACGCGCTGGGGGCGCAGGGCTATGCCTTCACCTACAGCCTGGCCTCGGGCGGTACCGCCTTCCCCGTTCCCATCGGTGACTTCTACGTCACCGACACGGCCCACACCGGCACGCGCCTGGACTACCGCATGGTGCCCGATGTGGCGGGCGTCTCGGCCCTGGTGGCCCAGCTCAACGCACAGGGTGCGCAAGGCTACCTGTACAAGTCGGGCATGGCGTTCCCCAGCAGCACGCAGGACCTGCGCAACCTCTATGTGCGCAGCAGCAGCGCCGCCGCCACCTACAGCTACGAGACGCGCCCCGCCGTGGGTGCGCTGGACACGTCCGGCTTCACGCAGCAACTGGCCGAGATGAGCGGCCGGGGTTTCCGCTACATGGGCCCGCTGATCTCGGGCAACGAGATGTTCAACCTCTACGTCAAGGACTCCAAGGCGCCGGCCTTCGAGTACGCGGTGTTCGCATTGGCCGCGCCCTTCGGCATGGCCAACGGCACGGCGCTGAAGCAGCGCCTGGACGAGATGGGGGCCAAGGGCCACCTGCTGCGCGGCGCCCTGGTGCTGCGGGGCAATACCGAAGGCGTGCAGCTGTACGAAAAGAGCGGCGACCAGCAGGGCGCCATCGAGTACCGCGTCGAACCGGTGTCCCAAAGCGCCAGCCTCGCGCAGCGCCTGGAGCAGTTCAACCGCAATGCGGCCGAAGGCTTCTTCGCCTTCGGCGACGTGGTCACCGACGATGGCCGGTTCCATTCCATCTCGGTGCGCAACGTCCGCCGCATGGTGCATCCGCTGGCCGGTGCCTCCTTCCCCTGAGCAGGGCACAGGCATGCGCGGCCGGCGCATAATCCGGCCATTTTCCGCAGCAAGGGCGCCCCAGGGCGCCCTTGCTCAGTTTGTTTCGAGAATCCATCCATGACTGCTTTCGAGGCCGTGCTCTTCGACTGTGACGGCGTGCTCGTCGACAGTGAATCCATCACCAACCGCGTGCTGTGCACCATGCTCAATGAATCGGGCTGGCCCATCAGCACCGAGGAATGCCTGCGCGAATTCATCGGCAAGACCGTGCGCAGCCAGGCCGCGCTGATCGAGGCGCGCACCGGCAAGCCGCTGACCGACGCATGGATGGCCGCCTTCTACGAGCGCCGCAACGCCGCGCTGCGCGCCGAGCTGGTGGCCATTGACGGCGCGCTGTCCGCCGTCAGCCAATCCCATGCGCTGTGCGCTGGCCGCATCGCCTGCGCCTCGGGCGCGGACCGCGCCAAGGTGGAGATGCAGCTGGCCCAGGTCGGCATGGCCCCGTATTTCGAGGGCCGCGTCTTCAGCGGCCATGAGCTGCCGCGCAGCAAGCCCTTTCCCGATGTGTACCTGGCAGCCGCCGCCGCACTGGGCGTGGAGCCGGCGCGCTGCCTGGTCATCGAGGACACGGTGACCGGCGTCACCGCCGGCGTGGCCGCAGGCGCCACGGTCTGGGGCTACTTCCCGGCCGACCAGGGCCACGCATCGGCCGAGCAACTGCTCGAGGCCGGCGCCAGCTGCGTATTCGGCGACATGGGCGAGCTGCCGGCCATGCTGCGCGCCATCGGGCAGGCCAGCGCCAGCGCTTGAGCCTGAGCCTGAGCCTGAGCCGGCCCTAGCGCAGCTGCGGCGAAGGCGTCTCGTCCACGGCCTGCGCACGCGCGGCCTGCTGCTCGGCCTGCAGTGCCCGCTGGAAGGCGGGCCGCTGCTGCAGGCGCTGCCAGTAGGCCTGTGTGGCAGGCCCCCATTGCGGCTCCATCTCCAGGTGCGCCGACAGCATCAGCGCATAGCCCACGGCCACGTCGGCAGCGGTGAAGCGGTCTGCCGCGAGCCAGTGGCGCTGTTCCACGGCCTGCTCCACCGCGCGCAGCCGCGCAAGGAACCAGCGCTGGTAGTCCTGGGCCACCTGGGGCTGGCGCCGTTCGGCTGGCTCGAAGTGGGTGTAGCGCAGCACCAGGGTCTGCGGGAAGGTCAGCGTGGCATCGCTCATGTGCAGCCAGTTGAGGTAGGCGGCGAAGTCTGCCTCCTGCGGCTGCACGGACAGGCCCGCCCCGGGGTGCAGGGCGGCCAGGTATTCGCAGATGGCGGCTGACTCGGTCAGCCTGGCCTCGCCGTGGCGCAGCAGCGGCACCGTGCCCAGCGGGTTGAGCTCCAGGTAGCTGCGCTGCAGCACGCGCGGCGGAAACGGCAGCATGTGCAGCGTGTAGGGAAGCTGCAGTTCTTCGAGCATCCACAGCGCGCGGAAGGAGCGCGCGCTGACGCAATGGTGGAGATGGTGCATGCGCAAAGCCTAGGCCAGATGCGCGGACGGCGGCTGTCGCGCAGGATGCAAATCGCGCCAGGATGCGCGCGGCCCTCACTCGGGCCGGGCGCGCGCGCTCTTGCGGAATTCGGAAGGCGACAGCCCCGTCCACAGCCGGAAGGCGCGGATGAAGCTCTTGTCGTTGAGAAAGCCGCAGGACTGGGCGATGCGCTTGATGGGCCGGCTGGTGCGCAGCAGCAGGGCCACGGCACGCTCGCGCCGCACCTCGTCCTTGAGCGCCTGCAGCGAGGCGCCTTCTTCCTTGAGCTGGCGGTGCAGGCTGCGCTGGGACAGGTGCAGCTGGCGCGCCAGCGTGTCGGCCGTCTGCAGGCATTCGGCGTCGGCCGCCAGCAGCTGGCGCACGCGCTGCACCAACTGGCGCTCGCGCCGGTAGGGGCGCACCTGCAGCGGCAGGGCGCGTTGCAGCATGCGCTGCAGCGCAGGCTCGTCGCGCGTCAGCGGCATATCCAGAAAACGCGCGTCGAACTGGAGGCAGGCCCGGGCCGCGCCAAACTCCACCTCGCCCGGTGGGAACAGCAGCGCATACACGCCGGCATGCGGCGGGGGATCGAAGGGAAAGCAGGCGCGCCGCAGCGGCAGCGGCTCGTCGATGAACCAGCTGGCCAGGCCGTGGATATTGCGCAGCACCGACAGCAGGCAGAACTCGCGCATGGCGCCCAGCGTGGACAGCTCCTCGATGGCCAGCGTGGCCAAGCCGTCTTCCTGCGTCAGCGTGAGGCGGATGTCGTCGGCCAGCAGGCCATGGTGGCGGCACCAGCGCGCCAGTGCCAGGCCCAGCTGCTCGCTGCCCATGCTGGCGCGCGCCAGCATGCCGTAGCTGCCCCAGGGCAGGCGCCGGGAGAACCAGCCCAGGGCCTCGTCGTCGAGTTCGCGCATGGCGGCATCGGACAGTGCCTCCATCTGCAGCGCCGTGATGCACTCGTTGCGCTCTTTGACGGAGTCTGGCGCAATTTGTGCCTTCTCCAGGGCGGACAGGGCGCTGATGCCCCGGCGTTCGTAGGCCAGCATAATGGCCTGCACAAAGGCCATGGGCGTGACTGCAGGGTGTGCGGAGGCCATGGTGGCGGCCGCCTGAGGCAGGGGGGTCTTGACCAGCGAGGGGGTGAACATGCTGGCAATTATTGCAACCTTCGTGGCCTGTTCTGCTCGGGGTTGGCCCTTATGCTGCCACGCAATAGCTGCCATGACGGGGCAGGCCACTGCATTTGCCCGTCCCAGGCGCCGCCGACGACACAGGAGACAACGCATGCCCGCCCAGAACGCCCCGCTCGCTTCCAGCCATGCCCAAGGCCGCACCGATGTGCCGCTGATCGAGCAGACCATCGGCGATTTCTTTGCCGACATGGCGGCCCGCCAGCCCGATCGCGAGGCCCTGGTCAGCCGCCACCAGGGCCTGCGCTACAGCTATGCCGGCCTGCACACCGAGGCGCGCCGCCTGGCCAGCGCGCTGCTGGGCCTGGGGCTGGAAAAGGGCGACCGCGTCGGCATCTGGTCGCACAACAACGCCGAATGGGTGCTGATGCAGCTGGCCACGGCCCAGGTCGGCCTGGTGTTGGTCAACATCAACCCGGCCTACCGCACCTCCGAGGTGGAGTACGCGCTCAACAAGGTCGGCTGCAAGGCCCTTGTGACCATGGCGCAGTTCAAGACCAGCGACTACCTGGGCATGCTGCGCGAACTGGCCCCCGAGCTGGCCACGGCCGAGCCCGGCCGCCTGCATTGCGCGCGCCTGCCCCAGCTGCGCAGCGTGGTCTGGATCGACGTGGCAGGGCAGGGCGAAGAGCAGCCCGGCATGCTGCGCTTTTCCAGCCTGCTGGCGCGCGGTGATGCGCAGGATGCGCGCATCGACGCCGTGGCCGCCACGCTCAAGAACACCGACCCCATCAACATCCAGTTCACCAGCGGCACCACGGGCTTTCCCAAGGGCGCCACGCTGACCCACCGCAACATCCTGAACAACGGCTTTTTCATCGGCGAGTGCATGCGGCTGACGCCCGAGGACCGGCTGTGCATTCCCGTGCCGCTGTACCACTGCTTCGGCATGGTGCTGGGCAACCTGGCCTGCTTCACGCATGGCTCGGCCATCGTCTACCCGAATGACGGATTCGATCCGCTGCTGGTGCTGGAGACCGTGCAGGCCGAGCGCTGCACGGGCCTGCACGGCGTGCCCACGATGTTCATCGCCGAGCTGGACCACCCGCGCTTCAAGGAGTTCGACCTGAGCACGCTGCGCACCGGCATCATGGCCGGCTCGCCCTGCCCCATCGAGGTGATGAAGCGCGTGGTCAGCGACATGCATCTGTCCGAGATCACCATCGCCTACGGCATGACCGAGACCAGCCCCGTCAGCTGCCAGAGCGATGCCGACACGCCGCTTCAGCGCCGCGTGTCCACCGTGGGCAAGGTGCAGCCGCACCTGGAGGTGAAGATCGTCGACCCGGCCACGGGCGAGGTCGTGGCGCCCGGCGTCTCGGGCGAGCTGTGCACGCGCGGCTACTCGGTCATGCACGGCTACTGGGGGGACGAGGCGCGCACGCGCGAGGCCATCGACGACGAGGCCTGGATGCACACCGGCGACCTGGCCACCATGGACGAGCAGGGCTACGTGAACATCGTCGGCCGCATCAAGGACATGGTGATTCGCGGCGGCGAGAACATCTACCCGCGCGAGATCGAGGAATTCCTCTACCGCCATCCGCAGGTGCAGGACGTGCAGGTCGTCGGCGTGCCCGACGTGCGCTATGGCGAGGAGCTGTGCGCCTGGATCATCGTCAAGCCCGGCCAGACGCTGACCGAAGACGGCGTGCGCGACTTCTGCAAGGGCCAGATCGCCCACTACAAGGTGCCGCGCTACATCCGCTTCGTCGAGGCCTTCCCGATGACGGTGACCGGCAAGATCCAGAAATTCAAGATCCGCGACGAGATGATCGCCATGCTGGATCTGCGCCCGGCCAGGACCGCCTGAGGGCTGCTTTCATGCGCTGCCGCCAGCTGTCCACCGCGTGCCGCCTAGGGCGTGCCGCCCTCGGGCGCGGCCATGGCCGAGGCGGCAGCGCGGCGCGCCACGACCAGGCGCTTGCGCAGCGAGATCTCCTGCATGTCCAGCTCGCTGACCAGGCGGCGCAGCGACTCGTCGTTGATGCGGTGGGCCTGGCGCTCGGCGTAGAGCGCGTCGCGCTCCTGGTGGATGCAGCGCAGGCGCAGCTCGATCTCCAGCAGGTAACGCAGCTTGCGCTGGCGCACGACTTCGGGCGCCTCGCGCTGGATCTCGATGCTGGAGGCCGTGCCGCTGCCGTCGTCCAGCAACTGGACGCGGTTGCGGTATTCCTGCGTCAGGTGGCCCATGACCTCCTGGTGCATGGCCACCCATTCGGGCGTGTGGCCCTGGATCTCTTCCTCGCTCAGCGTCAGCCCGCCAATGGCGGACTGGCAGGCGGCCACGCGCGCCAGGCGCTCCTCGCGCACTGTGGGCGATTCGCCGGGCTGGGGCATGCGGCGCAGGATCAGCGGCAGGGCGATGCTGCCCAGCACCAGGGTGAACAAGATGGTGCCCGTGGCCAGGAAGACCAGCATCTCGCGGCCGGGGAAGGGCTGGCCGTTGTTCAGCAGCATGGGCACGGACAGCGCGCCGGCCAGCGTCACGGCGCCGCGTATGCCGGCCATGGTGGTGGCCAGGTTCAGCAGGTGCGAGGGGCGCTCTGCCATCTTTCCCTGGAAGTGGGCGCGAGCCAGGCTGCGCTGCACGCCCAGGGTCAGCCAGATCCAGCGCATCAGCAGCAGCGCGCTGGAGATGATCACCACATAGCCCACCAGCACCCACCATTCGCTGCCCGCATCGTGCAGCGTCACGCCGATGATGGAGGGCAGCTGCAGGCCCAGCAGCAGGAAGATGGCGCCGTTGAACGAGGCTTCCACCATGCTCCAGGTGCCCTCGGTCTGCAGCCGCTCGCTGATGTAGCTGCTGCGCTCCAGGTCGGCGAAGTTGGTGGCAATGCCCGCGGCCACGGCCGACAGGATGCCCGACACGCCGATCTTTTCGCCCACGATGTAGGCGGCGAAGGGCAGCAGGATCAGCAGCAGCACCATCTGCGTGGCCGCCACGTCGCCCAGGCGGCGCGTGATGGTGCTGCGCGCATAGGAAAAGCCCCAGCCGATCAGCGTGCCCACGCCCAGGCCGCCCAGGGCCATCCACATGAAATCCTTGGCCACCTCGGTCCACGAGAACAGGCCGGTCAGCGTGGCCGCGATGGCGAATTTCAGCGCCACCAGGCCCGAGGCGTCGTTGAGCAGGGACTCGCCCTCGAGGATGTGCATGGTCTTCTCGGGCATGCCCAGGTTGCGCGTGATGGCCGAGACGGCCACGGCATCGGTGGGCGAGACCACGGCGGCCAGCGCAAAGGCCACGGTCAGCGGCATGCCGGGCACCAGCCAGTGGATCAGCCAGCCCAGCCCCACCACCGTGAACAGCACCAGGCCCAGCGCCAGGCGCAGGATGGGGCGGTACAGCGCAAAGAACTCGCGCTTGGGAATGCGCCATCCGTCGGCGAACAGCAGCGGCGGGATGAACAGCAGCAGGAACAGCTCGGGATCGAAGGCGATGTGCAGGCCCTTTTGCGGCCAGGCCATCAGCGCTCCCAGGGTGATCTGGATCAGCGGCAGCGGGATGGCGCGCACGTAGCGCGCGGCAATGCCCGTCAACGCTCCCAGCAGCAGGACGAGCAAGACGATTTCAACGGTGTGCATACGGCATTTTCCCCAGGCCGGACCGCCGTTCTTTGCAGGACATTCGGAAAAACCAAGCGCCCGCATCGGGCAAACACAAGAAGAGGCCACACATGAGCATTCTGGGCACCCAACTCAATCCGCGTTCGGCGGACTTCCTGGCCAATGCCGCGGCCATGCGCGCCGTGGTCGAGGACCTGCAGGCCCAGGTGGCCAAGGTCGCCGAGGGCGGCGGCGAGGCCGCGCGCGCCAAGCACGTGGCGCGCGGCAAGCTGCTGCCGCGCGACCGCGTGGCCATGCTGCTGGACCCGGGCACGCCCTTCCTGGAGATCGCCCCGCTGGCTGCGCTCAACATGTACCGCAACGATGCACCCGGCGCGGGCCTGATCGCCGGCATCGGGCGCGTCAGCGGCGTGGACTGCATGATCGTCTGCAACGACGCCACGGTGAAGGGCGGCACCTACTACCCGATGACGGTGAAGAAGCACCTGCGCGCCCAGGAGATCGCCGCGCAGAACCGCCTGCCCTGCATCTACCTGGTGGACTCGGGCGGCGCCAACCTGCCCAACCAGGACGATGTGTTCCCCGACCGCGAGCACTTCGGCCGCATCTTCTTCAACCAGGCCAACATGAGCGCCGAGGGCATTGCCCAGATCGCCGTGGTCATGGGCTCGTGCACGGCCGGCGGCGCCTATGTGCCGGCCATGAGCGACGAGTCCATCATCGTCAAGAACCAGGGCACCATCTTCCTGGGCGGCCCGCCGCTGGTGAAGGCCGCCACGGGCGAGGTGGTCAGCGCCGAGGACCTGGGCGGCGGCGACGTGCACACGCGCCTGTCGGGCGTGGCCGACCACCTGGCCCACAACGACACCCACGCGCTGGCGCTGGCGCGCCAGGCCGTGGCCAACCTCAACCATGCCAAGCAGCCTTCGGCTGGCGACCTGCCGCCCGAGGCGCCGCTGTTCGACGGCGGCGAGCTGTACGGCGTGATCCCCGTGGACACGCGCAAGCCCTTCGACGTGCGCGAGATCATCGCCCGCGTGGTGGACGGCAGCCGCTTCGACGAGTTCAAGGCCCGCTTCGGCGCCACCCTGGTCTGCGGCTTTGCGCGCATCGAGGGCATGCAGGTGGGCATCATCGCCAACAACGGCATCCTGTTCAGCGAATCGGCCGTCAAGGGCGCGCACTTCATCGAGCTGTGCTGCCAGCGCAAGATCCCGCTGGTCTTCCTGCAGAACATCACGGGTTTCATGGTGGGCCGCAAGTACGAGAACGAAGGCATTGCCCGCCACGGCGCCAAGCTGGTCACGGCCGTGGCCACGGCGGCCGTGCCGAAGTTCACCATCATCATCGGCGGCTCCTTCGGCGCGGGTAACTACGGCATGTGCGGCCGCGCCTACTCGCCGCGCTTCCTGTGGATGTGGCCCAACGCGCGCATCTCGGTCATGGGCGGCGAGCAGGCGGCCAGCGTGCTGGCCACCGTCAAGCGCGACGGCATCGAGGCCAAGGGCGGCCAGTGGACGGCCGAGGAGGAAGAGGCCTTCAAGGCCCCCATCCGCCAGCAGTACGAGGATCAGGGCCACCCCTATTACGCGACGGCGCGCCTGTGGGACGATGGCGTCATCGACCCCGCCGACACGCGCCGCGTGCTGGCGCTGGGCCTGGCGGCCACGCGCAACGCGCCCATAGCGGACACGCGCTTCGGCGTGTTCCGCATGTGACGGCGGCTTCCCTTTCCTTGCAGCGAGGTACTTCATGAAAACCACCGCACTGACCCTCGAATTCCAGGGCCCCCTGGCCACCATCACGCTGACCCAGCCCGAAGTGCGCAATGCCTTCAGCGACGAGGTCATTGCCGACATCACCCACGCCTTCCACGCCGTGGGCAAGCGCAGCGACGTGCGCGCCGTGGTGCTGGCCGCCGAGGGGCCGGCCTTTTGCGCGGGCGCCAACCTCAACTGGATGCGCCGCATGGCCGACTACTCGCGCGACGAGAACCGCGAGGACGCCGGCCTGCTGGCCGAGATGCTGCGCGTGATCTACGAATGCCCGCAGCCCACCATCGCGCGCGTGCAGGGCGATGTCTATGCGGGCGGCATGGGCCTGGTCGCGGCCTGCGACATGGCCGTGGCCGCCGAGGGCGCGGGCTTTTGCCTGTCCGAAGTGAAGATCGGCCTCATCCCCGCCACTATCAGCCCCTACGTGATCCGCGCCATGGGCGCGCGCGCCGCCCACCGCTACTTCCTGACCGGTGAGCGCTTCGACGCGGCCGAGGCGCTGCGCATCGGCTTCGTGCACCGCGTCGTGCCCGCCGAAGAGCTGGACAACGCCGTGGACGGCCTGCTCAAGCACCTGGTCAGCGCCGGTCCCGCCGCCGCCCGCGCCTGCAAGCGCCTGGTGATCGACGTGGCCGAGCGCGAGATCAACGAGCAGCTGATCGCCGCCACCGTCGAAGGCATCGCCGACATCCGGGCCAGCGCCGAGGGCAAGGAGGGCGTGCAGGCCTTCCTGCAAAAGCGCAAGCCGGCCTGGCTGGCCTGACACGCGCAGGCTGCCCATTCATCGCGCCACCACCGAGCAACGCCGAGCCAACACCATGAGCACCCTGACCGACTCCCTCGTCCAGTGGCTGCAGTCCGTGGGCCTGTACCCGGGCCCGGCCGTGCACCACACGGTCAGCGAGGCGGCTGGCGAAGTGGCCGAGCGCGTGGGCCAGGCCACCAGCGGCATGGACATGGCCGGCCTGCTGGCGCTGGCCGCCGCACTGGGCTGGGCCAGCGGTTTCCGGCTCTACGCCGTGGTGTTCGTGACCGGGCTGCTGGGGGCGCTGGGCTGGGTGGCGCTGCCGGGCGGGCTGCATGTGCTGGAGCATCCGGCCCTGCTGTTCGCCAGTGGAGCGCTGCTGTTCGTGGAGTTCTTCGCCGACAAGATCCCCGGGGTGGACTCGGTCTGGGACTTGCTGCAAAGCGTGATCCGCATCCCGGCGGGCGCGGCGCTGGCGGCCGGAGTCTTCGGCGCCGACAGCGCGACCATGGCCACCATGGCGGCCCTGATGGGCGGCTCGCTGGCCCTGTCCAGCCAGGTGGCCAAAAGCACGACGCGCGCGGCCATCAACACCTCGCCCGAGCCGTTTTCCAACGTGGGCGCGAGCCTGGTGGAGGACGGCGCCTCGGTGGGCGCGATCTGGCTGGCGCTCACGCACCCGCTGGCCTTCGCCGCCGTGCTGCTGGTCGTGGTCATCGCGCTGTGGCTGCTGACCTGGGCGCTGTGGCGCTTTCTCAAGGCCGTGGTGCAGCGCCTGCGCGCGCTGCTCGGCGGGTCTCCCGCGATGAATCAAAAACCATAGCCGCCGGTCGCCGAATGACCGGGGCTGCAGAGAAAACACTGGAGATAACGCATGTTCAAGAAGATCCTGATCGCCAACCGCGGTGAAATCGCCTGCCGCGTCGCGGCTTCCGCCCGCCGCATGGGCGTGCGCACCGTGGCCGTGTACTCGGACGCCGATGCCCGCGCCAAGCATGTGCAGGCCTGCGACGAGGCCGTGCACATCGGCGGCAGCGCCCCCAAGGACAGCTATCTGCGCTGGGAACGCATCCTGGAGGCCGCCAAGGCCACGGGCGCCCAGGCCATCCACCCCGGCTACGGTTTTCTCAGCGAGAACGAGGAATTCGCCCAGGCCTGCGCCGATGCCGGCCTGGTCTTCATCGGCCCGCCGCCCTCGGCCATCCGCGCCATGGGCCTGAAGGCGGCCTCCAAGCAGCTCATGGAAAAGGCCGGCGTGCCCCTGGTGCCCGGCTACCACGGGGCCGACCAGGACCCGCAGCTGCTGCAGCGCGAGGCCGACCGCATCGGCTACCCGGTGCTGATCAAGGCCAGCGCCGGCGGCGGTGGCAAGGGCATGCGCCTGGTCGAGCGCAGCGAGGACTTTGCCGCCGCCCTGGCCAGCTGCCAGCGCGAGGCCATCAACAGCTTCGGCGACGACGCCGTGCTGGTCGAGAAATACGTGCTGCGCCCGCGCCACATCGAAATCCAGGTCTTTGGCGACACCCAGGGCAACTGCGTCTACCTGTTCGAGCGCGACTGCTCGGTCCAGCGCCGCCACCAGAAGGTGCTGGAGGAGTCCCCCGCGCCCGGCATGACGCCTGCGCTGCGCCAGAAGATGGGCGAGGCCGCCGTGGCCGCCGCCCAGGCCGTGAACTACGTGGGCGCGGGCACGGTGGAATTCATCGTCGAGCAGCCCGGCGGCTACGACCAGCCCGAGGCCATGAAGTTCTACTTCATGGAAATGAACACCCGCCTGCAGGTCGAGCACCCGGTGACCGAGGCCATCACGGGCGAGGACCTGGTGGACTGGCAGCTGCGCGTGGCCAGCGGCCTGCCCCTGCCCAAGCGCCAGGACGAGCTGGGCATCACCGGCCATGCCATCGAGGCGCGCATCTGCGCAGAAAACCCCGACAACGGCTTCCTGCCCGCCACCGGCACCCTGCATGTCTACCGCAAGCCCGACTGCGCCAGCTTCCATGTCGGCGACGTGCGGGTGGACGACGGCGTGCGCGAGGGCGATGCCATCAGCCCCTTCTACGACTCCATGATCGCCAAGCTCATCGTGCATGGCGACACGCGCGAACAGGCGCTGGCGCGGCTCGATGCCGCCCTGGCCGAGACACGCATCGTGGGCCTGGCCACCAATGTGCAGTTCCTGCGCCAGGTCATCGCCAGCGATGCCTTTGCAACCGCCAAGCTGGACACGGCGCTGATCGAGCGCGAGAAGCAGCATCTGTTCCACCAGCAGCGGCTGCCGCAGGCCCAGGCCGTGGCCGCCGCCGTGGCCCAGGTACTGCAGGCCGAGCGCGCGCAGGAAACCGCCGATCCCTTCAGCCGCCGCGACGGCTGGCGCTCGCACGGCGTGGCCGAGCGGCGCTGGGACTTCCGCCAGGGCGAGGCCGCCGTGCCCGCGCGCCTGCGCTACCTGCATGACGGCGCGCTGCAGCTGGCCGTGGGCGAGGGCGAGTCCCTCGCCGAGGGCGTGCTGTCCTGGCAACAGGCCGGGGACGGCGCCTTCGACGTGCAATTCGCGGGCCAGCGCCTGCGCGCCCAGGTCCATGTGCTGGGCGAGCAATGCCATGTGTTCGCTCCCCAGGGCGCGGCCGTGCTGGGCCTGGCCGATCCGCTGGCCCATGCGGGCGATGTGCATTCGGAAGGCGGCCGCCTGACGGCGCCCATGCCGGGCAAGGTGGTCTCCTTTGCCGTCAAGGCCGGCGACAAGGTCAGCAAGGGCCAGCCGCTGGCCGTGATGGAGGCCATGAAGATGGAGCACACCATCGCCGCGCCCGGCGACGGCGTGGTGGCCGAGCTGCTGTATGCGCCCGGCGACCAGGTGACCGAAGGCTCCGAGCTGCTGCGCCTGGAAAGCTGAGCCCGCAGGCAAGACAGTTTTGCGCAAAAGTCGCGCGTGGGCGTCGCCAGGCCGTTAGGCTTGGCCACCTATGCGAGTGACTTTCTGCTGCGAAGACACCAGGCCCGACGCCTGGCTGCAAGGACTGCGCACGGCCCTGCCGGGCGCCGAGGTGGACATCTGGTCGCCGGGCGCGCCGCAGGCCGACTACGCCCTGGTCTGGGCGCCACCCCAGCGCTTCATCGACGAGCAGCCGGGCCTCAAGGCCCTGTTCAACATCGGTGCCGGCGTCGATGCGCTGCTGCCGCTGCGCCTGCCGCCTGACCTCCCCGTCTACCGCCTGGAGGACGCCGGCATGGCCGTGCAGATGGCCGAATACGTCAGCCAGGCCGTGATCCGCTTCTTCCGGGGCCTGGACGGCTACGAGGCCGACATGGCCGCCGGCCTGTGGCAGCACCGGCCCAATCCCCGGCGTGCCGACTACCCCGTGGGCGTCATGGGACTGGGCCGCATGGGCGAGCGCGTGGCGCGCGCGCTGGCGGTGTTCGATTTCCCCGTCAACGGCTGGAGCCGTACGCCGCATGCCATCGACGGCGTGCGTGGCTTCTGCGGCCCGCAGGACTTCGACGCCTTTCTGCGCGCCACCCGCATCCTCGTCAATCTGCTGCCGCTGACCCCCGAGACCGACAGCATCATCGACGCGCGCAGCCTGGCCCTGCTGCAGCCGGGCGCCTATGTGATCAACGTGGGACGCGGCGGCCATGTGGCGGACGAGGACCTCGTCGCCGCCATCGACGGAGGCCATGTGTCCGGCGCGTTGCTCGATGTGTTCCGCTCCGAGCCGCTGCCCGACGGCCATGCCTTCTGGCGGCATCCGCGCATCACGCTCACGCCCCACACCTCGGCCCGCACCCTGGCGCGCGACAGCGTGGAGCAGATCGTGGGCAAGGTCGCGGCGCTGAGCCGGGGCGAGGCCGTGAGCGGCCGCGTGGACCTGCAGCGCGGCTACTGACGGGCGCGCTCAGTCCAGCGTCACGCCGGTGCTGCGCACCAGTGCACCCAGGCGCTGGGAGTCGCTCTTGATCAAGGCACCGAATTCGGCCGCCGTGCCCGCGCGCACGGCAATGCCATGCCAGCCTGTGATCTGATAGCCGGGCACGCCGGCATGGGCCATGGTGGGCACGTCGGGCAGCACCTTGCTGCGCTCTGCCGAGGTGACGGCCAGCGGGACCAGGCGGCCGCCCTGGATGTGCTGCAGCGAGCTGCCCACGATGTCGAACATCACGCCCACCTGGCCGCCGATCAGCTCGTTGAGTGCCGGTCCCGCACCCCGGTAGGGCACATGGCCCAGCTTGACCTGCTCCATGGAGTTGAACAGCTCGCCCGCCAGGTGCTGGGGCGTGCCGTTGCCGGCCGAGGCAAAGCTCAGTGTCTTGCCCGTTTTGGCCAGGGCCAGCAGCTCGGCCACGGTCTTGACGCCCAGCGAGGGATGCACTTCCAGCACCAGCGGGAAGGCCGACAGCTGCACCACGGGCTCCAGGTCCTTGAGCGGGTTGAAGGGCATGCTCTTGTACAGCGAGGAATTCACGGCCATGGGGCCGCTGGCGGCCAGCGCCTGCGGGGTGACCGGCAGGGCTCGGTGGTCGGCCGGCTGCTTGTAGGCGCCGTTGGGGGCCACGGTGATGATCAGTGGGTCGTTCCACTGCGACGTGTTTGACGTGGGGACCGGCGTGCTCATGGCGTGTCCTGTGCCTGCTCCGGCACCGGCAGCTCGCTGGCCAGCAGGGCCAGGCCCTGGCGCAGCAGCGCGTCGTAGCGGGCACGCTCGGCCAGGCGGCGGTCCTCGGGCCAGTCGAAGAAGCCCTTGCCGGTCTTCATGCCCAGATCGCCCCGCGCCACGCGATCGCGCAGGGCCTGGGCCGGCACATCGGTGTTGGACAGTGTGGGGTACATGGTGGTGGCGGCCGCGCAATGCACCTCGATGCCTGCATGGTCGCGCTGCAGCACGGGGCCGGCTGCCAGGAAGCGGAAGCCGAAGCCGAAGCGCACGGCGGCATCCACGTCCTCGGGCGAGGCAATGCCCTCGTCGATGAGGGCGAAGGCCTCGCGCGACAGCGCATGCTGCATGCGGTTGGCCAGAAAGCCGGGCTTGTCCTTCTTCACCAGCACCGGCACGCTGCCGCAGCCGCGCATGAAGGCGTGCAGCCACTGGCCCAGGGCCGGGTCGCTGCGCTCGCCCAGCACCACTTCCACCAGCGGCACCAGGTGGGCGGGCATGAAAAAGTGCAGGCCCAGCATGCGCTGCGCCGTGGGCAGGCCGCTGGCGATGGCGCTGATGGGAAAGCCCGAGCTGTTGCTGGCCAGCACGGCGTCGGCCGGCGCATGCGCCTCAAGTTCGGCGAACAGTGCCTGCTTGGCATCCAGCCGCTCGGTGATGCATTCCACCACCAGGGCGACGCCGTCCCAGGCCACATCCTCCAGCGCCGCGCAGACCGAGACCTGGGACGCGCACCGGGCAAAGCCGGCCGTGGCCAGCTCGATGGCAATGTGCTGCAGCAGCAGCTCGCGCCGTGTCGCGCCGGGGTCGACCACGGTCACCAGGGCGCCGCCCCGGGCCAGGACCACGGCCACATCGGCACCCATGGTGCCTCCCCCGACGACCACCGTGCGCGCGTTGCGCGGCGAACTGCTGTGCATGCTGTCTCCCGCTGATTTCATGGATTTGAGGCGCAGTCTAGGTAGCCGCCATTGAACGGTAAAGACGCATTTTTCGATAAACTGATCGGTCATGAAGATCAATTGGTCGGCCCGCGAGGTCGATGTTTTTCTGGCGCTGGCCGATTCGCTGAGCTTTCGGCGCACGGCGCTGCAGATGCACCTGTCGCAGTCGGCCGTCTCGGGCACGCTGGCGCGGCTGGAAGAGATGCTGGGCGCGCGCCTGTTCGAGCGCACCACGCGCGCCGTGGAACTGACCCAGGCCGGCGAGGTCTTCGCCGAGCAGGCGCGCATCCTGCGCCACCAGATGGACGAGACCGTGCGCCGCGTGCAGGAGGTGGCCCAGGTGCAGGTGGGCCGGCTGGCGCTGGCGGCCCTGCCTTCGCTGGCCGCGGGCCTGCTGCCCCGCGTGCTGGCGCGCTTTGCGGCCGAGCATCCGGGCGTGCACCTGGAGCTGTTCGACAGCCTGGCCGGGCCGGCCTTCGACATGGTGCGCGCGGGCCGCGTGGACTTTGCGCTCACGGCGGCCAACCCCGCCTATGCCGACCTGGACTACCTGCCCCTGGCCTCCGACCGCTTCGTGCTGCTGCTGGGCCGCGGCCATGCGCTGGCGCGCGGGCGCGGCGATCTGGGCTGGGCCGACGTGGCCCATCTGCCCCACATCTCCATGCCGGCCGGCACCAGCGTGCGGCAGTACGCCGACGAGGCCCTGCTGACCCACGGCATACGCTTTGCGCCCCAGTACGCCGTGGAGCACCTGGCCACCATCGCGGCCATGGTGGCTGCCGATCTGGGCGTGAGCGCGCTGCCGCTGCTGGCTGCGCAGGTGGTGCAGCGGCCGGAGGTGGTGGCGCGCCCGCTGGCACGGCCGGTGCTGCGCCGCCCCATCGGCCTGGTGCGCCTGAGCGGCCGCCGCCTGTCGCCGGCTGCCGCGCGCATGGTGGAGATGCTGCGCGAGGAAATGGCGGCCCTGCCGGGCTGAACGGGGCGCTGGCAGCCGTTGTGCATGGCCCGGCAGGATATGGGGTGGTGCCCGGACCTGCAAGCCTGGACAATAGGGGCCGTACCCGTCATCCCGGTGAGAACACCCCATGAGCATTCCTTCCCGCGTCAAACTCGTCGATGTAGGCCCCCGCGACGGCCTGCAGAATGAAAAACAGCCCGTGCCCGCCGCCGTCAAGGTCGAGCTGGTGCACCGCCTGCAGGAAGCCGGCCTCAAGGAAATCGAGGTCACCAGCTACGTCAGCCCCAAATGGGTGCCGCAGATGGCCGACAACGCCGAAGTCATGGCCGGCATCGTCCGCCGCCCCGGCGTGCGCTACAGCGTGCTCACGCCCAACATGAAGGGCCTGGAGGCCGCGCTGTCGGCGCCGCGCGAACTGTGGCCCGACGAGATCGTGGTCTTCGGCGCGGCCAGCGAGGCCTTCAGCCAGAAGAACATCAACTGCTCCATTGCCGAAAGCATCGAGCGCTTCGCCCCCGTGGCCGAGGCCGCACGCGCCCAGGGCATCCACGTGCGAGGCGCCATGAGCTGCACCGTGGGCTGCCCCTACGAAGGCGAGATCGCCCCCGAGCGCGTGGCCTACCTGGCCGGCCTCATGAAGGGCATCGGCGTGCAGCATGTGGGCGTGGCCGACACCATCGGCGTGGGCACGCCCGTCAAGGTGCGCAAGGCCATCGAGGCCACGCTGCAGCACTTCGCCATCGACGATGTCTCGGGCCACTTCCACGACACCTACGGCCAGGCCGTGTCCAACACGCTGGCCGCGCTGTCGCTGGGCGTGTGGCAGTTCGACACCTCGGTGGCGGGCCTGGGCGGCTGCCCCTACGCCAAGGGCGCCACGGGCAATGTGGCCACGGAGGACGTGGTCTACATGCTGCAGGGCATGGGCATAGAGACCGGCATCGACCTGGACAAGCTGATTGATGCCGGCCAGTTCATCAGCGACCACCTGGGCCGCCCCACGCAATCGCGCGTGGCCAAGGCACTGCTCACCAAGCGCGCCAGCGCGTCTGCATGCGAGGCGGTGTGAGCATGTGCGGATCTGAACTCCACCATCTTCCCGAAGGCGTGCAGCGCGTGGCGGCCTTCCTGCAGCAGGCCGGCCATGGCGAGGGGCCGCGCATGCTGGACGGCGCGGCGCGCACGGCCCAGGAAGCGGCCGACCAGTTGGGCATCCTCGTGGGCCAGGTGGCCAAGAGCATCATCTTCCGCCGCCGCAGCGACGGCGTGGCCGTGCTGGTCGTGGCCTCGGGCGACCGCCGCGTGGACGAGAAGAAGGTCGCGGCCCTGGTCGGCCCCGTGGGCCGTGCCGACGCCGATTTCGTCAAGGCGCAGACGGGTTTTTCCATCGGCGGCGTCAGCCCCGTGGCCCATGCCAACACGCCCGTGACCCTGGTGGACCGGGAACTGCAGCGCTTCGACACCGTCTGGGCGGCCGCCGGCCATCCGCATGCGGTGTTCGCGGCCACGCCGGCCGCGCTGCAGGCCCTGGCCGGTGCGCCCTGGGCCGACGTGGTGCAGGAGGTGGCGGCATGATGAGCCCCAAGGAAATGCTGGCCCACAAGGCCGGCGCAGCCTTCGCTGCGCGCGCTGACGACGAGCCCGTGCCATCGCCCTGCATCTCGGTCTGCCGCATGACGCCGGACCGCAGCCATTGCGAAGGGTGCTTTCGCACCATCGACGAGATCCGTGCCTGGTCCAAGTCCGATGCGTCCCAGCGCCTGGTCATCTGGAACGCGCTGCTCGAGCGTGCGGGCATCACGGTCGCCGTCCCCTAGACCCCCTGGACTGCACTGCAGGAGCCTGCCGCCATGAAGCAGATCACCTTCCATCTCGACTTCGTCTCGCCCTATGCCTGGCTGGCCTTCGAGCAACTGCCTCAGGCCCTGCAGGGCATCAGCCACCACATGCAGTACCGCCCCGTGCTGCTGGGCGCGCTGCTGCAGCGCCATGCCAACCCGGGGCCGGCCGGCATCGCGGGCAAGCGCGAGTGGACCTACCGCCATGTGAGCTGGCTGGGCCATGCCACGGGCGTGGGGCTGGACATGCCGGCCCGCCATCCGTTCAACCCGCTGCCGCTGCTGCGCCTGGCGCTGGAATGCAGCGACGACGGCACGGTCAACCGCTTCGTCGCGGGCACGGTGCTGCGCCATGTCTGGCTGGGCGGCGCCGACGCGCTGGACCCTGCGCGGCTCGACGCCCTGCGCGCCACGCTGGCGCCACAGCTGCGCACGGATGCGGCGGACAACGCCAAGCGCCTGCTGCGCAAGAACACCGACGCCGCGGCCGCGCAAGGCCTGTTCGGCGTGCCGGCCTGGGAAGTCGACGGCCGCCTCTTCTGGGGCCTGGACAGCCTGCCCATGCTGCGCGCCTACCTGGAAGGCGACAGCTGGTTCGACAGCGGCTGGGACGCGGCTGCAAGCGTGGAGCAAGGCCTGAAGGTTTGAATGGCGGGGCTGGAACAACGGCCCCGCCCCATGCCCAACGCCTTCAACTTCGCCGCCTCGCCCTTCGACTGCCTCACGCCCGACGAACAGGCGCTGGTGCGCGATGGCGTGGACATCGCCTACTTCCCCGAGGGCGCCGTGGTGCTGGACGCCGGCTCGGCGCCCACCCACCTCTTCGTCATTATCAAGGGCCATGTGGTGCAGACCGAGGGCGACGAGGTCCTGGCCAGCTACGGCCCCGACGACAGCTTCGACGGCCGCGCCCTGGTGGCCGGCCGCACAGGCAGCCGCTTCACCGTGGCCGAGGAACTCATCGCCTACCAGCTTGCGCGCGAAACCGTGGGCGAGCTGATCGCGCGCAACACGGCCTTTGGCGCCCTGCTGTTCTCCGACCTGGGCCACAAGCTGGGCACATTGGCCCAGCGCGCAGACCGGCACGAATTGCAGTCGCTGACGCTGGCGCGCGTGGACCAGGCCTATCTGCGTGCCGCTCATGTGGTGGATGCGGCCACCGACATCGTCTCCGTGGTGCGCCTGTTCCATGCAGAGCGCACGACCAGCGTGCTGGTCTCGGGACTGCCGCAGGGCGGCCTGGGCATCTTCACGGGCACCACGCTGCAGCGCGCCATCCTCGACGGCCGCCCGCTGGAGCGGCTGGCCGTGGGCGAGTTCGCCAGCCAGCCCGTGTTCACCGTGCGCGCCGACGACCAGCTGGGCGATGCCCTGGTCGTGCTGCTGCGTGCGCGCGTGCACAGGCTGGCCGTGCTCGATGCACAGGGCCAGGTGCTGGGCATCCTGGAGGCGCTGGACCTGTTCAGCTTCCTGGCCAACCACTCCCACCTCATCACGGTGCAGATCGAGCAGGCCGCCGACCTGCAGGCGCTGGAGCAGGCGGCTGCCCAGATCACGCGCCTGGTGGCCGCCCTGCACCGGGGCGGCACGCGCATTGCCCTCATGGCGCGCCTGGTGCAGCAGCTCAACGCCCGTTTGTTCGAGCGTGCCTGGCAGATGCTGGCGTCGCCGGACCTGGTGGCCCACAGCTGCCTCTTCGTCATGGGCAGCGAGGGGCGCGGCGAGCAATTGCTCAAGACCGACCAGGACAACGGCCTGCTGCTGCGCGACGGCTATGTGCCGCCCCAGGACCTCGATGCCATCTGCGCGCGCTTTTCCGCGCAGTTGCAGCGCTTCGGCTACCCCGAATGCCCGGGCGGCATCATGCTCAGCAATCCGCTGTGGCGCGGCACGGTGGCCGACTTTGGCCGTCGTGTGCGCGAATGGCTGATCCTGCCCAGCCCGCAAGGGCTGATGCACCTGGCCATCTTTCTGGATGCCCACGCCGTGGCAGGCGATGCAGCCTTGCTGGCGCAGGTTCGGCGGGACCTGATGGCGCTGGCCCTGGACAGCGACGCCCAGGTGGCGCGCTTTGCCTCGGCCGTCGACGCCTTCGCGCACGAGCCGGGCAGCTGGTGGGAGCGGCTGCTGGGCCGTGGTGACGAGGGGGCGCCCGTGCACCTCAAGAAGGCCGGCATCTTTCCCATCGTCCACGGCGTGCGCAGCCTGGCGCTGGCCCACCACATCGCCGCCACGGGAACGGCCGAGCGCCTGGCGGCCCTGGTGGCCGAAGGCGTGCTCGATGAAGTCCAGGGCCGCGAACTGCTTGAAGGACTGCACTTTCTCATGGGCCTGCGCCTGCAGGCGGGCCTGGCCGAGATCGACCTGGGCCGGCCCGTCACCGGCCATGTGGACCCGGCGCGCCTGAGCAGCCTGGAGCGTGATCTGCTCAAGGACACGCTGGCCGTGGTGCGGCGCTTTCGGGAACTGCTGCGCCAGCGCCTGCGGCTGGACGCGGTATGAGCGCGGCACCCCTGTCGAAATGGGTGGCGGGCCTGCGGCGCAACTGGCAGCGGCGCAGGCTGGCGGACCCCGCCTATGACTTCCTTTTCGGTGCGCCGCCGCCCGGCGAATGGGTGGCGCTGGACTGCGAGACCACGGGCCTGGACGTGCGCAGCGACGAGATCGTCTCCATCGGCGCCGTGCGCATCGTGGGAGAGCGCATCCTGTCCAGCGAGCGCCTGGAGCTGCTGGTGCGCCCTTCGCGCAGCGTGCCCGGCGACAGCGTGCGCATCCACCGCCTGCGCGAGCGCGACCTGGCCCGGGGCCTGGCCATCGAGGACGCGCTCGCGCAGCTGCTGCGCTTCATCGGCAGCCGGCCGCTGGTCGGTTACTACCTGGAATTCGACGTGGCCATGATCGAGCGCGTGCTGCGCCCCTGGCTGGGCATGGGCCTGCCCAACGAGCGCATCGAGGTCTCGGCCCTGTACTACGACCACCGCTTCCGGCAGCTGCTGCCCTGGCAGCAGCAGGCGCCCGAGATCGACCTGCGCTTTGCCACGCTGATGGCCGACCTGGGCCTGCCCCGGCGCGAGGCCCACGACGCGCTCAACGACGCCGTGATGGCAGCGCTGGCCTTCATCAAGCTGCGCAGGCTGGCCGGCGGGACGCCGGCCCCGCTGCATCAGCGCAAGGCGGACGGCGAATAGCCGAAGCGCGCACGGAAGCGCTCCGAAAAGCGCGCACGCGACTGGTAGCCACAGGCCTGGGCGATGTGTTGCAGGCTCCAGCCGGTGGTCTGCACCAGCAGCATGGCGTGGTGCATGCGCGTGTCCACCAGCAGTTCCTCGAAGCGGACGCCCTCGCCGGCCAGGCGCCGGCGCAGCGTGGCCTCGCTCATGGCCAGCGCGCTGCCGGCGCTGTGCGCTGTCCAGTGCTGCTGGGGCGCCTGGGCAATGAGGGTGCGCAGGCGCGAGGCCGTGCCGGGCGGGCCCGCGCGGCGCAGGAGGTGGCCGCGCTCCGCGAGCGCGGCGAGCAGGTCCATCAGCCGGTAGCGCAGCCGTTCGTCGCTGAGAGTCGGCGACGGCACGCTGGCCAGCACCTGCCGCAGAGCGTCTTGCAGGTCGTCGTCCAGCGGCAGTTGCCGAAAGGCCTGCTCGTCCAGCGGCAGCGCTGCGGGCTGGGCGCGTGTGCGGTGGAACGCCTCCAGCAGCTCGGGCGACAGTGCCAGCAGCACGGAGCGAAAGGGCTGTCCGCCGCTGCCCGGTGTCTTCATCAGATCGGCGCTGGTATGCGCCTGCACCAGCAGCAGGCAAGAGGGCGTGTCCACCGTGGTCTGGTGGCTGCCGTCGTGCAGGTCCAGCCTGCCTGCCGCCACCAGCAGCAGGCAGGCTTCATGGAACAGGAAGCGCGGCGTATGCCAGGCCTGGCGCAGGCTGGGCTGCGCCAGGCTGCACAGGCCGGCCCGCACCACGGGGGCGGCAGAAGGCAGCAGCCAGTGGCTGCCGGGCACCGGGTCGCCGTTCAGGTTCAAGCGGCGCAGACCGCAGGGTTCAGGCTGTACAGGCCGGTGATGCTGGCCTTGCCCAGCACCTGGCCGGCTTGCAGCGCCGCGCGCACATTGGCGCCGGTCAGCTCGCCGGAGACGGCCAGCGTGGGCGTGGCCAGCGCATAGACGGTGAAGACGTAGTGGTGGACGATGCTGTCGTTCCACGGAGGGCAGGGGCCGTCGTAGCCGAAGTAGTCGCCCTTCATCTGCTCGTCGCCCGCGAACCAGCCCGTGTAGTCGTTGATGCCGTGGCGCAGGCCGCCGGGGGCGGCCGGGCCGCTCTTGCCGCGCGGCGTGACGCCGTCGGACTGGGCACCTGCCGCGATCTCGGTGGTGGCGGCCGGAATGTCCAGCAGCAGCCAGTGGAAGAAGTCCACGCGCGGCAGGCTGGCCGGCACTTCGCGGCCTTCCTGGTTCACATCGTCGCCGCGGCTGGGCACGTCGGGATCGTGGCAGACCACGACGAAGGACTGCGTGCCCGCCGGTGCGCCGCTCCAGGCAAGGTGCGGATTGCGGTTGGACGACAGCGCCACGTGGGATGCCGCATCGGGCACGGCGAACGCGAATTCGCCGGGGATGGCCTGGCCGTCCTGGAAGCTTTGGCTGGTGAGTTGCATGTCGGATGGATCCTGTGCGTTGAAGAGAGAAGTCATGCTGCACGAAGCGCTCGGCAGACCCCCGAGTCTAGGGGCGGGGAAAACGCAGGACATCGCCCATCCGCTCAAAAGGCTTCTCCAGCCGATCAAACTGAGTGTCTCTGGTGTGGCGAGGGATGAAAAAAAGCCGGGCGCATGGCCCGGCTTGTGCGTGGTTGCCGCTTCGGCAGCTCAGTGGCCGGAGGCGCCCGAAGCTCCCAGACCCGTTTCCGAACGCACCTGCTGCGCGGGGAACACGGCGCGTTCCCTGGCGGCCTGGGCACTCTTGTCGAGCACCGAGAACAGCCACACGCCCACGAAGCCGATGGTCATGGAGAACAGCGCGGGTGATGCATAGGGGAACCAGGCCGAGCCTGCTGGGTTGCCCAGCGTGGCTTCCCAGACCGGGGGCGAGACGATGGTCAGGCCCACCGAGGACGCCAGGCCCATGAAGCCGCCGATCACGGCGCCCTTGGTGGTGCAGTCCTTCCACAGCACCGACAGCAGCAGCGGGGGGAAGTTGGCCGAGGCCGCGACCGCGAAGGCCAGCGACACCATGAAAGCGATGTTCTGCTTCTCGAACACGATGCCCAGCAGCACGGCGATGGCGCCCAGCGTCAGCGTGGTGATGCGCGAGACGCGCAGCTCGGCGGCGCTGTCGGCCTTGCCCTTCTTGATCACGGTGGCGTACAGGTCATGCGACACGGCCGAGGCGCCCGACAGCGTCAGGCCCGCGACCACGGCCAGGATGGTGGCGAAGGCCACGGCCGAGATGAAGCCGTAGAACACGTCGCCGCCCACGCTCTTGGCCACCAGCACGGCCGCCATGTTGGCCGTGCCCGCGCCGCCGTGGATCACGCCCTTGACCGTGTCGGCCATCTCGGGGTTGGTCAGCACCAGGGTGATGGCGCCGAAGCCGATGATGAAGATCAGCACGTAGAAGTAGCCGATCCAGGTCGTGGCCCAGAACACGCTCTTGCGCGCTTCCTTGGCGTCGGGCACGGTGAAGAAGCGCATCAGGATGTGGGGCAGGCCCAGCGTGCCGAACATCAGCGCCATGCCGAAGCTGATGGCCGAGATCGGGTCCTTGATGAAGCCGCCCGGGCCCATGATGGCCAGGCCCGCCTTGGCGGCGGCCGAGGGGTCGGCGCCGTTGTTGGCAGCGATCTCGGAGCGCACGCGCACGCCTTCGGCGAACAGCGCCTCGGGGCTGAAGCCGTACTTGGCCAGCACCATGAAGCCCATGAAGGTCACGCCGGCCAGCAGCATGCAGGCCTTGATGATCTGCACCCAGGTCGTGGCCGTCATGCCGCCGAACAGCACGTAGATCATCATCAGGCCGCCCACCAGCACCACGGCGATCCAGTAGTCCAGGCCGAACAGCAGCTTGATCAGCTGGCCCGCGCCCACCATCTGCGCGATCAGGTAGAAGGCCACCACCACCAGCGTGCCGCTGGCCGCGAAGGCGCGGAACGGCGTCTGGGAGAAGCGGTAGCCGGCCACGTCGGCGAAGGTGAACTTGCCCAGGTTGCGCAGGCGCTCGGCCAGCAGGAAGGTCAGGATGGGCCAGCCCACCAGGAAGCCGATGGAGTAGATGAGGCCGTCATAGCCGCTGGCCATGACCGAGGCCGAGATGCCCAGGAAGGAGGCGGCCGACATGTAGTCGCCCGCAATCGCCAGGCCGTTCTGGAAGCCCGTGATGCCGCCGCCGGCCGTGTAGAAATCGGCCGCCGACTTGGTGCGGCCCGCGGCCCATTTGGTGATCCACAGCGTGGCCACGACGAAGGCCGTGAAGAGAATGATGGCGGTCCAGTTGGTGGCCTGCTTGGCGGCCACGCCGACATCGCCGCCGGCGGCCAGCACGGGCCCCGTCAGGGCCAGCGCCACGGCGGGCGCCAGCAGCATGCGTTGTGCGGAATTCTTCATTTCGTGGCGTCCTTCAGGATGTCCTGGGTGAGCTTGTCGTACTCGCCATTGGCACGGCGCACGTAGAGGCCGGTGACGATCACCGAGAACACGATCACGCCCATGGCGATAGGAATGCCCAGCGAGGTCACGCCCGCGCCAATGGGCTGGGCCAGAAAGGATTTGTCGAAGGCAATCAGCGCGATATAGCCGTAATAAACGACCAGCATCAGCAGCGTCAGAAAAAGGCCCAGGCGATTGCGTCTGGACCGCAGCTCCTGGTATTTGGGATGGCGCTGTATTTTGTCTACCACCGGATCGGTCATGGTTTGTCTCCTGAAGTTGGAATCGCGGCGGCAGCCCCATGGATCTGCAGCCTTGCGGCGCATTCTGGAAAGCGCTTCTGACCGAGTGCTTACGCAGTGCAGCATGGTTTGCCAGGGTTTTTACGGTGCTTTTCACATGGAAAAAGACGGCATCAGGGTTGCTGCTGAGTTAGTAAGAAATCGTTCAGTTCGCCGTCAATTTCTGTAAGAGGTGAGTCAGATTCGCGTCAGCAGGCAGGCGGATAGTGAATCGGCGGGCCTATGGCAAGCCCGCTAAATATTCAATAAATCAAGGAGACAGACATGGCTATCAACGCATCGCAAGGCGCGGGGGTCAAGGCGACCCCGCGGCCCATGACTCCGGAAGAACGCAAGGTGATCTTTGCCTCGTCGCTAGGCACGGTATTCGAGTGGTACGACTTCTATCTCTACGGATCGCTGGCGGCCATCATCGCCAAGCAATTCTTCAGCGGGCTCGATGCGGGATCGGCCTTCATCTTCGCGCTGCTGGCCTTCGCGGCCGGCTTCATCGTGCGGCCCTTCGGCGCACTGGTGTTCGGGCGGCTGGGCGACATGATCGGGCGCAAGTACACCTTCCTCGTGACCATCCTGATCATGGGCCTGTCGACCTTCATCGTCGGCATCCTGCCCACCTACGCCAGCATCGGCGTGGCGGCGCCGGTGATCCTCATCGGCCTGCGCATGCTGCAGGGCCTGGCCCTGGGCGGCGAGTACGGCGGTGCGGCCACCTATGTGGCCGAGCACGCGCCGCACGGCAAGCGCGGCGCCTACACCTCGTGGATACAGACCACGGCAACGCTGGGCCTGTTCCTGTCGCTGCTGGTGATCCTGGGCGTGCGCACCTCCATCGGCGAGCAGGCCTTCGCGGACTGGGGCTGGCGTATTCCCTTCCTGCTGTCCATCGTGCTGCTGGGCATCTCGGTGTGGATCCGCATGACGCTGTCCGAGTCGCCGGCCTTCCAGAAGATGAAGGCCGAGGGCAAGGTCTCCAAGGCTCCGCTGTCCGAGTCCTTCGGCCAGTGGCGCAACCTCAAGATCGTGATCCTGGCGCTGATCGGCCTGACCGCCGGCCAGGCTGTCGTCTGGTACACGGGCCAGTTCTATGCGCTGTTCTTCCTGACCCAGCAGCTCAAGGTCGATGCGGTGACGGCCAACCTGCTGATCGCGGCGGCACTGATCATCGGCACGCCGTTCTTCGTGATCTTCGGTTCGCTGTCCGACAAGATAGGCCGCAAGCCCATCATCATGCTGGGCTGCGTGCTGGCCGTGGTGACCTACTTTCCCGTGTTCAAGGCGCTGACCGAGGCGGCCAACCCCGACCTGGCCGCGGCCCAGGCCAAGAGCAAGGTGGTGATCGTTGCCGATCCCAAGGAATGCTCGTTCCAGTTCAATCCCACGGGCACTTCCAAGTTCACCAGTTCCTGCGACGTGGCCAAGCAGCTGCTGGCCGCCGGCTCGGTCAGCTATGACTCCGAGGACGCAGCGCCCGGCAAGACGGCCTTCATCCGCATCGGCAGCACCGAGATCCCCTCGTTCTCCGTCAAGGGCCTGAGCCCCGAGGAAGCCAAGGCCAAGGACGCCGAGTTCAAGAAGACCGTGGCCAAGGTGCTGGCCGAGGACGGCTATCCCACCAAGGCCGACCCCGCGAAGATGAACAAGGTGATGATGGTCGCCATCCTGACCTACCTGGTCATCCTCGTGACAATGGTCTACGGCCCCATCGCCGCCATGCTGGTGGAGCTGTTCCCCACCCGCATCCGCTATACCTCCATGAGCCTGCCGTACCACATCGGCAATGGCTGGTTCGGCGGCCTGCTGCCCACCATGTCGTTCGCCATCGTGGCCCAGACCGGCAACATGTACAGCGGCCTCTGGTATCCCATCGTCATCGCGGGCGCCACGGCCATCATCGGCACGCTGTTCCTGCGCGAGACCAAGGATGTGGATATCTACGCGAATGATTGAGGGCTCCCCCTGAGGCGCTGACGCGCCTACCCCCGTATGCACGGCGCCCTCTCTCGCTTCGCGGGAGGGGGACGACGCCCTCGCCGCGAGGCGGCTCTTGCTCGGCGTCTCTGAGTTGGGCCGCGCCGGTTGCATGCGGTGTGCGCAGTATCCGACTGTGTTTTGTGGCGCTGCATTGACGAAAGCCCATGGCGGTTTGCCATGGGCTTTTTTCGTATGGCGCTTCTACTGGTTTTCCATGTCATGCCTGTGGCAGCAAAGCATCAGATCGCGCATTTTCAGAGGCGGCCGTACATTTTTTGACATGCCCGCACCTAGAATTCGCAGCAGCCGCAAATGGCACTGATCTAGAGCCGGAGTCGGCCCTGAGATTTCAAGAATACCCACTCAACAATCCCAAGGAGATGCCGAGATGATCAAGATGAACCGCGTTGCCCTGGCCGTGCTGGCCGTGCTGGGTTCCACCACCGTGATGGCGCAAAGCAGCGTCACGATCTATGGCCGTATCAACACCACGATCGAGCGCCAGAAGATCGGTGACGAAAGCGTCAGCAAGATGGAGAACAACTCCTCGCGTTGGGGCATGCGCGGTGTCGAAGATCTGGGCGGCGGCCTGAAGGCCGGCTTCGTGCTGGAAAGCGGCTTCGCTTCCGACACCGGCATGGGCTCCTCCTCCACCGGCGCGCTAACCTTCGGCCGCCAGAGCGAAGTGAACCTGTCGGGCAACTTCGGTATGCTGCGCCTGGGCAACTTCTTCCCCGGCTCGTACTTCGCCACGGCCGACTACGTGAGCATGCACAACCATGACACGGGTTCGTCCTCCGACGCGCTGTACTTCGATCCCGTCTGGTTCGCCAGCGGCCTGGGCACCGCCAACAAGATCTCCTACACCACGCCCAACTTCGGCGGCCTGACGGTGGAAGGCTCGGTCTCCATGCACGAGAAGGCCACCGCCCTGGCCAAGAAGAAGAACGGCTACGACCTGGCCGCCAACTACAACGTGGGCCCCCTGGCCCTGGGCGCCGGCTACAGCCAGTTCGACGAAGACAAGCAGCTGGCCTTCCGCGCTGCCTACACTCTCGGCCAGTTCGTGCTGGGCGGCTACTACCAGCGCAACGACGAAGAAATCCGCGGCACGCGCAACAACTTCCGTCTGTCGGGTATGTACACCCTGGGCGCTTCCGAGTTCCACGTGAACCTGGGCCACGCCAACAAGTGGAGCAACATTGCCGACTCCGGCGCCAACCAGTGGACCCTGGGCTACAACTACAACCTGAGCAAGCGCACCAAGGTCTACGGCTACTACACCAAGGTGGACAACAAGGCCGGCGCCAACTACATGACCGGCGTGAAGGGCGCGGACTTCTCGTCCTTCGCCGTCGGCGTGCGCCACGCATTCTGATCGCCGCGCGGCGTAAGCCGCGAGCAAAGCAGGTCTGTTCCAATCAGCACCTGCCTGCCATCAGGCCTCGTACCGAAAGGTGCGGGGCCTTTTTGTCTGGGCCCGTCTTTTCACAGCCTGATCAAGGAAATACCCATGAGGATCATCGCGGCCGGTTGCCTGGCCTTTGTTGTCGTGTCGCTGCTGGCCATCACCCAGGTGAAGGGCGTGCCGGACGGGCAGGCCATGCCCGCCTCCGTGCAGATGGCCAAGTAAGACCTTGAAAGAGGCACGAGCCCCGGACTGGTTCCGGGGTTTTTTTATGGTCGCGCGGATTTGTTGAGGAGGCGGTTTTTTGTTTAACCTGTATGAAAATACAGGTATTGAGAAGCGTCCGATGCCTGACGCATGGACTGCCTAGAATGTTTGGCTCCCACTGACCACACAACATCCATGACGCACGGTCTGATTCGAATTCGCGGCGCACGCCAGCACAATCTCCAGAACCTGGATCTCGACATCCGTACCGGCGAGCTGACCGTGGTCACGGGGCCCAGCGGCTCGGGCAAGTCCAGTCTGGTGTTCGATACCCTGTATGCCGAAGGCCAGCGCCGCTATGTCGAGACCTTCTCGGCCTATGCGCGGCAGTTCCTGGACCGCATGGACAAGCCGGCCGTGGACCGTGTGGAAGGTGTGCCGCCGGCCATCGCCATCGACCAGACCAATCCCGTCCGCAACTCGCGCTCCACCGTGGGCACGATGACCGAGCTCAACGACCACCTGAAGCTGCTGTTCGCGCGTGCGGCGCAGCTGTTCGACCGCGACACCGCCGTGCCCGTGCGCCACGACACGCCCGACAGCGTGCTGGAGGAGCTGGCCGAGCGTTGCCGGCAGGCCGGTGATCCGCGCATCGCCATCACCTTCCCCGTCGAGCTGCCCGCCAACACCACGGCTGCAGAGGTGGAGCAATGGCTGTCGGCCAGCGGCTTCACCAAGGTCCAGGCCGAGCGCGAGGCCGAGAAGGCCGGCGCCGTGGAACCTGCCGCCAACGCCAACGCCAAGGGCAAGAAGGCCAAGGCGGCGGCGCCGCTCAAGGTCAAGATGCTGGACGTGGTGGCCGACCGCTTCCGCCTGGGCAACGTCGAGCGGGCCCGCGCCTACGAGGCCATCGAGGTCGCGCTCAAACGCGGCAGCGGCCACATGACGGTCTATGTGCTGCCTGAATCCGCCGTGGAAGCCGCAGGTGCCCAGCCCACCGAACCCCAGCTGTGGAAGTTCTCGCTGGGCCTGCACTGCCCCGAAAGCGGCCTGAGCTACCAGGAGCCGATTCCCTCGCTGTTCTCTTTCAACTCCGCCGTGGGCGCCTGCGAGGCCTGCCGTGGCTTTGGCCGCGTGATCGGCGTGGACTGGGGGCTGGTCATCCCCAACGACAAGCTCACCCTGCGCACGGGTGCCATCAAGCCCGTGCAGACGCCGGCCTGGAAGGAGATCCAGGACGACATGATGCGCCACGCCGAGGCCGAAGGCATCCCGCGCGACACGGCCTGGGCCAAGCTCACCGACGCGCAAAAGAGCTGGGTGCTGGACGGCTCGCCCAACTGGAATGGCAAGTGGACCCAGACCTGGTACGGCATCAAGCGCTTCTTCGAATACCTGGAGAGCAAGGCCTACAAGATGCACATCCGGGTGCTGCTGTCCAAGTACCGCAGCTATACCGAATGCCCCACCTGCGGCGGCGCGCGGCTGAAGACCGAAAGCCTGCTGTGGCGCCTGGGCGGCAAGCAGGCCGCCGATGCCGTGCTGCCGCCCGGCGACGAAGGCCGCTACCGCCGCTTCATGCCGAAGGGCGTGGCCTGGAGCCGCGAGCAGCTGGACGCGCTGCCGGGCCTGTGCCTGCACGACCTGATGCAGCTGCCCCTGGTGCGGCTGCGTGATTTCTTCCAGCAGCTGGCGCCGGCTGCCGACGCCCCGCTGCATGACGGCGAGGCCCAGGCCCTCAAGATGCTGCACGCCGAAATCATGGCGCGCGTGCAGTACCTGTGCGACGTGGGCATCGGCTACCTCACGCTGGACCGCCAGAGCCGTACGCTGTCGGGCGGCGAGGTGCAGCGCATCAACCTGACCACGGCCCTGGGCACCTCGCTGGTGAACACCCTGTTCGTGCTCGACGAGCCCAGCATCGGCCTGCACCCGCGCGACATGGAACGCATCACCGAGGCCATGCAGCGCCTGCGCGATGCAGGCAACACCCTGGTCGTGGTCGAGCATGACCCGGCCGTGATGTTCGCCGCCGACCGCATGATCGACATGGGCCCCGGCCCCGGCGCGCGCGGCGGCCAGATCGTGTTCGACGGCACGCCCGAGGACCTGCGCCATGCCGACACGCTGACCGGCGCCTACCTGGGCGGCCGCAAGCAGGTGGGCTTCGGCCTCAAGCGCATGGTGACCGAGTCCACGCCGCGCCTCATCCTCGAAGGCGCACGCGAGCACAACCTGCGCAGCATCGACGTGGACTTTCCGCTGCAGCGCCTGGTCACCATCACCGGCGTCAGCGGCTCGGGCAAGTCCACGCTGATCCAGGACGTGCTGGTGCCCGCGCTGATGCGCCACTTCGGCAAGCCCACGGATGCGGCCGGCGCCTTCGAGCGCCTGCTGGGCGCCGACCACCTGAGCGACGTGATGTTCGTGGACCAGTCGCCCATCGGCAAGACGGCGCGCTCCAACCCGGCCAGCTACGTGGGCGCCTGGGACTCCATCCGCGAGCTGTTCGCCATTGCGCCGCTGTCGCGCCAGCGCGGCTACACGGCCGCCAAGTTCAGCTTCAACAGCGGCGACGGCCGCTGCCCCACCTGCGGCGGCTCGGGCTTCGAGCATGTGGAGATGCAGTTCCTCTCCGACGTCTACCTGCGCTGCCCCGACTGCAACGGCACGCGCTACCGCCCCGAGATCCTGGAAGTCACGATCGAGCGCCACGCGGCCGGCGAGTTGCAGCCGCGCAAGCTCAACGTGGCCGATGTGCTGGAGCTCACCGTGGCCGAGGCGGCCCTGCTGTTCGCCCAGGACCGCGAGGTCATCCGCGCCCTGCAGCCCATCGTCGATGTGGGCCTTGAATACGTGAAGCTGGGCCAGCCCGTGCCCACGCTGTCGGGCGGCGAGGCCCAGCGCCTCAAGCTCGCGGGCTTCCTGGCGGAGGCCGCCAAGGCCCAGGCCAAGTCGAAGCAGGCGCTGGCCAAGAAGGGCACATTGTTCCTGTTCGACGAGCCCACCACGGGCCTGCACTTCGACGACATCGCCAAGCTCATGCGCGCGCTGCGCAAGCTGCTGGAGGCCGGCCATTCGCTGATCGTCATCGAGCACAACCTGGACGTGATCCGTGCCAGCGACTGGCTGATCGACCTCGGTCCCGAAGGCGGCGACGGCGGCGGCGCCATCGTGGCCCAGGGCACGCCCGAGGAAGTGCGCCAGGTGCCTGGCTCGCACACGGCCCAGGCGCTGCGCGAGTACGACCTGGCCATGGGCGTGGGCGGCGAGGCCGTGCGCGAGGTCGCCCCCATGCTCTACAAGAGCCAGCGCAAGGCGCATGCCATGTGGGGGGCGGCCGCCAGGAATGCCATCGAGATCGTCAACGCCAAGGAGCACAACCTCAAGCAGCTGTCGGTGGAGATTCCTCGCGGCAAGTTCAACGTGGTGACGGGTGTCTCGGGCTCGGGCAAGTCCACGCTGGCCTTCGACATCCTGTTCAACGAAGGCCAGCGCCGCTACCTGGAATCGCTCAACGCCTATGCGCGCTCCATCGTCCAGCCTGCGGGCCGGCCCGAGGTGGATGCGGTCTACGGCATTCCGCCCACCGTGGCCATCGAGCAGCGCCTGTCGCGCGGCGGGCGCAAGTCCACCGTGGGCACGACCACCGAGGTCTGGCACTTCCTGCGCCTGCTGTACGTCAAGCTGGGCACGCAGCACTGCATCCACGACGGCGCCGCGGTGCAGCCGCAGACGGAGGAAAGCATCGCGGCCCAGCTGCTCACGCAGTTCCGGGGCCAGACCATCGGCCTGCTGGCGCCGCTGGTGGTCAACCGCAAGGGCGTCTACACCGAGCTGGCCGACTGGGCTCGGCCACGCGGCTACACCCATCTGCGCGTGGACGGCGAATTCCTGCCCACCACGGGATTCCCGCGCATCGACCGCTTCAAGGAACACACCATCGAGCTGCCCGTGGCCAGCATCACCGTCACGGCGGCCAGCGAGCGCGAGCTGCGCGGCCACCTGGTGCAGGCGCTGGAAACAGGCAAGGGCGTGCTGCATGTGCTGTCCGGCCTGGACAACCTGGCCGATGCCATGGCCGGCGGCCGGAGCACGGCCGGCATCGGCAGCCTGCAGGTGTTCTCCACCCAGCGCGCCTGCCCGGTCTGCGCCACCAGCTATGCCGAGCTGGACCCGCGCCTGTTCTCCTACAACAGCAAGCATGGCTGGTGCCCCGACTGCGTGGGCACGGGCGTCAAGCTCACCAAGGACCAGCGCAAGGTCTATGACGACACCCTGCTGGTCGAGGACAACCGGGGCCGCGAAGTCAAGTTCGAAGGCCAGGAAATCGAAGACCTGGCCGAAGTGACCTGCCCCACCTGCCAGGGCACACGCCTGAACGCCACGGCACGCGCCGTGCGCTTCCATGGCGTGGGCATTGCCGAGATCGCCCAGCTGTCGGTCAACGACGTGCGCCAATGGGTGCAGGCGCTGGCGATGTCGGGCCGCGAGGCCGACATTGCCCGCGACCTCATTCCCGAGATCCAGAGCCGCCTCGAATTCCTCGAGGAAGTGGGCCTGGGCTACCTGACGCTGGACCGTGGCGCGCCCACGCTGTCGGGCGGCGAGGCCCAGCGCATCCGCCTGGCCGCACAACTGGGCAGCAACCTGCAGGGCGTGTGCTATGTGCTGGACGAACCCACCATCGGCCTGCATGCGCGCGACAACCAGATCCTGCTCAACGCCCTGCACAAGCTGGGCGACAAGGGCAACACCCTGGTCGTGGTCGAGCATGACGAAGACACCATCCGCCGCGCCGACCACATCATCGACATCGGCCCCAGCGCCGGCATACGCGGCGGCCGCCTAGTGGCCCAGGGCACGGCGGCCGACATCATGGCGGCCGAGGACTCCATCACGGGCCGCTATCTGCTGCACGCCATGCGCCACCCGTTCCAGCCGCGCCGCTGGGTGGGCGAAGGCCAGCCGCCGCAGGCGGCCGCCGAGCTTGCCGCCGTGGCCGAACCGGTGTCGGAACCCGCGCCTGTCAAGGTATCCAAATCCAAAAAGAAGGCCGCGCCTGTCGTTGTCGACGCCGAACCCGCCTCCGACGCGCTGGGCTGGCTGACCGTGCGCGGCGCCCATTTGCACAACCTGCAGAACGTGGATGCGCGCGTGCCGCTCAAGCGCCTGGTGGCCGTCACAGGCGTCAGCGGCTCGGGCAAGTCCACGCTGGCGCGCGACGTGATGCTGGCCAATGTGGCCGCCTGGGTGGGCCAGCGCGCCACCAAGGCCGGGCGCGATGCCATGGACGCGGGCAAGGCGCCTGCGCTGTCGGGCTGCAAGGGCCTGCAGGGCTTCGAGGGCATTGACCGCGTGCTGGAAGTGGACCAGACCCCCATCGGCAAGACCCCGCGCAGCTGCCCGGCCACCTACATCGGCTTCTGGGACACCATCCGCAAGCTCTACGCCGAAACGCTGGAGGCCAAGGCGCGCGGCTACGCGGCCGGCCGCTTCTCGTTCAACACCGGCGAAGGCCGCTGCCCGGCCTGCGAGGGCCAGGGCATGCGCACCATCGAGATGAGCTTCCTGCCCGACGTGAAGGTGCCGTGCGAGGTCTGCCACGGCGCGCGCTTCAACCCCGAGACCCTGGCCGTCTCCTGGCGCGGCAAGAGCATTGGCGACGTGCTGCAGATGGAGGTGGACGAGGCCGTCGAGTTCTTCGCCAGCATGCCCAGCATCGCCCACCCGCTGCAGCTGCTCAAGGACGTGGGCCTGGGCTATCTCACGCTGGGCCAGCCCTCGCCCACGCTGTCGGGCGGCGAGGCGCAGCGCATCAAGCTCGTCACCGAGCTGACCAAGGTGCGCGACGACGTGACCCGGCGCGGCAACAAGGCGCCGCACACGCTCTATGTGCTGGACGAACCCACGGTGGGCCTGCACATGGCCGACGTGGACAAGCTCATCCGCGTGCTGCACCGCCTGGTCGATGCGGGCCACAGCGTGGTCGTCATCGAGCATGACCTGGACGTGATCGCCGAGGCCGACTGGATCATCGACCTCGGCCCCGAAGGCGGAAAGGACGGCGGCCGCATCATCGCGGCCGGCACGCCCGAGGATCTGGTGGCTGCGGGCACGCACACGGGCAAGGCGCTCAAGCCCGTGCTGGCCCGTTGAGCCTCAGGCGCAGGCCACGCCTGCGCTGCGTGCGGAGCCTGCGGGCAGGCGGCTGCTCCAGAAGACCAGCACCAGGCCCACGGCCGTCAGCGCTGCGGCGGCCCAGCCCAGGTTGACCAGGCCCAGGCCACCGGCCAGGGCCAGGCCGCCGACCCAGGCACCCAGGGCGTTGCCCAGGTTGAAGGCCGCAATGTTCAAGCTGGAGACCAGGTTGGCGCCCTGGGGGCCGGCCTGGTCCAGCACGCGCATCTGCATGGGGGCCACCGTTGCGAAGGCCACGACGCCCAGCACGATCACATAGGCCATGGCCACGGCCTGGTTCCCGAAGGCCCAGCGGCCTGCCGCCAGTACCACCATCAGCGCCGCAATGCTCCACACCAGGGCGCGCATCACGCCCCGGTCGGCCAGCTTGCCGCCCAGCAGATTGCCGGCGGCCAGGCCCGCGCCGAACAGCAGCAGGGTCAGCGCCACCAGGCTGTCGCCCATGCGGGTCACCTGGGTCAGCAGCGGCTCCACATAGGTGTAGAGCGCGAACACGCCCGCAAAGCCGAAGGCCGTGATGCCCAGGCCCAGCCAGACCTGGCCGTTGGCCAGCACGGCCAGCTCCTGTGCCAGCGGCGTGACCTCGGGGCGGCCCTGGTCGCGCGGCACGAAGGCGGCCAGGATGGCAAAGGCCAGCACGCCGATCGCGGCCACGGCCAGGAAGGCGCTGCGCCAGCCGAACATCTGGCCGATCCAGGCACCGGCAGGCACGCCCAGCAGGGTAGCCAGGGTCAGGCCCGAGAACATCAGCGCAATCGCCGACGCCTTCTTGTCCACCGGCACCAGGCCCGTGGCCACCACGGCGCCCACGCCGAAGAAGGTGCCGTGGGTCAGCGAGGTCAGCACGCGCGCCGACATCAGCCATTCATAGCTGGGCGCGAACGCGGCGGCCAGGTTGCCGGCGATGAAGATCAGCATCAGCGCCAGCAGCAGGCGCTTGCGCGGCCATTGGCGCGTCAGCAGCGTGAGCACCGGCGCGCCCACGGCCACGCCGATGGCGTAGCCCGAAATCAGCGAGCCCGCCGTGGGAATGCTGATGTGCAGATCCTGGCTGACCTGTGTCAGCAGGCCCATGATGATGAATTCCGTGGTGCCGATGCCAAAGGCACCGGCCGCCAGGGCGAGTAGGGAAAGAGGCATGGACGGATTCCTTGTGATCCTTGGTGTGATGTCCAGTAATGTCGCACTGCAACATACCTTTGTGTAGATGGAATAATGGAAACGGATCTGTTCCTGTGTGGAATAGATGATCCTTTTCTCGGAGACACCATGCCCGCACTTGTTCCTCTCGCCGCCGCCGACACGGGCAGCGCCGATGCCAACCGCTTTGCCGAGCTGGAAATGCTGATCCTGGTCGCCGAGCGCGGCAGCCTCTCGGCCGCTGCGCGCCACCTGGGCATCTCCCCCTCGGCCGTGAGCAAAAGCATGTCGCGGCTGGAGGCGCGCCTGGGCGTGCAGCTGCTGCAGCGCAGCACGCGGCGCCTGCATCTCACGCCCGAAGGCTGCCAGCTGTTCGAGCGCGGCAAGCGCGTGCTGGCCGACCTGGAGGAACTGGAGGCCTGCGTGGCCGTGCGCAGCGAACCACGCGGCCTGGTGCGCATCAACACCAGCTCATCGACCGGAAAAATGCTGCTCGTGCCCCTGGTGCCGCAATTGCTTCAGTGCCATCCCGGGCTGAGCCTGGAACTGAGCTTCACGGACCAGATCGTGGACCTGGTCGAGGCCGGCACCGACATCGCCGTGCGCTGGGGCCAGCTTCCGCCCTCGGACATGGTGGCGCGGCTGCTGGGCCACACGCGGCAGGTCATCCTGGCCTCTCCGCAGTACCTGGCCCGCATGGGCCGGCCCACCCATCCCGATGAGCTGGGCCACCATGTGCGCCTGGGCTGGAGCTACCAGCGCGCCATACCGCACTGGCCGTTTCTGGTGGACGGCCAGCGCGTTGCCGTCGATATCGGGGAGGTGGTGCGCGTCAACGACGGCGACGTGATGCGCGAGCTGGCGCTGCACGGTACGGGCCTGGCCCGCCTGTCGCTGTACCACGCCTGGGCCGACGTGCTCGCCGGCCGGCTGGTGCCCGTGCTGGAGGAATTCAACACGGGCGACCTGGAACCCATCCACGCCGTCTACCTGGGCAAGCCCGACCGCCTGCCCCCGCGTACGCGCGCCGTGCTCGACTTCCTGCAGGCGCATGTGGACCTGCGGCATGCTGAGCAGCTGCCGGCGCTGCCCTGAGGGGTGGCCGGCAGCGAGGGCGTCACTCCTGCTCGGCTGGCAGAGGTGCGGCGTTGAAGGACAGGTTCTCGATGATGTCGTGCAGCACGGTGGGCACTGGGTCCACGGGTGCGTCGGCCGCGTAGACGATGCCTGTACCCACGCCCTTCGGGTCAAGCAGGCGTTTGACCACCAGCACCTGTTCGGGGCGGGTGCCATTGGTGCGGGAGCTGCCTTCACCCTCGTTCACGCTGTAGACGAAGTAGTAGGAGCGCAGCAATTGGCCGTAGTTGTTGACCTTGACGCACAGGACGCCGCCCGCCAGATTGCCCCGGATCTGGTGTTCGCAACCAAACAGCCTGTCCGCCGTTTCCATCAGGCCATTGCCGTTCGCGGTGGCAGGCGTTTGCAGCTGCATATTCACCACTTCGGAAGCAACGCCTTCGCTGCCGAACGAAGTCAGCGCCCAGAGTCCCCTCAGGCTGGATGCCACGGCGGGGTAACCGAAGTTGAAACGCGAAATCGCCACTTCCTGTTCGCCGGGCAGCGTGATGAAACCCGACACGCCGCTGGTGAAGCGCATGCTGACCTGGCCCATGTTCCGGTCTTCGGAGCCCGACATCGGGCCGCTGCCCAGAAAGCGGCCGCCCTTGTAGCGGATCAGCGGAGCGGCAAAGCGGTTATTGGTCAGCGCGCCCGAGGTCATGTAGAAGGTGGGCTGGCCGCTGGGCTCGTAGGCATACATCTGCATGACCAGCGTGCCGTTCTGTGCATCGATGGCCAGCCCGCGGCCCGGTTTGCCATTGAGTTCCGACGTCACCACCCAGGTGCCATTGCTGGGCATGAATGCGTGCGCCAGGCCGCAGCCCAGCAAGGTGGCCGCAGCCAGTATTTTTTTGAACATGAGTCCCTCTCTATTGGTGAACGGCGAAGTCTGTGAAGGATTTCACCGGGAATGGATTTTCAACGAAAGCCGCCAGTTACGGAAGATCTCTTGGAAGATCCAGTGGGCTTTGGCGGATTGGTGAGATGACGGCTTGATGAAGCCAGATGGCGGAATATCTCAAACAGTGCATGTCCTGGAGGATTCAGCACTGCGCAGCCACATGCCGGACGCTCTTCTCGAGATTTTATGCAGCGGATTCTCGATGAATTTGAAGTAGAGCAAGGAACAGATCACGACCGACACAAGATAGACAAGCAGCGAGAGCTTTCCGCCACCTATCCACAGCAGGCCGGGGATCTTGGGAAAGAGCAGGCCGTAAAGAATGACCAGCAAGGGAATGTGCAGCAGGTACAGCGCATAGGAGGCATCACCCAGCTTGCAGAAGAAGCGGCTCAACAGGCTGCCGGACGAGGGCAGCAACGCGGCCAGTGCCACCAGGCCCAGGGAGGCGCTGCCAAACAGCATCACCCGTTCGGGATAGTAGAGAAACGCCGCCATGCCCACGCCCATGAGGCCGCCATATTTCTGCATCCATATGCTGGCGCACAGTGCCACGGCGGTGAATAGGGACCATGCTGCAATGGACTGCCCGGGTTTTCTATGAATCCACTCGCTCAGCAGAAAGCCAGCAATGAATTCAATGATCAGCGGAGATGTCAGAAAAACATTCAAGAGAAAATTGTTTTCCCTGGGCGTTGCCGACCGATAAACCCCCAGATTGAATTGCACGGCAACAATGACCACGAATGCCAGCAGCAAAGCAAGGAACACGGGAACGGCCTGCTTTCGTGTGAAGCAGAGCATGGCGCCAATCAGCAGATAGAAATACAGCTCATAGGTCAGCGTCCATGAGACATTGAGCAGATAGAACTCCTGAGGCAGCAGCAGAAATGACTTCCAGCGGCTGATTTCTGGTCCGTTGAAAATACCAAGCCAGATGCTGAGAAAAAGCACCAGCAGGAAGGCTGGCCAGTAACCGCTGTAGATTCTCAGGAAGCGCCGGAAGACAAAGCCGGATGCCGTGCTGGCTCCGGGCTGCATGGAGCGCGTGGTCTCGGCCATGATGAAGCCGCTGATGACGAAGAAAATATCGACACCGGCGAAGCCGTAGACGGAAATCTCGGTGATCCAGGCCGGGATGTTCGCGTAGTGGGCCGGATGCACATTGGGCGGAAGCGTATGGTGCAGAACCACGAGAAAGGCGGCAATGAATCGCAGTATTTGTATATTTTTATAGATCATGCAGCCAAGGTGATACCTGATAGTGCATGCCTGCCTGACATGCGGTTGCGATATGGAGGGTGAATCTGCCGGAATCTTTTGCCATGCGGCCTGGCCGTTGATGGCTACCTTTGTGGACTGGCGCCATCCTAAACCAAGACGGCTCTATGGCGGCAAGGTGCGCGTGGATGCGGTCTATCGTTCAATGCGAAAAAGCTGCCCGATCGGCAGCTTTGATCTCGGACCCTTGCAGCTGCACCGCAAGACAAATGGGCTATCTGACCAAGGGTTTCATACTGGCAAAGCTCTCTTGCCGGCCCCCATCCCTCCCAATCGCCCAGGCACACCAGGCCGATACTGCTCCCGCAAACACCACATACAGGCACACCAGCCACGGGCTGCCGCCGGCTGTCTTGACCAGCGCCGTCGCAATGATGGGCGTGATGCCGGACGCGAAGATCCCCGAGAACTGGTAGACGAAGGAAATGCCGGTGTAGCGCACCTTGGCGTCGAACAGGTCGCAGAAGAGGGCGGCTTCGGGACCGTAGACCGCCGCGTAGAGAATGCCGAAGGGCACGACGATGGCGATCCATATCAGCAGCACATTGCCTCCGCTGTGGGCCATGAGCCAGAAGGCCGGGAAGGCCGAGACCGCGGTGATCAGCGATCCCCACAGATACACGCGACTGCGGCCCAGGCGGTCGGACAGGCGGCCGAACAGTGGAATCGTGAAGCACATCACCACGGCGGCGACCATCACGCCGATCAATGCATCGGTGCGGCTGATCTGCAGGGTGGAGGTCAGGTAGCTGATCGAGAACACGCCGAAGACGTTGAAGAAAACGCCGTCGATATAGCGTGCGCCCATGCCCTTGAGCACATTGCCCGGATAGCGGCGCATCATGTCCATGAAGGGAATCGCGGTCTCGGCATTGCGTGCCTTGACGGCTGCGAATTCGGGCGTCTCCTTCACATGCAGGCGGATGTACATGCCCACGGCCACCATCAGGCCCGAGATCAGGAAGGCGATGCGCCAGCCCCAGGCCATGAATTGCTCTTCCGTACACAGCCAGGACAGCAGGGCCACCACGCCCGAGGCCATGAACAGGCCGATGGCCAGGCCCACCTGGGGCAGGGAGGCGTAGAAGCCCCGCTTTTCCTTGGGCGCGTATTCGTAGGCCATGAGCACGGCACCGCCCCATTCGCCGCCCAGACCTATGCCCTGGGCCACGCGCAGCAGCAGCAGCAGGATGGGCGCGGCCACGCCGATCTGCGCATGCGTGGGCAGCAGGCCGATCAGGAAGGTGGACACGCCCATGATCATCAGCGTGACCACCAGGATGCTCTTGCGCCCCACGCGGTCGCCGAAGTGCCCGAAGATCACCCCGCCCAGCGGCCGCGTGACGAAGCCCACGGCAAAGGTGGTGTAGGCCAGCAGGGTGGAGATCAGCGGATCGTCGCTGGGAAAGTACAGCTTGCTGAACACGATGCCGGCGACCACGCCGTAGAGAAAGAAGTCATACCACTCGATGGTTGCGCCGATGAGCGCGGAGGTCACCACCTTGCGGATGACCCTGGGATCGGTTGCCGTCGTCATGCTGTCTCCTGGTTGTCTGTCGCATTGCCGGGATGCAGGAACGGGCAGTCATGCGACCTTGAGCTGCCCTGTCTCTCCGTGCCTGTCTTCGCGAACCATGTCGGCGGCCTTCTCGGCCATCATCACCACGGGCGCATTGGTGTTGCCCGAGACCAGGGTGGGCATGACCGAGCAATCGACCACGCGCAGCCCGGCCATGCCGTGCACGCGCAGCCGCGCATCGACCACGGCCAGGGCATCGCTGCCCATGCGGCAGGTGCCGCTGGGGTGGAAGATGGTGGCGCCGTGGTTGCGGCAGAACTCCAGCAGCTCCGCATCGCTGTGCGCATCGGGGCCGGGCTTGACCTCGCGCTTCACGAAGGGGCGCATGGCCGGCGTGTCGGCAATGGCGCGTGCCGCGCGCACGGCCGCCACGTTGGTGCGGCGGTCCAGGTCGGTGGCCAGGTAGTTGGGCTGGATGGAGGGCGGCTCGAAGGCATCGCGCGAGCGGATGCGCAACTGCCCGCGTGACTCGGGCCGCAGCTGGCAGACCGACATGGTGAAGCCCGAGTACGGATGGACCTGGCCGCCTGCCATGTCGGCCGACAGCGTGGAGACGTGGAACTGGATGTCGGGCGTGGCGGCCACGGGCCGGCCCTGCTCGTCCCTGAGCGCACGCATGAAGCAGCCGCCCTGGTTGATGCCCACGGCCAGCGCGCCCGAGCGGAACAGCAGCCACTCCAGCCCCAGCCTGGTCCTGCCCACCCAGGAATTGAGCTGGTCATTGGTGGTGATGGACTGGCTGCATTCGTAGCCCAGGCGGATCTGAAGATGGTCCTGCAGGTTCTCGCCCACGCCCGGCAGATCGTGCACCACGGGAATCCCCAGGGACTGCGACAGCGCGGCCGGGCCTATGCCCGACAGTTGCAGCAGCTGCGGCGACTGGATGGCGCCTGCCGACAGAATCACTTCGGCCCGCGCCTGGGCCTGGCGCTCCTGCCCGCCTTGCCGGTAGCGGATGCCGGTGGCGCGCCGGCCACGCAGCACCAGCTGAGTGGCCATGGCATCGGTCTCTATGCGCAGATTGGGGCGGCGCCGGGCCTCGCCCAGATAGGCCTTGGCCGTGCTGCAGCGCAGGCCCTTGTGGGTGGTGAGCTGGTAGTAGCCTGCGCCCTCCTGGTCGCGGCCGTTGAAGTCCTCGGTGCGGGGCACGCCGACCTGGCCTGCACCGGCGATGAAGGCCTCGATCAGCGGATGCCGGGCGCCGATGTCCGAGACCTTGAGCGGCCCGTCCGCGCCATGGCCCGGGAAGGCGCCGCGCGCATTGCCTTCGGACTTCACAAAGTAGGGCAGCACCTCCTCATACGACCAGCCCGCATTGCCCAGCGCCGCCCAGTGGTCGTAGTCCTCGCGCTGGCCGCGCACGTAGATCAGGCCGTTGATCGAACTGCTGCCGCCCAGCGTGCGGCCGCGCGGCCAGTAAATGCGCCGGCCGTTCATGTTGGGGTCCGGATCGGTCTCGAACTTCCAGTTGTAGACGGGGCTCCACATGGTCTTGCCGTAGCCGATGGGCAGGTGGATCCAGGGCGAGCGGTCCGGCGGGCCTGCCTCCAGCAGCAGCACCCGCGTGGTCGGGTCCTCGGACAGGCGCGCGGCCAGCACGCAGCCGGCAGAGCCTGCTCCCACGATCACGTAGTCATAGCTGTCGATAGGGTCCGGCATGCAGTGGCTCCTTTTGAGTTTCTTTTGAAGGAACTATTTGTTCCTTTTGATGAAACTTATTCGTTGCCACCGTGGACTGCAACCCCGCGCAAACCCTTGCCGCCTCCTGGCGATCAGGCATGATCGAAAGCGTTTCCGGCCTTTCACACGACACGACACCGCCCCATGCCGCCATCCCTTGCCAGCGCTGCCCCGGACCCCACCCCTGCACGGCAGGACGAAGCGAACTCGGTCTCCGATCGCTCCCTGGCCGTGCTCGATTTCGTGACCCAGGCCGAGGCCCCGCCGGGCCTCATGGACATCGCAGCCGCGCTCAACCTGCCCAAGGCCACGGCCTCGCGCCTGTGCTCCCACCTGGAGGCGCGGCAATGGCTGCTGCGCCACGAGGGTGACCGCAGCTTCTCGCCAGGCCCCAAGCTGCTGAGCCTGGCCGTGCGCGCCCTGCAAGCCGACCCGCGCCAGGCCCTGCGCCATGAGCTGCTGTCCCAACTGGTGGCCCGTCTGGGCGAGACCTGCAACCTCACCGTGCTGGACGGCACGCGCGTGCGCTACCTGGACCGTGTCGAGACCCACTGGCCGCTGCGCATCCAGCTGGAGGCCGGATCGATGGTGCCCATCCACGCCACGGCCAGCGGCAAGCTGTTCCTGGCCCATATGCCTGCGGCCCGGCGCGCCGCCATCCTGGACAGCGTGGAACTCACCGCCTGCACGGCCAACACGCTGACCACGCCCGAGGCGCTGTCACATGAGTGCGCGCGCATCGTGCGCGAAGGCCACTCCTGCGACCGCGAGGAATTCATGCGCGGCATGATCGCCGTGGCCGTGCCCGTGCGCGATGCCAAGGGCCAGTGCCGCGCCACGCTGGCCGTGCATGCGCCGGAGGTGCGCATGCCGCTGGCGCAGGCGCTGGAGGGCCTGCCGCACCTGAAGGAAACGGCCCAGCGCATGGCCGGCCTGCTCTTCTGAGGCGCTGGGCACCCCGGAAAAAAGGCCCCCACGCTGCCCTTGCTGCGCAAGGTCCGCTGCCCACCAGGGGGGCGCTTTATGCCTTGGGGCGGCCAGGCGGCAAAAAAAGGGCCTCACTCGGAGGCCCTTGTCGTCACTGGAAGCCCAGCGTATGCGGCAACCAGGTGGACAGCGCGGGGATGAAGGTCAGCAGGCACAGCACCACGAAGTGGGCCAGCAGGAACAGCGGCATCTCGCGCGTGAGATCGGTGATGGACACGCGCGTGGCCACCGAGGTCACGAACAGCAGCCCGCCCACGGGCGGCGTGATCATGCCCAGCGTCAGGTTCACGATCACCACCATGGCGAAGTGCGTGGGATCGATGCCCAGGCTGAACGCAATGGGCGCCAGGATGGGCACCAGGATCATCACGCCGGGCAGCGGCTCCATGAAGATGCCGAACACCAGCAGCAGGATGTTCACCGCCACCAGGAACAGGGTGGGCGACAGCTGCCAGCTCACGATCAGCTCGGACAGGTACTGCGGAATGCCCTCCACCGTCAGCACCCAGGCAAAGGCGGCCGAAGTCGCCATCACCAGCAGCACCGAGGCCGTCAGCATGGCCGAGCGCGCCGCAATGCCCGGCAGCGCCGACCACTGCAGCGTGCGGTAAACCCACTTGCCGCAGACCAGGGCGTAGAACACGGCCACCACCGACGCCTCGGTGGGCGTGAAGATGCCGAAGCGGATGCCCACCACGATGAGCACGATCAGCATCAGCGCGGGAATCGCCTTGAAGCTGTTGATCCACATCGTGCGGCCGTCGGGGCGCTGTTCGGTGGAGCGGTAGTCGCGCTTCCTGCACACCCACCAGTTCACGGCGGCCATGGCCAGCGCGATCAGGATGCCGGGGATGAAGCCGGCCATGAACAGCCCGCCCACCGACACGTTCTCATCCTGCAGCGCGTAGATGATCATGCTCACCGACGGCGGAATGATGGGCCCCACGATGGCCGTGCTGGCCGTCAGCGCCGCCGCGTAGGAGCGCGCGTAGCCGGCCTTGTCCATCATCTTGACCATCATCGAGCCGGGGCCGGCCGCATCGGCCAGGGCCGAGCCCGAAATGCCCGAGAACAGCGTCAGCGACAGCACATTGGCATAGCCCAGGCCGCCGCGCAGATGACCCACGAACTGCGCGGCAAAGCGCAGCAGCACATGCGTGAGCGCCCCGCCCGACATCAGCTCGGCCGCCAGGATGAAGAAGGGCACGGCCATCAGCGGAAAGCTGTCTATGCCCGTGAACATCTCCTTGAACACGATGAGCTGCGGATAGCGGCCCCCCACGAAGACGGCCAGTGCGGCGGAGATCGCCAGCGCGAAGGCCACCGGAAAGCCCAGCGTGAGCAGGACGATGATGGCGATGAAAAGCGTGATACCCATGATGTGCGTTCGAATCAGTTATTCATGGCAGAGCGATGGAACTGACACGCTCCAAGGCAGGAGACACCAAGCAAGGGCCTGGGCCAGCCGCGCCGCCCCGCAGCGAGGGTGTCGTCCCCTGGGGGAAGGCGCGCAGCGACTCAGGGGGGTCATATGGATGCGGCTGCGTCGGCATCCATCTCGTCGGATTCGGCGAACGAGCCGTCTGCGATATAGCCGCGCGCAATGAACAGCAGATGCACCAGCATCAACACGAAGCCCACGGGCATGGCCGCGTAGACGAAGGAGATGGGAATGTCCGTGGCCGCCGTGGTCTGGAAGCGCGTGGCCCAGACGTACTGCGACGAGGCCACCGCCATCACCGCGCAGAACAGGCCCACGCCCAGCACCACAAGGCGGCGTAGCCACTGCGCCTTGCGCGTGCCCACCGAGCGGTGCAGGTTGTCGATGGCCACATGGCCACCGAAGCGCAGGACCAGGCCCGCGCCCAGGAAGGTGACCCAGATCATCATGTGCCGGGCCACTTCCTCGGCCCAGACAATGGAGTCGCCCGTGGTGTAGCGCAGCACCACATTGGCAAACACGATGCAGGCCATGGCCAGCAGCAGCACGATCAGCAGCCAGCGGTTGCAGGCCACAAGGGCGCGTTCGATTCGGTTGAGCATAGGAGTAGGCGAGGGCAGGAGGGGAGTGGCGCAAGGGCCGGGCTGCCGCCGGAGGTCAGATCATCGGCGCGGGCGCCGTGCGGGGCCACAGGTGTTGCCCGCAGCGGGTCGCCCTGCATTGCGGGCCGCAGCCCGCAATGCGTCAGGGGATTACTTGGCGTTGGCGATGGTGTCCAGCGTCTTCTGGCCGAACTTCTTCGCGTATTCCTTATAGGCCGGCTCCAGCGCGGTGCGGAAGGCGGACTGGTCCACCTTCTCCACCACCTGCATGCCGTGGCTCTTGGCCTCTTCCACGCCCTTCTTCTCCACCGTGTCCACGAACACGCGCGAAGCGATGGCACCTGACTTGGCGCCCTGCGTGAAGGCCGCCTTCTGGCTGTCGTTCAGCGTGCCCCAGAACGAGGGCGACACCAGCAGGGCCATGGGCGCGTACACGTGGGCCGTCAGCGTCAGGTGCTTTTGCACCTGCCACAGCTTGGCCGAGGCCAGCACCGAGATCGGGTTCTCCTGGCCGTCGATCGTGCCCTGCTGCAGCGCACCGATCACTTCGGGCCAGGACATGGGCGTGGGCGATGCGCCCAGCGTGCGGAAGGCCGTGATGTGCACGGGGTTCTCGGTCACGCGGATCTTCAGGCCCTTGAGATCGGCCACGCCGTTGACGGCGTGCTTGTTGTTGGACAGGTGGCGAAAGCCCTGCTCGCCCCAGGCCAGCGCGACCAGGCCGCGCTTGCTGAACTTGGCCAGCAGCTCCTGGCCGAAGGCGCCGTCCAGCACGGCGCGCGCATGCTGCGTGTCGCGGAACAGGAAGGGAATGTCCACCACGCCCACATCGGGCACGAAGTTGCTGATGGCGCCCGTGGAGACGATGGCCGCCTCCACCGTGCCCAGCTGCAGGCCCTCGATCAGCTCGCGTTCGCCGCCCAGGGCGGACGCGGGGAACTGCTTGAACTTGTAGGCGCCGTTCGTGCCCTTTTCCACCGCATCGGCCCAGGCCTGGGCGGCCGCGCCGTAGTGCGAATTCACGGCCAGGGCGTAGCCCACCTTGACCTCCTTGGTCTGGGCCAGGACGGCGCCAGCCGAGGCAGCCGCCATGGCGGCCACGCAGGTCGAAAGAAGGGTGCGGCGGATCATTTGCATAGCGGCAGTCTCACTTGTTGTGTGTTGAAAAATGGCCCCCACGCTCCCCTTGCAGGGCAAGGTCCGCGGTCCCCCGCAGGGGGCCGCTTTTCATCCTGGGGCGGCCCGGCGATGAAAAAAAGAGCCCCTGGATTGTAGTGACCACTCCCCTTGTGGCGACCACGTACAAAGCGCTCGTCATGTGCGTTGATGTACATCTGATTTGGCGATGTCGTGGGCAGCGACCGGCATATCAACCAATGGACAGACGCACCGGCTTTCCCACGCGGCTCAACATTTCAACCAGGGCGTCAATGGTGAACTTTGCAGTCTTTCTGTTCACCACATCCGAGATGCGCGGGCGGGACACCATCAGGATCTCTGCCGCGTCTGACTGCTTCAGGTGATGCTGTGCAATCCATTGCGCCAGCTCCGCCATCAGCTGCTCCTTGAGAAGATGGGTGTCGTTGATCTGCTGGCGCGATGCAGCTTGCAGCTTCAATGCCTCGTCTTCAGGAAAGCCCAGCTCCAGAAAGAGGTTTGCCTTCGCCTTGGTCACATGGCGGATTTCTGTATCGATCTTCATTTGTTGGCCTTTCTCATGTGGACCACGGCACGGTAGCGCGCCGATGCGATGTCCTTGTCGTGCCGGCTTGTCACCTGTGATTTCTTCTGGAAGCAGTGCAATACATAGACCGCTTCCTCGAACTTGGCCACATACATCACCCGGAACGCTCCGCTGGCGTCCCTCACGCGGATCTCCCGTGTCCCGGCGCCCACGTCGTCGAAGGGTTTCCAGTCCTCCGGTTCCTGGCCTGCCTGAACCTTGCTCAACTGAAAGCCCGCATCTCGCCTGGGGCCTGCGGGAAAGTCCCGCAGATCGTCGTATGAGGATCCGACCCAGCGGATGTCTTTGTCCTGCTCCATGGAAGATCCTTGTATAAAATTTTATACAGGCATGCCGAAGGCGTAAAGCGGCTGTATGGCCTTTCGAGTGCGTGCATCAAAGCAAAAACGCCCGAGGCGCAGGCATCGGGCGTTTTGCGTCATGGCAGGGGTGCCGTCTTCGTGCGCACGGCTCAGCGTGCCCCGATCCGCTCGAACTCGCTCTCCACCGCCGCATGCGCCTTCAGGATGCTTTGCGAAGGCGCAGGGCCCATGCGGCTGACGACCACCGTGGCCAGCCAGGCCAGGATGAAGCCGGGGATGATCTCGTACAGGCCCAGCCAGCCGAACTGCTTCCACACCAGCACCGTCACGGCGCCGGTGATGATGCCGGCCAGCGCGCCGCCGCGCGTCATGCGGCTCCAGAACAGCGACAGGATGATCACCGGGCCGAAGGCGGCGCCGAAGCCGGCCCAGGCGTAGCTGACCATGCCCAGCACCTTGGAGTCGGGGTTGCTGGCGATGGCGATGGCGATCAAGGCCACCAGCAGCACCATGGCGCGGCCGACCCAGACCAGTTCGATCTGGCTGGCGTTCTTGCGCAGGAAGGTGCGGTAGATGTCTTCGGTCAGCGCGCTGGAGCACACCAGCAGCTGGCACGACAGCGTGCTCATCACGGCCGCCAGGATGGCTGCCAGCAGCGCGCCCGAGATCCAGGGGTTGAACAGCTGCTTGGTGATCTCCATGAACACCGTCTCGGCATTGGCGTTCACGGCGGCCGCGCCAGCGGGGTTGGCCGCGAAGTAGGGGATGCCGATGAAGCCCACGGCCACGGCGCCGGCCAGGCACAGGATCATCCAGGTCATGCTGATGCGGCGGGCCGAGGGAATGGTCTGCACCGACGATGCCGCCATGAAGCGCACCAGGATGTGCGGCTGGCCGAAGTAGCCCAGGCCCCAGGCCAGCAGCGAGACCACGCCCACGAAGCTGGCGCCACGGAACAGGTCGAACTTCTCTGCCGCCACGATGGCGTGCAGGTCCTGGCCCGGCTGCAGATGGCCCTGCACGGCCAGCCAGGCGATCACGGGCGCCAGGATCAGGGCCGTGATCATCAACGATGCCTGGATGGTGTCCGTCCAGCTCACGGCCAGGAAGCCGCCGATGAACACATAGGCGATGGTGCACAGCGCGCCCACCCACAGGGCCGTGCTGTAGGGCATGCCGAACATGTTCTCGAACAGGCGCGCTCCCGCCACCACGCCCGAGGCGCAGTACAGCGTGAAGAACACCAGGATCACCACGGCCGTCACGATGCGCAGCACGCTGGAGTGGTCCTCGAAGCGGTTGGCCAGGTAGTCGGGCAGCGTCAGCGCATTGCCGGCGCGCTCGGTGTACAGGCGCAGCCGCGCCGCCACCAGGCGCCAGTTCAGGTAGGCGCCCAGGATCAGGCCGATGGCGATCCAGGCTTCCGACAGGCCGGACAGGTAGATGGCGCCGGGCAGGCCCATCAGCAGCCAGCCGCTCATGTCCGAGGCACCGGCCGACAGCGCCGTCACGAAGCTGCCCAGGCTGCGGCCGCCCAGGATGTAGTCGGAAAGATTCTTGGTGCTGAAGTAGCCGATGGCGCCGATGCCGAGCATGGCGACCAGGTAGATGGCGAACATGATCGCCGTCGGGTCGTTCCAGTTGAATTGCATTGAAGTGTCCTGCGTTGGTCGTGTTTTTTCGGGTGGTGCGGGGCGCTTGCCAGGGGCCGGTTGTGCCGGCCCCGGCGGTTCAAGCCATGGTCATCAGTTGAGCGTTTCCGCCTGCGGCAGCGGTATTGGTGCTGATGGATTGCTCGTGGAACAGCGCGGCCAGGTCATAGCCGCGGCCCGCGTGCAGCTCGTCGCTGTTGCGGCTTTCCACGCGCACCAGGGCGCCGTCGCGCGCGGCGACCTGGGCGCAGACCTGCAGCAGGGCGTCGCCATCGCCCTCGAACAGCAAGGCCGCCATGGGCGCTGCCGAATCGCCCAGGGAGTCGGCGCTGGCGCTGTGCAGCCATGGCACACCGGCATCGCCCGCAGCGGCGCGCAGCGCCTGCCAGGTGGCGGCGCAGCCGCTGTCGGCGCCTGTTCCGTTGTCGGGCAGCACCGCATGGCAGGCGTTGCCGCTGGCCAGGGCTGCTGCCACCTGGGCCACCAGGCCCAGCGGCGTACGCGGCAGTGCCCAGACGGGGCCGCGCGGCAGCAGGCGGTAGCGGTTGGATTCGCCCGTGGGGCCGGGCAGCGGCATGGCCGCGTCCAGGCGCGATGCGGAGGCTGCCGCGTCGCAGGCGGCCAGGGCCTGCACCTGCTCGTCGGCGGACATGGCATCCGGCGGCGCCTTGGCCAGCGTCTCGCGCAGCAGGCCCAGCAGCTGCAGCGGCGCCTGGACGGGCGACTCCGCCCGTGCGAAGACCGACAGCGCCGCGCTGGCAGGCCCCTGCACCAAGCGGTGCAGATACAGCGGGCCGCCGGCCTTGGGGCCCGTGCCCGACAGGCCCATGCCGCCAAAGGGCTGCACGCCCACCATGGCGCCGATCACATTGCGGTTCACATAGATGTTGCCCGCATGCACGCGCTGGGTGAGGTGGGCAATGGTCTCGTCGATGCGGCTGTGCACGCCGAAGGTCAGGCCGTAGCCGGTGGCGTTGATGCCATCGACCAGCGCGTCCAGCTGCTCACGCCTGAAGCGGATCACGTGCAGCACGGGGCCGAAGACCTCGCGCTGCAGGCGCTCCGTGCTGTCGATCTCGATGAGGGCGGGTGCCACATAGTGGCCGTTGAGCACGCCGTCCTTGCGCTCCACGCGGGTGACCTTCTGGCCCGCTGCGGTCATCTGCTCTATGTGCTCCTCGATCTGGCGGCGTGCCGCGTCGTCGATCACGGGGCCCACATCGGTGCTCAGGCGGTCGGGGTTGCCCAGCGTCCACTCCTGCAGCGCATCGCGCAGCATGGTCAGCGTGCGGTCGGCCACCTCTTCCTGCAGGCACAGCAGACGCAGGGCAGAGCAGCGCTGGCCGGCCGAATCGAAGGCCGAGGCCAGCACATCGGCCACCACCTGCTCGGCCAGGGCCGAGGAGTCCACCACCATGGCGTTCTGGCCGCCGGTCTCGGCAACCAGCGCAATGGGGCGGCCTGCGGGCGACAGGCGGCGCGACAGCTGGCGCGCAATCAGGCGTGACACCTCGGTGGAGCCCGTGAACATCACGCCGGCCACCAGCGGATGCGCCACCAGGGCGGCGCCCACGGTCTCGCCCGCACCGGGCACCAGCTGCAGCGCATCGCGCGGCACGCCGGCCTCGTGCAGCAGGGCCACCATGGCGGCGGCCGTCAGCGGGGTCTGCTCGGCGGGCTTGGCCAGCACGGTATTGCCGGCAGCCAGGGCTGCGGCCACCTGTCCGCAGAAGATGGCCAGCGGAAAATTCCAGGGGCTGATGGCCAGCACCACGCCCAGCGGGCGCTGCGTGGCGTTGTCGAAATGCGCAGCCACCTGGGCGCCGTAGTAGCGCAGGAAGTCCACCGCCTCGCGGATCTCGGCCACCGCGTTGGGCAGGGTCTTGCCGGCCTCTCGCATGATCAGGCCCATCAGCGGCTGGCTGCGCTGCTCCAGCAGATCGGCGGCGCGGGCCAGCGCATCGGCGCGGGCGGCAGCAGGCGTGCCGGCCCAGATCGGCGCGGCCTGGGCGGCGCGGGTGGCGCAGGCCTCGGCCTCGGCAGCGGTGGCCTCGCGCACCCAGCCCACGATGTCGGACAGCTCGGCCGGATTGCGCATGGCCTGCCAGCCCTCGGCACGCGCCGGGTCGGCAGGCAGGTCGGCCTCTGCGGGCGCGGCCAGATAAGTCTGGCGCGTGCTGTGTAGCAGTGCGGCGGCCAATGAGGCCAGCTGCTGCTCGTGCGCCAGATTCAGGCCCTGGGAATTGGCGCGGGCCTGCGCGTCTTTCTCGCCCTGCCGTGCAAACAGGTCGGCCGGCAGTGCAATGCGCGGGTGCGGCGCACCCAGCCGGCCTTCAACACGGGCGATCTTCATCACCTCGTCCACCGGGTCGGCCACCAGCTCGGAGACCGGCACGGAGGCGTCGCCGATGCGGTTCACGAACGAGGTGTTTGCACCGTTTTCCAGCAGGCGGCGCACCAGATAGGCCAGCAGCGTCTCATGGCTGCCCACGGGCGCATAGATGCGGCAGGGGCGGGCCAGCTTGCCTTCGGAGGCCGGGCCCGTCACCTGTGCGTACAGCGGCTCGCCCATGCCGTGCAGGCACTGGAACTCGTACTGGCCGCTGTAGTAGCTGCCGCCCACAGCCTGGGCCATGTGGTAGATGCTGGCCAGCGTCTGCGCGTTGTGCGTGGCGAACTGGGGGTAGACGGCGTCGGGTGCGTCCAGCAGCTTGCGCGCGCAGGCCAGGTAGCTCACGTCCGTATAGACCTTGCGCGTATAGACGGGGTAACCGGCCTGGCCGCCTTCCTGGGCGCGCTTGATCTCGCTGTCCCAATAGGCGCCCTTGACCAGCCGCACCATCAGGCGGCGGCGGCTGCGGCGGGCCAGGTCCACCAGGTGGTCCAGCACCTGCGGGCAGCGCTTCTGGTAGGCCTGGACCACAAAGCCTATGCCGTTCCAGCCCTTGAGCGAGGGCGCGGCACACAAGGCCTCCAGCAGGTCCAGCGACAGCTCCAGCCGGTCGGCCTCTTCGGCGTCGATGTTCATGCCGATGTCGTACTGCTTGGCCATCTCGGCCAGCCGCAGCACGCGCGGCAGCAGCTCGGCCATCACACGCTCGTACTGCGCGCGGCTGTAGCGCGGGTGCAGGGCCGACAGCTTGATAGAGATGCCCGGCCCCTCGAAGATGCCGCGCCCGTTGGACGCCGCGCCGATCGCGTGGATGGCCTGCTCGTAGGCCTGCAGGTAGCGCTGCGCATCCGCCTCGGTGGCGGCCGCCTCGCCCAGCATGTCGTAGCTGTAGCGAAAGCCCTGCTTTTCATAGGCGCGGCTGTTGGCCAGCGCCTCGGCGATGTCCTGGCCCGTCACGAACTGCTCGCCCATCAGCTTCATGGCGCGGTGCACGCCCTGGCGGATCAGGGGCTCGCCGCCCTTGCCGATCACGCGCGTCAGCGCCGAAGACAGGTTCTTCTCGCTGCTGGTGGATGTGAGCTTGCCCGTCAGCACCAGGCCCCAGGCCGCCGCGTTCACGAACAGCGAGGGCGAGCGGCCCACATGGGCGCGCCAGTCGCCCTTGCTGATCTTGTCGCGGATCAGCGCATCGCGCGTGGCACGGTCGGGAATGCGCAGCAGCGCCTCGGCCAGGCACATCAGCGCCACGCCTTCCTGGCTGGACAGGGAAAACTCCTGCACCAGCGCCGCCACGCCGCTGCCGGCCGGCGCATCGCGCAGGCCCTGTACCAGCCGGGTCGCCAGCTCGCGCACCCTGTCGGCCTGCTGGGCATCCTGGGCGCGTGCCAGCGGCAGCAGCACGGGCAGGCACTCGGGCTCGGGCCGGTGCCAGGCGGCCGTGATCGCGGCGCGCAGCGGCGTCTGCGGCAGGATGGATTGGGCGAATTCCAGAAAGGGTTGCACCTCTTGGCTGGCGTTGGGTTGCGCCTCTTCGATCGCGACATCGCCAGGGCTGTCGCCTGCGCCTGCAAGCCGGATGGTGGTTGCGCCGCGCTCCAGCGCATCGACGTACTGGACGACGGCCTGCTTGATCAGCCAGTGCGGTGTGCGACCCATCTGCTGGGCTGCGACGCGGATGCGCTCGCGCAAGGCGTCGTCGACTTTGATGCCTACGGTGGTGGACATAATGGATTGGAAAGGGAAAGTGGTTTTTCGATGACTGGGGTGCAACCGGATTCGGCGTGATTTCACATGGGTTGCACCTTTTTTGATAGGGGGTAAACCCTTTATGTTTACCCAGGTAAGCTGGGTCCCGTGGAGCCCGTCCAGGCGGGCCGCTCTCACGGCCTCTCGGGTCTTCCCCCGGATGGCTCCAGCGCCTGCGCTTACTGATAGTGGATGGTGAACTCTGCGGAAGCATTGGCGCTGCCGGGTACAACCCGTTCTTCCGTTTGAACGTAGCGCCCCTGCAGCGGAATCGAGAACGCCGTCTGCCCTTGCGGAACGTCGCCAGCCAACCATCGGCTGGTGCCGTCCGCCTCTGAGCCGAACCGCACCGGCTTACCGTTGCTGAGGATTTGCGCGGCAATGCCGCGTGCCGTGGAGGTCCTGTTCAGTGTGAGGTTGGAGGACGTGTTGTTGCGGTCGGTCACATCGGTCAGCGTCACGTACACCTGCGTTGCGGTCCCTGTATCGCCGCCCGAGCAGTCCAGCTGAATGTTCTGTTCCTCGCTGCTGGCGCTGGTGGCTCCCACGCCACCGGACGACCTCATGAGCACGGCGCCCATGTCGAACCTTATTTCTTTCACCCTGACCTTGCAGGTAGGAACGCGGGGACGAATGACGACCGGGCCCGCGAAACGAAAATCGACCAGCAATTGTCCGGTCGCATCATTGGCACGGGATTGAGCGAATGAGCCAGATAATGTGCCCCCACTGGAGATGGGGCCCGTTTTGATTAATTCGATATCATAATAAAAGCTCGCTTCATTCCAATTGCCACTTGTCTTTGGAACTGTTGAGTAGACCAAAAAAGGGAACGGAATTGTGAAGGCGCTTAATCTTATCTTGATGTTCTTGATGGTTCCAGGGGCTGCATAAAGACCATTTTCATGAGGGCCGATGCCTGTGAGGTAGTCTTCTATTCCAGGAACACATTCAAACTGTGGATTCTTGGATTCTGGGATTTTATTGGTAAGTTTCAACGGGCCGCTGTATTTGTAGATGGTGCTTCCAATGTCGTAGTCACCAGGTGCGAATTCGGGAACTGTCATGCCGGAGAGTTCGGCCGTAAAGTACGGCAAGCCGTCGCTGGTGTTCAATTTGCACAAGGACCATGTTGAAGGGGTAGTCAAGGCCCAAGTCAATGGAATAAATGAACTTTTGAGGATGCGAAGTGCATTTTTCACGGAGTTTCCTTTCGAGCATCGGGTAAGGTCTGCCCAATGCACACATGAACGTTGGTTCCCCAAAGGCTCAGAAGTATCAGACCGTGCTACTGATAGCTCATCGTGAATGTGGCAGCACCATTGGCCTTGCCCGGCGTCACCTGGGCGGCGGTCTTCAAATAGCGGGCCTTCAAGGGAATATCCAGTTTGCCTTGCCCAAATACGGCGCTGCCTGCAAACCACTGGTTGGTATTGCCCGCGGCTGCGGAGTTCTGGCCGAATTTCAATGGAGTATCGAGCCTGGTGATCTGGATGGCTACGCCTGTTGCGTTGGATGCCTGGGACGCCGTTGCGCTGTTGCCCCCAGCGCGATTCAGCGAAATATTGAAGGCTTGTTCGTTGGCTGTGGTGCCCACGGGCGTGGAAGACGGAAAGAACACATTCCCCAAAGGAAGATTTATGGTGGAGGCGGATACGCGGCAGGTGGGCACCTGAGGGATGATTTGTACTGGTGTGATTGTTTGAAAATCGACCAAGAGTTGGCCAGAATTGCTGCCGGCACGGTATTGCAATATTGAACCGCTCAATTTTTCAATCTGCTGCGTGCCGCTGGCGCGTAAATGGGCGCTATCGAAAAGCTTGTCGGTTGCCGCACCATGTGGTGTTTCCTGGGCGAGCGCGAACCCTCTTTGGGGAAGAGGGCTCACCTCAGGTTCAGGTCTTGTCCACCGCCTTCAAGGCGCTGATCCTCAGGCTGGGCTGCAGGATGGCCAGCGGACGGTCAGCCCGCAAGGTTTGCTGCGGCGGCTTGTGCTTGCCGGTGCCTGCGTCGTGCCCTGCCGCTACGGGAGTTCTGCCCGCGTTGCCGATGACTGGTGCAGTGGTGGGCAAGGCGCTGATCTTGACGCTCATGCGCAGGCCGTCCAGGTCGCGCTCCAGCTGCAGTGCCTGCTGGCTGCCGCTCGGCTGTGTGGCACGAGCGGGCAGCACTGCCGCCGCAGTGACTGCCGGGGCGCTGGCGACTGCCGTGGCCGGTGCCGTTGCTGCCATGCGTTCCTGGGTGATGCCGGCCAGAGCCACAGCCGACGCAGCGTTGGAGGCCGGGGCGCCGGCCACGGCTGTCTTGGCATTGGTGGTTGAGGTTGCCGCGGTCTTGCCCGGCTTGGCAGATGCCACGTCGGTGGCCGCAGGCAGCAGCTTGTTGCTGGCCACGCAGGGCAGTTCCAGGCTTTGCGGCGGCTGGTGGGTGGTGCTGCGCTTTCTTTCAGGCAGGGTATAGGAGAGGTTGCAGCCCACCATGCCGGTGTCGGTCTTCCACTGCACCTGCAGCTCGCCCTGGTCTGATAGCCCGCGCGCCAGCAGCTTGCCGGCCTGGCCGATCACGCCCAACTCCTTGCCGTCCATGTCCAGCACGCTGGCGCCAAAGGGCACAGGCATGTTGCCGGCCTGCCGCGCGCGGATCACGGCCGAGCGGCCGTAGGCCGTCTTGAAGACCAACAGCGGCACGGCACCGGCCAGCGGCGCGACGTGCTGGCTGGTTTCCTTGAGCTCAACGTCGGTGGAAAGGCCCTTGGGATCAATGGAGACCTCGTTCATCGAGAACGGTGTGAGGTAGGGCACGACGGCATAGCCCCGGCTGTCCACCTTCACTCCGGGCGCGTTGTTGATGCGCGCGCCCTCCGCGTTCTTGGCCTCCACGATGGCAAAGGTGTCAGACACCGATTGCGACAGCGTCACGCCGCCCGGGTGGGCCACGATGGCGCCACGCGCGCCTACCGAGAACTGCTGGTAGCCGCTGCTGGCGCTGACGCTGCCGCTGAGTTCGGTCTGCGATGCGCGGTAGGTGGCGTTGGCGCTGGCACTGGTGCTGCTGCCATTCATGCCACCGGTGTTGTGGTTGGCGCTGAGGCCGTAGGAGATGGCGTTGTCGTCGCCCAGCAGACCGGACAGGTTGGCCTGGGCCTGCACGCGGCCGCGCGAGTCGCGGTTGGTATTGGTGGAGAGCATCATGCCGCGCTCCATGCTGAGCGGAATCGACAGGCCCACGTGCAGGAACGTGTTGGACTGTCCCCAGGCATCACGCTGGCGCGCCGCAGAGAGGTTGTAGGAGATGTTGCGGAACGAGTTGCTGTAGCCAATGGCGTAGTCGACGTTGGAGCCCTGTCGGTTCCAGTACTTGGCAGTGGACGCCGTGAGGCTGAGGTTGCCTCCCCCAGGCCCGAACTGCTGTCCCATGACCAGGGAGGCGCGGTTGCGCGGCCGGTACAGGTCCGTGGAGGGCCGTAGCAGATTGGCCTGATCCCGTGCGCGCATGGCGTCGTTGAGGCCGAAGAATCCGTTGGTGGAGTAGCGATAGGCGGCAATGGCCACGTGGGTGCCGGTCTGCGCAAAGGACTTTGCGTAGCTGGCCCGCAGGCTCTGCCCGGAAAAGGAACCGTCGTGGGGGATGCTGGTGGAGGCGTGCGTGATGTCTGCACCGAAGGCGCCCCAGGGCGTGGTGAGCGCTGCGCCAATCATGGGCGAGATATGGCCCTTGGCCAGGGACACGCCGCCGTAGCCTGTCAGCATATTGGTGAAGCCGTGCTGCCACGTGGCCTGGGAGAACATGGGCGAGGTGTTGGGCAGGTGGCGTACCACGCCCGCAGTGAGGCTGTATCGGTTCTGCCCTTCACGCAGCGACAGCGGCACGGCCGCGTAGGGAACGGAGAAGCTGCGCACGGCGCCATTGGCCTCGGTGATGCTGACTTGCAGGTCGCCACCGTAGCCCGTGGGATAGAGGTCGTTGATGACGAAGGCGCCGGGCGCCACCGTGGTTTCGTAGAGCTTGATGCCGTTCTGCGTGATGGTGACTCGGGCATTGGTGTTGGCCACGCCGCGCACCACGGGCGCGTAGCCGCGCTGGGAGTCGGGCAGCATGCGGTCATCACTGTTCAAGCGTATGCCGCGAAACGAGGTGGAGTCCATCAGGTCGCCACCCGTGTAGGTGTCGCCCAGTATGAGCTGGGAAGACCAGTCGGCAATGTCGCGCTGTGCGTAGGTGGAGATGTTCTGGTAGTTGCCCCGTCCAGTGTCCGCCCAGCTGAAGGAGCCGTTGTGCCGGAAATGCCAGCGGTCGATGTTGACGCCGCCGTTCAGGCCCAGGTAGCTCTGCGTGGTGTTTTCTGCGTTGCTGGAGCGCCCGTGGTAGGTGTTGAACTGGTAGCCGAGCAGGCCGACAGGCACGCCGGCGCTCCATTGGTCGGGACTGACATAGCCGCGCACCGAACGGCGTAGCGAGGCCTGGGGCACGCTCAGGTCCAGTCGCTGCTTGCCGAAGTCGAAACTGGTCAAGGCGCCCGCAACGATCTGGTCCAGACGGTTGCAGCCACCGTCGGCCGCCAGCTTCAAGGCGGCCTCGGGCGGCAGGCGTGAGAGGTCGATGCCCACCTTCTCCAGCAGGGCCTTGTCCAGGCAGGGCAGCGCGTCCTGTGAGCCGGACTGGGCCTTGAACTGCACTTCGCGGCGGCCAACCCAGTTGCCGTTGATGTAGATGTCGGGGCTGTAGTTGCCGGGCGTGACCACGTTGGCGCGCGAGTAGCGCGAGACGTCAATGGTCTGCTTGCCGGTGTTCAGAAAGCTGGGGTCGAAGTCGACGGCAGCCGGCGTGGGCTGCCACTGGCCGGTGGACGTGGAGGTCGTGACTTCCTTGACCTGCTGCCCCTGCTGGGCCTCGGACTGCCAGCACACCAGCACGGAGAGCAGCAGCGCATGGCCGGGCTTCAGTTGGAAATATCCGGCAGGGCCTTGGCCTGGCCCCGGCATTGTTCCTTTTCCTTGCCTTGTATGCCGGCTTTTGATTCCCTTTTCTGAATCTGGAAAGACTGGCCTGATCATTTGCTTATCTCCTAATGCTGTGCGCCCGATGCAAAGCGAACGGCCAAGGCCGATGTGCCAGTCCCGGTAAAGAGACCGATGCCGTTTCGCCGGGTATTAACGCTGGGTATCGGTGTGCTGGCCGGGCTGAAAATGCAGTGGCACTAGATAATCAGGCCGGAAAGGACGGGGGATTCGCGTGGCTTTGCTCGCATTGCCCTGTTTATTGGGCGGAATTTCCGATTCTGGCTTCGTGGTTGAGACTGGCGCCCCAATCATTGATGCTGCTGAACATCACCGTGGCACCTGCCGCGCCAGCCATATTGACACCCGCAGGTTCCTTGATTGGAAAGGTGGCCACCTGGCCGGGAAGAACGGGCCCGACGCCTGCCTCGAAGGATTTGCCGCCGAGTTGCACTTCAACGCCAGCCACATTGACCACAAAGGCGCTGGGATTGCGTGCTTTCAATACAGGCTGGTTTTTGGCGTCAACGTCTACCGACCATTGAAGCTGGGCAGGAGCTTCCTGGGCATTGCCGGGCAGGTTGCTGGGTCGGTACATGAGCTTGACACGAGTGCGAAAGGCGAACTGGAGATTGTTGGAGTCGCCTTCCATTTCCGCCTTGGGCGGGACGTCCAGCACGTTGAGCCAGAACAGGGATTCCTTGTCGGCAGGCAGTGCTTCGCCCGAATAGATGATGCGCAACGTCTGGCTCTTGCCCGCCTCGATGCGCATGATGGTGGGCGTGATGACGAAGGGAACGTCGATGTTCTCAGGCGATTCCTGGTTGTTGCCCTTGTCCAGCCAGGTCTGCACCAGGGCAGGTTTGCTGCCTTCGTTGGTGAGCTGGATGGTGGCTTCCTTCTCGCCACTGGGGAAGATGATGCGCGTGCCCGTCAATGTCACGCTGGCCTGTGCCGCCGTTCCAAGAAGAAGGGACAACAGGATGGCAGCAAGCCCATATGAACGTTTGATCGTCAGCATCGGAGAACTCTCTGGGTTTTGAGCGAAAGAATGGGGTCGGGCCCATGTCACGAAAGCAGAAGACACGGCATATCGACCACCGCAAGGCGGCCGATATGCCTGAAAGTCAGTGATTACTGATAGACCAGCGAGTAGGTCACCGAGGTGTCGGTACGGCCTGCGGTCACGGGGCCGGTGGCCACGTATTCGGAGGCGAAACGCATGATGGCCCGGCCATTGCCACCGACCTTGTTGTCGATGTCCACAAAGCGCGATTGGGCGGAACCGATCTTCAGGCGCTCGTTGTTGCTGGGATCCACGATGGCGATCTGGACACCGGAGGCCACGGCGGGCGCACCAGTACCGCTGGCCGCTGCGGGCTTGAGCATGCCGGTGACCAGGTCCACGTTGGGGCCGGCTTCGAAGAACACGGCGACCTTGGAGACGGGCGCTGTGGAGGTGGCGGTGGCCAGCTCACAGCCGCTGAGTTCCAGCGAGAACGCCTGGCGGCCGACCGTGGCACCCACGGTGGCCAGCTGGTTGTTCGCCACGTTGGGCAGCTTCACGCCGTCCTTGGCGGCGCCGGCGACCGTGGTGTCCACCTTGCAGGTGGTGGTGACCACCTCGCCCGTGAAGTTGATGGTGCCGTCTGCTGCTTGAGCGGTGTTCATGGCCATCATGACCAGGCCGGCAACCGATGTCAGCAATGCGATCTTTTTCATGGGTATTCCCTCGAGTTGAAGAGATAAATGAAATTCCAGCAGCGATGAATGCGCTGATGGAATAGGAGAGTGTGTGAATGGTTGAGTGGTTAATAAATCATCAGTGTTCCATGTTCACCTCATCAATCCAATGGTTGGTAACTGTCAGCATGGTCAATGATTTGCAGGGGTTGCGATCATGCTGGAATAGGTGGTGGCGCTGACATGGAGAAATTGTTCGGATGAGGGAGCGTTGGCGAGGGATGGGCGAGGTTTGTTTCTCTGGCATGTTTGAAATTGAATTGCTCAAAGACACCAGTGCCCAATGGCGCGGACGGGGTTCAGGAGAGAATATGTCAAAGAAAAAGGCGAAAAAACCTGTTCTTTGGGTATGTGATGGATTCTAGGTGTGCGCCGCCGTTATATGAAATAGGGCGCATTCTGATTATTTGAGCCTGAATCTAGGAATAGTCCTAGATTTGCTCTGTCGAATGGGGGAAAGAGGGTGCGCAGCCCGCCTGCGCCGGGCGGTTGCCTGTGCTGAGGGTGATGGTGTCTGCGGAGGGGGCGCGGGTCCCGCAGATCGGGAGGGGTGGTCGAGGGCGAAGGCCTGCAAGGGCAGCACCGGCCCTCGGCCCTGTGGATCAGGGGCGCTGGGACAGCAAATACTGCGCCATTTCGGCAAAGCCGTCGCCGCGCTCGGCCTGCGTGACATGGCGAGGCAGGTGCTTGAGCTGGGGCACGAAGCGCGCGATGTTGGCCACGCCCAGGCTGTGGGGCATGTGCTCGAACATCAGCTGGTCGTTGGTGGAGTCGCCGATGTAGATCCAGCGGTCCAGCGTGGCGTCGAGGTCGATGTCGAACAGGGTGCGCAGGATCCATCGCGCGCCTTCGAGCTTGTTGTGCGCGCCAAACCAGCCGTTGATGTGGATGGAGCTGACGGTGGCGTTCATGCCCGCCGCCTTCATGATGGTCACGCACCGGTCAATGTCCTGCTGGGGCATCTGCGTGAATTCGCTATGGTCCACGGCAATGTCGCATTCGCGGCCCGCCGAATCGGTGGCGCGCAGCGCGCCGGGCACGGTGGCCTCGATCTCGGCCAGCACCTGCTGCATCCGCGCGTAGTTGGCAGTGCGTGTGGCCTCGTCCTGCTGGTAGAGCTTGTCCAGCCCGCCCTGCGCATTGCGCCGCAGGGCCACGGCGCCGTTCTCGGCCACGATGGCATCCACGGGCCAGGCCTGGGCAAACGGCTCGCTCCAGCCTACGGGGCGGCCGGTGATCGGTACCACGCGCAGCCCGGACTGCTTGAGCCGGGCAATGGCATCAACGACATGGGCCGGCACCACGCCTTCCGTGGTCAGGGTGTCGTCGATGTCGGTGAGGATGCCGAGCGGCGATGCGGGAGGTGTCCAGAGGGACAGCGGCTGGAGGGTTGTAGGCACGGTCGTCAAAATGCAAAAAGCCGCCCGGGGCGGCTTGTAAAAGGGCAGCGTTTGCACGCACGGACCGTGCGCGCAAGGGCTCCATCCTACTGCCTGGCGAACTCGACGATGGCCTTGTAGAACTTGTCGGAGCCGTCCTTGGGGTTGTCGGGGGACAGTTCCATGCGGTTGACGCCGTGTTCGGCTGCGCCCTTGAAGCGCTGGTTGATCACCGAGAAGTAGTAGGGGCTGATGAAGGTGGCGCCTGCGTCATAGTGGGCCTTCAGCGCGGCCAGGTGCGTTCCTTCCAGCTTCCATTGCTGGGGGTTGAATTCAGGTGCGCCATAGCCGCTGCCGATCTGGTGCTGCTTCATGAAGCCGCGAAGCCAGTCGCTGTCGGTGGCGCCGCCGTACATGTTCAGGCCCTGCCGCCAGGGTGCCTTGCCGTCAAGCGTCTGGGTCGAGGCGAACAGCTGTGGATTCCAGGAGGGGTTCACATCGGGAATGATCTGGTGAGAAAAGAGCTTGGCGGCAGGCAGGCCGGCTGCAATGGCACGTTCATGGAATACCGCAAGCTGCGCATACACCTGGGATTCGCGGTACTGGTTCCAATCCTTTGCCAGGGGGTTGTAGTAGACGTCCTGCAACTGGGCAGGCATGTCTAGCCAGAAGCGCACGCCCTGCTTCTCCAGCATGGACGTAGGGGGCATCCACCCGAGCCGTCTGGGGTACAGATTGACCATCTTGCCCTGATTGCGTGGAACGACAACGAAGTTGGCATTGGCCAACTGGTATTTGCGTCCCTTGGACTCGGCCACCACTTGCGCGATGTGCTGTCCGGCGGACAGGTTGCTGAAGTCGAGGTTGTAGCGGAACCCGGTGTTGGGACTGGTGATGTTGTCCACGGCGCGGTAGACGTCCAGCCGGTTGAGGCCGCGGGCCATGGGCCCCACCAGCTTGCCGTCCAGATAAAGATCCAGGCGCTCGATTGCCTGCTTTGGGTCCCACAGCCAGCCGCCCACGGGAAGTGTGCCGTCGGCGAATGCGTCATAGTGTTCACCGAAGCCGTTGAGCTTTTCCTTGCGTATGTCCTTGGATGGGGCAGGGATGACGTCGAACGACGCGTAGTCCAGCCCGGTCTGCGCCTTGAACTGCGCGATGCCTTTGTATTTGCTCTGCAGCCATTGGCGAAAGCCTGCCACCGAGCCTGGGCTGTAGTCGGTGACGCGGATGTCCTTGTAGGCGCCCATACCGTTCTCGAAGTCCGGGAACATGTGGTGCAGTTCACCGGGCAGGGTGTAGGCAATGATGCGGTCCTGTACGGGCTGGGGCAGCTCCCGGATCTTCCTGGCCATGTATTCGAGAGCCTTGAAGCGGTAGTGATTGACGGGCACCGAGGGGTCTGTGGAGAGCGTGTAGGGCAGGATGCGGTAGCCGAAATAGCCCAGTTCCAGAGGCTTGCCGTCGCGCAGCTGCATCAGGTTGACGGGGTCCTTGGCCAACTCGGCAGCAATGGGGCCGACGGAGTCGAAATGGTCTGCCGAGAAATACAGCACGACCGGACGCTGCACCTTGCGGATAACGTTCAGGAAGCTGTCCACCTTGGCTTCGTCGATTTCCCAGCCCTTGGCCGTGCGCTGGTACAGCCCCAGCAATTGCAGCGTGGCGGTGTAGCCGATCTGCACGTTGCCCTTGGGGCCGCCTGGCTCCAGCGTGTCCAGCAGGCGGTTGACGGCAGCGGAGCCGTCCAGCTTGCGCTGCTGGCAGAAGGAATAGGCCTCATCCATGGACTTGATCCTGGTCTCTGCAACGGCTTCATCGCACAGGAGCATGCCTTCCACCGTGGGCGCGATGACCAGGGGCTGGCTGCGCGTGGCACCAGAACCTGTCTGTGCATGGGCTGCCATGGATGCCAGGGCAAGGCCTGCGGCGATCAGCGTGGATGCGTATGGAAGGTGGAAGGTGCGAGGCAGGTGGGGCATGGATGGGCTGGTGGACAGGACTGGATGTGGCAGGCCGCGAAGACGGCGCGGTCAGGCGACAGCTTCGTCTTCGAGGGACAGGCTGACCGGCTCGGTGGGCACGCTGCTCACGTCGTAGTGCAGAAAGGCGATCAGGCACTGGATGCCGATGATGATGGGCAGCGCCGCCAGCATGACAGTCCCGCTGGTGGCGGGATGACTGCTGCTGCTGCTGACGATCCAGCGCCAGAGACCAAAGAGGGTGCCCAGCAGCACAAGCAACATACCGCTCAGGCTATAGAGCGTGCCCACGTTGAAGTCGCGCACCAGGTAGTTGTAGACATAGCGCCGCCACAGGCGCGAGGCGTGCTTGCGCAGGAATTCGGGCAGCACCTTGCCGATCCTGAGGTTGGACTCCTCATCGGCATAGACCGAATCCATGGGCACGTCCTTGACGACGGCGCGCACGGTGTTCAGGCGGAACAGCATGTCGGTCTCGAAGAAGTAGCGATTTTCCAGCTTGTCCAGCGGGAGTTCGGCCAGCACGCAGGTGCGTACGGCCGTATAGCCATTGGTCGGGTCCATCACGTTCCAGTAGCCGCAGCTGAGCTTGGTCATGAAGGACAGCACGGCATTGCCGAACAGGCGTACCGGAGGCATGTCCTGTACCGACTCAGGCCGGTAGAAGCGGTTGCCCTTGGTGTAGTCGGCCTGGTGGCGCAGCAGGGGACGCACGAACAGCGGCAGCAGCGAGGGGTCCATCTGGCCGTCGCCATCGATCTTCACCACGATGTCCATGCCGTCGGCAATCGCCGCCTTGTAGGCCGTGACGATGGCGCCGCCCACGCCCCGGTTCTCGGGGTTGTAGAGCACGCGCACGCGTGGGTCCGTGTTGTTCTCCTCGATGAAGCGTCCGCTGCCGGCAGGGCAGGCGTCGTCCACGGCATATATGGCCTCTACCTCGGGACCGATGGCATTGATGACACCGAGCACGTGCTGGGTGACCTTGTAGCAGGGGATGGCGACGGCAATGCGCATGGGGTGTCTTGTGAGTGCGTCTTCAGTCATGGAACTCCGGCCTCGGCCGACGCGGGAGGATAGCCTAGTTGCTTGGGTGTCGATTGTCTCTGCGGGTTATTCTGCCCAGGCATGGCTCTTCGACTCAAAAAGATAGGTAGCAGAATCAGCGGAAGTAGGAAAAATGGCAAGAGATAGCGGTATTCACTGGCAATCGAGAATGTGAATATACCGCCCAGTTGCGCCAGCATTGGTATTGCGACAAGAAGAAGCGCTTTGTCCTTTTCCTGCAGGCCCACCCGTACTGACCAGAAAAGAAGTGCAATTCCGAGAAAAGGTGTCCAAAGAATCCAGCGATGCTGGTAACTGAAATTGAATATCTCTGTGGCGAAATTTTCCGATGTGTGTAGCTGGAACTTCCGGTAAGTCGACTGAGAGCCAGTGATTTGTAGTACGTGTTTCGCGTAGGTCAGGCTGGGAAAGCCTCCATCTGCTAATGCACTTGTCATGAAGATATTGAGGCGGCTGCCAAGGAACCTGGGGAAATTCTGCCATAGGTTGTAGCGGATGAATTCCTTGATGATGATCCTACGCTCTGCCTTTTCCATTTTCATCACCTGCGGACCATCAGCCTTGAACGTCAAGGTGTCCCAGTAATCTGGGTCATAATTTCTGATATATACTTCCAACGGTCGGTGCTTCGCAAGTGCCTCCATCGTTTCTGGAGATATTCTTGGCTTGTCTCGCGCCAAGTCCATGGCCCTGGGCTGAAGGAAGTTGACCGTTTCATGGATTGCCAGTGGGAAAATGCTCCCATGGCTATAAAAGAAGCGTGCATTTGTCCCCACAATCATCAGGCCGCACCATGTCACTAGGATGGCGACCAAGATGTTGCGACTTCTGCGATCAAGCAGAAAAAGCAAGAAGCCTGCTGGAGCTAGAAATAGAATTCCATTGGGCCGTGCAAATGAAGCAAAAGGCAGGGTAATGAAGATCATGAGCAAGGCAGGGCCCGAGAGTCTTCTATTTTTCGCGCCAAGCCAAATCTCGAAAAGCAATCCGATGGCTGCAATGGAATAAATTCCGTCAGGGTACAAGGAGCTGGAAAAAAATACCAGATGCGGAGCAAGACTGATGAAAACAAGAAGAAAACCGGCCGTTTTATGCAGTCCTTTATTCCAGCACCAGGAAAGAATTCGCGCCTGAATTAGCGTGCTTATGAAGAGCATGAGCAGTATGGATATTTCAACCAGTTGTATCTTCTCGTAGAGAAGTTGGATGAAATAAAACCAGAAAGCGGGCTTTCCGGAGTGATGTATCTCCGGAGCCATCACATGCTTTAAAATGGCAATGCTGTCTTCTCCCAGAATTCCGGGCCAAAATATCAGGAGCCAGCCGCCATAGACCAGTGCCAGTGTAAAAAAGAATGCATAAAACGTCTTGTTTGCTCTCATTTTATTGCTCAATGCGGAGCGGATATTTGTGAATTCGAAGTATCTGATGGAACAACTGGAGATTGAATGGCCCCTACGGAGTCGGTGCCACCTATTTACGGGGTCTCAGGGTGCATGAGCGGTAATTGTGATTCCCACCAGTATCAGCGCACCACCGATGAGGGTGGTCATGCGGATAGGCTCGCCTAAGAAAAGCCAGCCCAGACAGGGAACGATCAGGAAGGCCAAACCCATGAACGGATAGGCCAGGTGGAGGGGGGCATGGCGCAGCACCCATATCCATACCAACGTGGTGATTCCATAGAGGGCGAGGGCTGTGAAGAGCCAGCCGTTGAAGACCCAGTGCTGCCAGTTTGCAGCCTCAGGCATGGACAGGGCAGCCTTCTTGAAGAGCATCTGGCCTAGTGAGATGCCCAGAACGCATAGGATGGTGATGCTGGTGAGGAGGGGGGTCATGTTCAGAGGGGGAAGATCTGTTCCGGGATGACTCGTGGACTTCGCCTGCTTGATGCCGTAGGTCTCGAGCAAAAAGGAGACTGTAATGCAGACCCGGGGATCGCTGTTGGATCTGCGGCTTGGCAAGCCGCAAGCGGCGTGGCAGCCGTTCCCCCGACCTCGAAGACGCTCCGGGTATGCATCGCTATTCCGTGCGATCTACCGGGCAGTCGTTCATCATTGTCAGTTTGTGTTTTGGGGCTTCCTCCTGTGGTGTAGGCCTGTTCTTACAGCGGTCGAATTTTTGTGCAGATCAATGTGCAAAGTCTGCGAAGATCGATGGCCGAAAATTACCTAACCTCCATGAAACGATTGCTTTTGATATGGCTACTACTAGTAGCCCCCTGGTTTGTCCATGCACAAGAAGCAAAGGCCACGCTGCCTGGTGTGCTGGAACACTGGTCCTACAACAAGGGAACGGGAGAATTGACGCTTCGTGGGTGGGTGCTGGGTGGCAAGGATGGTAAATCACCCCCTACCATCAAGCTGGCTGTTGCGGAGTCGCAATTCCAGGTCCAGGAAATTCCATGGGAAAAACGGCCTGACATTTCTTCCGACAACCCCCTCACGGGTGGGCAGGTTGGCTTGGGATTCAGCTGGACGGTCAGTCTGTCGAAAGACCTTCCTGGCGGTGTATATCCCATCAAACTGGATGCCATATATGGTGATAAAAAACCAGCAGAGCTATTGTCAGCCTCTACACCGATGATCGTTGTGGAGAAGGTGCGAGGGCGCCACTGGTGGGTTCTCGGCATAGTGCTTGTGGCTCTTGCCTGCATTCAGTTCAGCAAACCATCGCGCGGGCAGCGGCTTGGGAAGTGGCTGCAAGAGCGACGGGCCTATCTGGTCATCGCTGGATTATGGGCCGCATTGGTGGCCATAGGGATTACGGGCAGTTCGATCGGCCTCTTGATTCATAGCCCTTACGGCCAGAGCATGCTGGATGCCAAAGGCAGCAATGCCAAGCTGTTCAGCCTGCGCTCCATACGTGCGGATGAGTGGAGTGTGCTGATGCCTAATGTGCTGGCTCAAATCCACCACGAACCACCATTTCCTGTGGTGAACTCGAATATTGGTCCCAACGGACAGAATATGGGTGTCATCGGCATGACGGGTGCACCTGTTAAGCAATGGGCTGCGTTGGCTCGGCCCGCAACCTGGGGCTATTTCTTTCTCCCCATGCGCCAGGCACTGAGTTGGCAATGGCAAATGCCATTCTGGGGAGGGTTGCTGTCCATATGGTTTCTGCTAAATCTCCTGCGTCCTGACAGAAAAGGATTGAACTTCGGGTTGGCATTTTCATTCTGCGTGGCGCCATATGCTGCGGCTTGGTCAAACTGGCCATTGTATGCAGCAATGTTTCCTGCATTGGCCTTTGTACTGTCATTCAAGATAATGAAAATTGAGAGCCCATGGAAGACGGCTCTCATGGGTGCGATACTTGGTTGGCTGCTTGCTTGCTGGGCATTGGTTTTGTATCCGCCCTGGATCATCATTGGCGGTAGTTTTCTACTGCTTCTTGCTGTGGGCTGGGGTTTTGATCAGCGCAGTGAGCTGCGCTGGGGCTGGGCGCAGCTGTTAGGTATTTTTGCTGCGCTGGCAGTTGCGTCGGCGCTTCTTGGTAGCTGGTGGTTGGATACTCGCGATGCCGTGGCACTCATGCAGGCAACGGAATATCCTGGCAAGCGTGGCTCAATGCCAGGCGGGGATCTTGCATGGTGGTGGCATCTCCGAGGGTATTCCAATGCAGACACTGTTGTCCGCTCTCCAGGTCCTGAGACAAATCAATCCGAAATCAGTTCATACTTCATACTGCCAATACTTATGGTCGCGTTGTGTGCTGTGCATCTGATGCGATCCACAAAATATCGCTGGTCTGTGGCGGCATGCGCAGCATTCATGATTTGCTACTGGATTTTCAGTTTTTCAGGTTTCCCAATATGGCTGGCCAAGTATTCGCTTTGGGGCAATATGCCGACTGCCCGTATCGATTTGGGAATGGGGTTGGCTTTTTCTGTGTTGATGGCTCTGGTTGCCGGTGGGGCCGTGGCGACGGTAGATAAAGACGGTAATGGTAAAAGTGTTTCCATTTTCCAAAAGTGGCTGATTCCTGGGTTGGTGGCAATTTCAAGTGCGGGATTGATTGCATGGACTTTGATGAAAATCCCTAAGGATTTTACGCCAAGTGGAAGCTGGGTATATACGCTGGCCATGACGCTTTCCGGGGCAGCGATCTGCTGGTGGATTATGAGGAGGCGAATGGCGGCAGGCGTGGCTATGTTGGTTATCGTCAATTTGTTGGCAACGTTGGCTTTTAATCCGGTGACGAAGGCGCCTAAAGATGTGATTCTTGCGGATGGAAATCTTCAGTTTTTGAAAGATCCTCATGATGAAAATAAACGCTTGCGGACATTGGCTCTGAATGGGGATGGCGTGGGTCCCTTGATGCTGGCAGGTATGGGCTATCCGGTGGCAAATGGGGTTCTCTATTACCCGCATAAGGAGTTCTGGGAGAAAATGGGGCTGCCGGAATCAAAGTGGCCGATTGTTAATCGCTATCAACATCTCGGATTCTATGTGGATGAGACGGTAAATGCGGGGGCGGGATATACAGTTTCGGCGCCTGCAGTGGACTACATTAGGGTATTGGTGAATCCAAAAGACTTTGATTTCAATAAGACCGGCGCCGACCGGGTCGTTGTCCTCGCAGATGAGGCCAGTGGGCTAAATTTGAATTCCTCTTTGATTTGGCTCGGGGCATTCAGGAGCTTTCACTGGTTTGCCGTAAAGGGCCGTCCTGCCGAGTAGGATCTCAGGTTTTATGAATCTGTTGTTTCTCAATCAAAAAATGCAAAATTTTCTGCGAATGATCGAGTTGCCGGGTGTGGTATGTCAATGATGGTTTTTCGATTGATTTTTCTGTTGCTTTGCGTCTCTTTCCCGTGGATCGGGAAGGCTGCAGATAATTCGCATCCTAAGATATATGGAGCATTGGAACATTGGAGTTATGAGTTAGATAGCCGCCAACTGACGGTCTCTGGGTGGGTGCTTGCAGGGAAGAAAGGATTAAATCCTCCTTTGCTCAGGCTATCCGTATCCGGCGAGAAATTTGAAAATCATAATGCCAAATGGATTGAAAGAGAGGATGTGTCTGCCACCAACCCTGCGATGGGAGGCCAGACAGGCGTTGGGTTTTCCTGGGAAGTTTCTTTGTCGAAAGTCCTGCCCGCTGGCGTCCATCCAGTAGTCCTGGAGGCTATCTACCAAACGGATGGGGATAAGGCCACCTTGCAGAGTGCTTTTTCAGGGCCACCAGTTATCGTTATTGAAAGCATACGACCACGACATTGGTGGACGTTGGGTATTTTGCTTTGCGCGGTAGCATTGCTTGGAGCTAAGAAACTGCAGAGTTTGCGAGGTTTGAGGAGGGGCGTTTCAAGCTTCAGAGGTCGGGGTATATATATTCTTATTATCGGTTCTTTCACCCTTTTGGTCAGTGCTGGAATTACGGGGAGCTCAGTGGGCTTGTTGTTGCAGAGTCCGCATGGAGCAAGCATCTTGGACTCAAAAGGTAGCAATGAGAGATTGTTCAGTTTGCGCCCCATCCGTGGGGATGAGTGGGGGGTATTGATGCCAAATGTATTGGCGCAAATCCATCACGAGCCAAAATTCCCTGTCGTAAATACCAATATAGGCCTGAATGGTCAAAATATGGGGGTAATTGGCATGACAGGTGTGCCAATCTATCAGTTGGCTGCCTTGGCTCGTCCTGCGACCTGGGGCTATTTCTTTTTGCCCTTGCGGCAAGCCATGAGCTGGCAGTGGCAACTTCCTTTTTGGGGAGGATTGCTTTCCGTATGGCTGATGTTGAATTTGATTCGAAAAAATCAGCGAGGGCTGAACTTTGGGTTGGCATTGTCTTTTTGTGTGGCACCGTATGCGGCTGCATGGTCCAATTGGCCGCTGTATGCAACGATGTTCCCTGCTATCGCCTTCGTGGTTGCCAGCAGGTTATTGACAGTCGCTAGCGTTTGGAAGGCAATGCTGCTCGGCCTCGCTCTGGGGTGGGCTGTAAGTGGTTGGTTCCTTGTGCTTTATCCCACCTGGGTTATTGTCATTGGAAGTATTCTGTTGCTGGCTGGCATTGGCTGGTGCGTGGATCAGCGTGCCCAACTGCGTTGGTCAATGGCGCAGTGGGTGGGCTGTGCCGCTTCCTTATGCGTGGTGGTTGTTATTGTCGGTAGCTGGTGGCTTGATACGCAGGATGCAGTCGCGTTGATGCAGGCTACGGAATACCCCGGCAAGAGAGGTGCAATGCCGGGCGGGGACTTGCAGTGGTGGTGGCATCTGAGAGGCTACACCAACGTGGAAACGGTACTTAGCATGCCTGGTCCCAAAACAGATCCGTCATCAGCCAGCTCATTTTTCCTGTTGCCTTTATTGTTTATAGCCTTTTTCTTCAGAAATTTCCGGAGTTCTGCACAGAGATCTTGGATGATTTTCGCTGCGGCTGCCTTCGTCTTTTTTTACTGGATCTATTGTTTTATCGGTTTTCCTGTGTGGCTGGCTAAATATTCCTTGTGGGGGAATATGCCGACGGTGCGCATGGACGTAGGTATTGGGCTGGCTGGAACTATGGCAATGGCTATGATGGCTGGTGGGTATGTGTTGGATGGTGAACAAAAAATAAAAAGACTGAAGGTGATCGGGAATTGGGCCATCCCTGGAGCAGTGGCCTTGGCGAGCGCCATTCTTATAGCAATGGCGATGTCATATACGCCGAAAAATATAATGCCAGGGGGAAGCATTGTTTATACTGCCGCGATGGCTGGTTCTGGCGCTGTTATCTGCTGGTGGATGTTGAGGGGAAGAGTGGCTGAAGGGGTATGGTTACTGACTATTTTGCATTTGCTCACAACCTTTGCCTTCAATCCATTTTCTAAGGCGCCTAGAGATATTGAGCTTGCTCAGGGTAATTTGTCTTATGTCACAAATGGCCAGCAGCCAGAAAAAAGGCTGCGCACTTTGCTGCTCAATGGTGATGGAATTGGCGCGCTGACATTGGCTGCCGCCGGGGTACCTATTGCTAACGGCGTTTTTTATTATCCCCATGAAAGATTCTGGGGGGAGATGGGCCTGCCATCGGATAAATGGTCTGTCGTCAACAGATATCAACATTTGGGGTTTTATGTTGATTCTGACGTGCAGGAAAGCGATGGATACTATGTCTTTTCACCGACAATAGACCAGGTGCACGTTCATATACATCCATTGAATTTCAATTTCGCAAAATCAGGAGCCGACAGGGTGGCTGTCCTGGCTCAGCATGCCCAGGGATTGCGTAAAAACCCCTCGCTGAACTGGTTGGGAGAGTTCCGAGGCCTGAACTGGTTTGCCGTGAATAATTCGCGCAAGCCGTGAAGATGCATGCGGATCAGGGTACTGATCCGCATGCATTGCAGAAGGCGTTTGGCGCCTTATCCCTTTTGCAAAGCCAACCCCGCATGCTCGCGCAGCGGATGGAAATGGATTTTCGGAAACCGCTCCTGCGCCAGCCGCACGTCATAGGGCGAGGTGCACAGATAGGCCAGCGTGTCGGCCGCATCGCGCGCCATGCGCAGCGGGTAGGCGTTCTCGAATTCACGCAGCTCGGCCGGGGTGTCGGCCGTGATCCAGCGGGCGGCCGTGTACTGGCAGCCTTCCAGACGGATGTCGCAGTCGTATTCGGTGTTCAGGCGGTGCTGCACCACTTCGAACTGCAGCTGGCCCACGGCGCCCAGCAGCATGTTGCCGCCGGCTTCGGGTTTGAAGACCTGGATGGCGCCTTCCTCGCCCAGCTGCATCAGGCCCTGCTGCAGCTGTTTGGTGCGCAGCGGGTTCTTGAGCACCACGGTCATGAACATTTCAGGGGCGAAGAAAGGCAGGCCCGTGAATTGCAGGCTCGCGCCGTCGGTGATGGTGTCGCCCAACTGCACGCCACCATGCGTGGTGAAGCCGATGATGTCGCCCGCATAGGCTTCTTCGACGGCTTCGCGGCGCTGGCTCATGAAGGTCACGACCGAGGTGGGACGCAGTTCCTTGGCGGTGCGCTGCACCTTCATCTTCATGCCGGGCGTGTACTTGCCCGAGGCCACGCGCACGAAGGCGATGCGGTCACGGTGGTTGGCATCCATGTTGGCCTGGACCTTGAAGACCACGCCGGAGAAGCCTTCGTCCTCGGGGTGGATGATCTTTTCCACAGGCTGCTTGTTGACCAGCAGCGAGCTTTTTCGGGGGCCGGGCGGGGGCGACATGTCGACCACGGCATCCAGCACTTCCATGACACCGAAGTTGTTCACGCCGGAGCCGAAGAAGACCGGCGTGAGCTTGCCTGCCAGGAAGGCCTCGTGGTCCCAGGGGGCCGAGGCGCCCTGGGCCAGTTCCATGCTGTCGAGCGCGTCGTCAAAGGCCTGCCCGAAGCGCGCGCGCAGCTTGTCGGCCTCGGCCAGGGGGATGGCCTCGAAGTCCTGGGGGCGGCGTTCGCTGCCAGGCTGGAACACCGTCATGGTCTGGGTGAGCAGGTTGATGATGCCGCCAAACTGCTTGCCCTGGCCCACGGGCCAGGTGACGGGGCAGCAGGGCATGCCCAGCTCGCGCTCCACTTCGTCAAGAATGTCCAGCGGATCGCGCACTTCGCGGTCCATCTTGTTGACGAAGGTGATGATGGGCGTGTCACGCTGACGGCAGACCTCGATCAGGCGGCGGGTCTGCGATTCCACGCCGTTGGCGGCGTCGATGACCATCAGCGCCGAGTCCACGGCCGTGAGCACGCGGTAGGTGTCTTCCGAGAAGTCCTTGTGTCCAGGGGTGTCGAGCAGATTGACCACATGGTCGCGGTAGCTCATCTGCATGACCGAGCTGGCCACCGAGATGCCGCGCTGCTTTTCGATTTCCATCCAGTCGGAGGTGGCATGGCGGCTGGCCTTGCGGCCCTTGACGGCGCCCGCGATCTGGATCGCGCCCGAGAACAGCAGCAGCTTTTCGGTCAGCGTGGTCTTGCCCGCGTCGGGGTGGGAAATGATGGCAAAAGTCCGGCGGCGCCGGGTTTCCAGGGCGTAAGTCAAGGGGGAGTCCAGGAGATGGGTAAATAGCAGGGCGCGCGTACCGGCTGGCGGCTGCGGCGAACCGGCGCATTTTACAGAGCGTGTGTCGCAAGCGGGTTGTCGGAGGAATCCGCCAATGCCTTCGGCGAAACGGTTGTTACAGCATTTGCTCCGGAGATGCTGGGACGAGATATGAGTACAGCCAAAAGAGCTGGCGTGAGAGCGAAGAATGGCAGCAGGTATCTATATTCGCCTGCAGTAGCGAAGACCGCAATGGCGATCAGGTGAATGGCTGCTGGCACGCTGATCAGCAAGGCTGGCACGTTCTTTTGGCGCACGCCATGCCACAGGACCATGGCCAGCAGCGAGAAGCCCAGCCAGGGCGTCCACAGCAGCCAGCGCCAGGCATGACTTTGGCGAAGCAGGCCGCGCAGCGCGGTTTCTGCGGAATCCAGCCTGAAAATCCGCATTTGCGATTGCGCCTGGGTGCGCTTGATCACATAGCGGGCATAGTCGAGCGCCGGAAACCCGCCCTGGGCCAGCGCGGCCGACAGAAGCACATTGACGCGGCTGGCCGTCACATCGGGCAGGTTGTGCCAAAGGTTGTAGCGCAGGAACTCCTGCGCCAGCTCCTTGCGCTGTTCTTCGGTCAGGCTGAAGAGCTGAGGGCCCTGCGGATGGAACACCAACATATCCCAGTAGGCCGGGTCAGAGTAGGCGAGCATGAGCTGGCGTGGAGCATGGCCTTCCAGGATTTCCAAAGTGCGTGCCGACAGCTTGGGTGACTGCAGTACCCAGGGGTCGTTCATGAGGGGTTGCTTTTGCCAGAGGTCGTTCATGGCCCTGGGCTGCAGCAGCTTGACTGTTTCGAAGAGCACGAGTGAATCCGTGGCGCTTTGCGCAGCGGGCCTGTGCATCTGCGTGCCCGTATAGGCCAGAGCACACCACAGGCCGATGATGGTGCACAGCGGCAAGCGGCTTTTGCTGTGGACCAGAAAGATCGCAACCACGGCCGGTGCCAGAAAGAGGATGCCGTTGGCACGCACAAAAACCGAAAACGGCAGTGCCAGCGCGATGAGGGACAGGCTGGCCCGGCTGTGCCGTTTCTGGCTGCAAATCCACCAAAGCTCAAACAGCAGGGCGCAGGAGGCCACGGCGAAGATGGCGTCTGGATACAGCGTGGCCATGAAATAGACCATGTGAGGGGCCGCGCAGACGAAGACCAGCAGCACGGCGTACAGCAGGCGGTGCCCGCGTGCCCAGTACCAGGCCAACATGCGCGCAAAGAAGAGGGCGCACAGCAATAGGAGGATGGCCACTGGCACTTCCACCCGGTGGGTGACGCCATATGTCCAGCGCACGAAGTAGTACCAGCCCACGCTCTTGCCCGAGCGAAAGTGTTCGGGCCTGTCCACTTCCTGAAGGATGGCCGAACTGTCCTCGCCCAGTACGCCGGGCCAGAAGACCAGCAGCCATCCCAGATAGATCAGCACGAGCAGGCCGGCGCTGGCCAGGAAGGCGCGGCGCTCGGTGGAGCCCTCAAGACGGGCCTGCGCTGGCACGGATGCGGAAGTCGGCGGGCCGGTGGCGGGGATGTATCTGCTGTTCATGGGCCGTTGACGATGCGCTCAGGTCATTGGGTAGTGGCAGTGCGGTCAGCGGTGAGCCGCTCATCTTCTTGATGCCGTCTTGATACGGCCCCTGCCAATCTCAACCCATCCTTGACAGCCCCGGCCCTAGAGTTTTCCCCATCGCAACAACAGGTGCCGCCATGCGGCGCCGATGCGGGAGAAATCCCTATGACCCTGACCGAAATCACCGGATGGCTGGGCGCCCTGGGCGCCCTGGCTGTGTTTGTCTACCTCGGATACGCATTGCTGCGGCCCGAACAGTTCTGAGGTGGCGCAGATGCAAGACCTGATCTTTATCGCCCTGAGCCTGGGCTGCTTCGGGGGCCTGCTGGCCTTCGTGGCGGCGCTGGGCCGGATTTGACTGCCTGAAAGGAGACCGCCATGTGGTTGACCTGGATGGAATATGCACTGGTGCTGCTGCTGATGACGGCGCTGGCCGTGCCCATGGGGCAGTGGCTGGCACGCTGCTTCACGAGTGAGCACCATGCCTGGATCGAGCGGCTGAGCTTTCGCGCCCTGGGCGTGAACCCGGCCGAGCGCATGGGCTGGCAGCGCTACGGGCTGGCGCTGCTGCTGTCCAACGGCGCCATGCTGCTGCTGGGCTATGCGCTGCTGCGCCTGCAGGGCTGGATGCCGCTCAATGCGCTGAGCAATGCGGCGCAGACACCGGACCTGGCCTTCAACACGGCCGTGTCCTTTGTGACCAATACCAACTGGCAGGCGTATTCGGGCGAGAGCAGCCTGTCCAACGCCACGCAGATGGTGGCCATCACCTTCATGATGTTCGCTGGCGCGACCACGGGCGTGGTCGCCGCGGCGGGTGTCATCCGCGGCCTGGCGCGCTCCAGTGCCTCGGACCTGGGCAACTACTGGGTGGACTATGTGCGCATGCTCTGGCGCGTGATGCTGCCGCTGAGCTTTGTGGTGGCCCTGGTCTATGTGTGGCAGGGTGTGCCTCAGACGCTGGATGGCCAGGTCTGGGCGACGACGCTGGAAGGCGCTCGCCAGCAGATTCTTCTCGGCCCCGTGGCCAGCCTGGAGAGCATCAAGCACATCGGCACCAACGGTGGCGGCTTCTTCGGCATGAATGCGGCCCATCCGTTCGAGAACCCCACGCCGCTGACCAACGCATTCCACATCCTGGGCATGCTGCTGATCCCGTCGGCGCTGACCTATGCGCTTGGCTCCATGCTGCTGCGCCGTCGCCAGGGCTGGGTGCTGTTCGGCGCCTGCCTGGTGATGTTCGTTGGCTTTCTGGCGCTGGTGTTCACGGCCGAGCAGGCCGGCAATCCGCTGCTCACGGCCGCAGGTGCCGACCAGCAGATCAGCGCCACCCAGCCGGGCGGCAACATGGAGGGCAAGGAGCTGCGCTTCGGCATCGCCGATACGGCGCTGTTCGTGACCACGACCACGGCCGCGACCACGGGCTCGGTCAATGCCATGCATGACTCGCTGACGCCCCTGGGCGGGCTGGTACCGCTGGCGCAGATGATGCTCAACTGTGTGTTCGGCGGCGACGGCGTGGGCCTGATCAACCTGCTGCAGTACGCCATCCTCACGGTCTTCCTGGCCGGCATGATGATCGGCCGCACGCCCGAGTTCCTGGGCAAGAAGATCGAGGCGCGCGAGATCAAGCTGGTGATGCTGGCCGTGATGGCGCACCCGATCTCTATCCTGGGCTTCACGGCGTTGGCTGCGGTCTGGCCCGACACCATGGCCAGTCTGACCAACCGGGGGCCGCACGGCTTCTCGGAGGTGCTCTATGCCTATGCCTCGGGCACGGCCAACAACGGTTCGGCCTTTGCGGGCCTGAATGCGAACACGCCGTTCTTCAACACCACCATCGGCCTGGCCATGCTGGCTGGCCGCTATCTGACACTGCTGCCCATGCTGGCCCTGGCCGGCAGCCTGGCGGCCAAGCCCACCGTGCCTGCGGGGCCGGGCACCTTCCCGACGGCCACGCCGCTGTTCATGGGCTTGCTGGTCTTCGTGGTGGTGGTGGTCGGTGGACTGACCTTCCTGCCTTCGCTGGCCCTGGGTCCTGTGGTCGAGCAACTGCAGATGCTGTCAGGACAGGTCTACCCCTGAACACCCCTGAGCCCGTTTTTTTCCTGGCCGCCTGCTGTGCCTGACACAGCAGCGCGGCGGAGGTTTCCGAAATGCAAGTTCAAACACACACTTCCGGCCCGTTGCCGGTGCTGCGCACCGATGCGCAGGTTCCATCCCAGACCGATGCCGGCGGGCTGCGCTCGCTGTTCGGCCCCAGCCTGCGGTCGGCGCTGTTCGTGGCCGTGGTCACGGGCCTGGCGTATCCGCTGGTCACCACGCTCGTGGCCCAGGCCGCGTTTCCCAAGGCCGCCAATGGCAGCCTGATCACGCGCCAGGGCTCGGTCGTGGGCTCAGCCCTGATCGGGCAGGAGTTCGCTTCGCCCCGTTATTTCCAGGGTCGGCCCAGCGCCACCACGGCGCCGGATCCCGACAAGGCCGATGCCACGGTGGCCGCGCCCTACAACGCCGCGCTGTCGGCTGCCACCAACCAGGGGTCGACCCACGCGGCGCTCAAGGAGTCCGTGGCGGCGCGCGTGGCGGCCTACCGCGAACTCAATGGTCTTGCGGCAGATGCCGCTGTGCCTGTGGATGCCGTGACGGCCTCGGCCTCCGGCCTGGATCCGCACATCTCTGTGGCCAATGCCGAGCTGCAGCTGCCGCGCGTGGCACGCGAGCGCCAGCTGCCTGTGGCCAAGGTCCAGGAACTGCTGCGCCAGCAGATGCAGCCGCGCGTTCTGGGCCTGCTGGGTGAGCCGCGCGTGAACGTGCTGCAGTTGAATCTGGCGCTGGACGATCTCTCGGCCGCGACGCTGCAGCCTGCGGCAGCCAATGCCGCCAAGGAGTAAGCCATGTCGCGCAAAACTGCTTTGTCCCTGTTCGATCCTTCGCTGGTGCGCCAGGCGCTGGGTGACTCCATCCGCAAGCTGGCACCGAGCGCGCAATGGCGCAACCCGGTGATGTTCGTGGTCTATCTGGGCGCCATCTTCACCAGCCTGCTCTGGGCCCAGGCCCTGGCGGGCGAGGGCGAGGCGCCTGCGGGCTTCATCCTGGCCATTGCGCTGTGGCTGTGGTTCACCGTGCTGTTCGCCAATTTTGCGGAGGCGCTGGCCGAGGGGCGCAGCCGCGCCCAGGCCGCGAGCCTGCGCAGCATGAAGCGCAGCACGGTCGCCAAGAAGCTGGAGCAGGCCAGCTACCAAAGCCGCTGGCATCCCGTGGGTGCGGAAGAACTGCGCTCGGGCATGTGGGTGCTGGTCGAGGCCGGCGACACCATACCGCTGGACGGCACGGTGATCGAGGGCGTGGCCTCGGTGGACGAGAGCGCCATCACCGGCGAATCGGCCCCCGTGATCCGCGAGGCCGGCGGCGACTTCTCTTCGGTCACCGGCGGCACGCGCGTGCTGTCGGACTGGCTGGTGGTGCAGATCACCGTGAACCCCGGCGAGTCCTTCCTGGACCGCATGATCTCCATGGTGGAGTCGGCCCGCCGCCACAAGACGCCCAACGAACTGGCGCTGACCATCTTGCTGGTCGGACTGACGCTGCTTTTCCTGCTGGTCATCGTCACGCTGCGGCCCTATTCGGCCTTTGCGGTGGAGCTGACGGGCAGCGGGCAGGTCGTGGGACTGACGGTGCTGGTCGCCCTGCTGGTGTGCCTGATCCCGACCACCATCGGGGGCCTGCTGTCGGCCATTGGCGTGGCAGGCATGAGCCGCATGATGCAGGCCAACGTGATCGCCACTTCGGGCCGCGCCGTGGAGGCGGCCGGCGACGTGGACGTGCTGCTGCTGGACAAGACCGGCACCATCACGCTGGGCAACCGCCAGGCCAGCGAATTCCTGCCCGCTCCCGGCGTGACGGCCGCGCAGCTGGTCGATGCGGCGCAGCTGGCATCACTGGCCGACGAGACACCCGAGGGCCGCAGCGTGGTCGTGCTGGCCAAGGAAATGCATGGCCTGCGCGAGCGTGACCTGGCAACCCTGCATGCCGTCTTCGTGCCCTTCACGGCCCAGACGCGCATGAGCGGCGTGGACATGCCGCAGCCCGACGGCGGCACGCGCAGCCTGCGCAAGGGCGCGGCCGACGCCGTGCGCCGCCACGTCGAAGCCATGGGCGGCAAGTTCCCGCCCGCCATGCTCAAGGTGGTGGAGGATGTCTCGCGGCGCGGCAGCACGCCGCTGGTGGTGGCCGATGGCGCCCGCGTGCTGGGCGTGATCGAGCTCAAGGACGTGGTCAAGCACGGCATACGCGAACGCTTTGCCGAGCTGCGCCGCATGGGCATCAAGACCGTGATGATCACGGGCGACAATCCGCTCACGGCCGCCGCCATTGCGGCCGAGGCCGGCGTGGACGACTACCTTGCCGAAGCCACGCCCGAGGACAAGCTGCGCCTGATCCGCGAACACCAGGCCGCAGGCCGGCTGGTGGCCATGACCGGCGACGGCACCAATGACGCACCCGCCCTGGCCCAGGCCGACGTGGCCGTGGCCATGAACAGCGGCACCCAGGCGGCCAAGGAAGCCGGCAACATGGTGGACCTGGACAGCAACCCGACCAAGCTCATCGAGGTCGTGGAGACCGGCAAGCAGATGCTGATGACGCGCGGCGCGCTGACCACCTTCAGCGTGGCCAACGACGTGGCCAAGTACTTCGCCATCATCCCGGCCGCCTTCGTGGGCACGTATCCGCAGCTGTCGGCGCTCAATGTCATGGGACTGGCCAGCCCGGGCTCGGCCATCCTGAGCGCCGTGATCTTCAACGCGCTGATCATCATCGTCCTGATACCGCTGGCCTTGCGTGGCGTGCCCTACCACGCCATCGGCGCCTCGGCCCTGCTGCGGCGCAACCTGCTGGTCTACGGGCTGGGGGGCCTGGTCGTCCCCTTCATCGGCATCAAGCTGATCGACATGCTGCTGGTGGCTTTCGGCCTGGCCTGATCTTTGGCGGCAAGCCTGCCCGCCCGGGCAGGCACCGCCTTGCTTTCTCTGTACAAAAACCAAGATGAAATCCGCTTCTTCCATGACGGCCGCTTGTGCCGTCCCCCGTTTCTTCCCCCGTGCCTCGCTGGCTGCACTGTTGTCGCTGGCGGCTGCGTCCTGCCATGCCCAGGCCGAGACCTCCCCAGTCAACGCTGCCAGTGCCGATGCCCAGCAATCGCCCGCACCCGCCTACGCGCTCACCGGCAGCGTGGCGCTGCTCAGCGACTACCGTTTCCGTGGCATCTCGCAAAGCTGGATGGGGCCGGCGCTGCAGGGCGGGCTGGAGCTGTCGCTGCCGCGCGGCGCCTACCTGGGCGTGTCCGGCTCCAGCGTGTCGCGCCACAGCTATCTGGACGGCCGCGCGCTGGAACTGGACCTGTACGGCGGCTGGCGCACCGAGCTGCTGCCGGGCTGGACGGGCGACATCGGCCTGCTGCACTACAACTACCCCGGCGCGCGCGTGCCCCGCGGGGATGGCAGCGGCGGCGTGCGCTACGACACCACCGAGGCCTATCTGGGCGTCACCCACGGCGGCTTCAGCGCCAAATGGTCGCTGGCGCTGACGCCTTACTTCGGCCTGCGCGACAGCACGGCGGCCACGGCCTTTGCCGAGGCTCTTCCCGGCAGCGGCAGCTCACGCGGCAGCAGCTATCTGGACCTGAACTACCAGCATCCGCTGGGCGACTGGGCGGTGCTGGGCCTGCATGCCGGCCACACGCAGGTGCGCAACTACAGCGAACTGTCGTACGCCGACTGGCGCGTCTCGCTGGCCCGCAGCTGGGGGCCATGGACGGCCACGCTGGCCTGGGCCGGCACCTCGGCCGACACGCGCTACTACCGCGCGGCCAATGCGGCAGGCCAGATGCAAAGCCTGGGCCGCAGCGGCTGGGTGCTGTCGCTGTCGGCGGCGTTCTAGTGTGGGGGCACGCTCTGGTGCTAGGCTGAGAACCATGCCCATTTCGTCCTCTGCCGAGCCGGCGCCGCCCGGTCTGCCGCGCCCCGATCCCGACGCCCTGGTCGCGCGCCTGCGCCATGAGCGGGCGCAGGAGGGGCGGGGCAAGCTGCGCATCTACTTCGGATCGAATGCAGGCGTGGGCAAGACCTACGCCATGCTGGCCGCCGCCCAGCGCGAACGCCAGGGGGGCCGCGAGGTTCTGGTGGGACTCGTGGAAACCCATGGCCGCAAGGAAACGGCGCAGCAGCTGCATGGCCTGGAGCAACTGCCGCTGCGCGAGCTGCCGCACCAGGGACGGACGCTGCGCGAGTTCGACCTGGATGCGGCGCTCGCGCGGCGTCCGCGCGTGCTGCTGCTCGATGAACTGGCGCACAGCAATGCGCCAGGCTCACGCCATCCCAAGCGCTGGCAGGACGTGCAGGAGTTGCTGGACGCAGGCATCGATGTCTGGACCACGATCAACGTGCAGCACCTGGAAAGCCTGAACGACGTGGTGGGCGGCATCGTCGGCATCACGGTGCGCGAGACCGTGCCCGACCAGATCTTCGACGATGCCGACGAGGTCATCGTCGTCGACATCTCGCCCGACGAGCTGCTGCGCCGCTTGAAGGACGGCAAGGTCTACATGATGGAGCAGGCCGAGCGGGCCTCGCGCAACTTCTTCAGGCGCGGCAACCTGCTGGCGCTGCGCGAGCTGGCACTGCGCCGCACGGCCGACCGCGTGGACGAGGACATGCGCGACTACCGGCGCGAGCGCTCCATAGGCACAGTCTGGCCCGCGCGTGAGCGCCTGCTGGTGGCCGTGGCAGGGCACGCGGGCGACGACGCCCTGGTGCGCCAGGTGGCGCGCATGGCACGCCGGCTGGATGCTGGCTGGATGGTGGTGTACGTGGACGCGCCCCAGCGCCAGCACCGCCCACGCAGCGTGCAGGCCGCCGTGCTCAAGACCCTGGCCCTGGCCGCGCGCCTGGGGGCCGAGACGGCCACGCTGCCGGGCGCCGATGTGGCCGAGGCCCTGGTTGCCTTCGCGCGCGAGCGCAACGCCAGCCGCCTGGTGCTGGCCCAGCCGCCGCGCCCGGCATGGTCGCCCTGGCGCTGGTGGGGCCGCAGCCTGCCCGACCGCATCGTCCAGCTGCATCCCGACATCGACGTGCTGGTGCTCTCCGGGGGCTCCAGCGCGGCCCGGACCGAGGCCGCGCCTGCCGCACCGCTGCGGCGCAGGCCGCTGCCCTGGAAGGGCTATGCCGGCGTGACCCTGGCCTGCTTGACCGCCACGGTGCTGGCCGAGCAGCTGCTGCGCATCTTCGACCCGGCCAACGTGGTGATGCTGTTCCTGCTCATCGTCGTGCTGTCTTCGTTGCGCTGGGGGCGTGGCCCGGGCGCCTGGGCGGCGCTGCTGTCGGTACTGTGCTTCGACTTTTTCTTCGTGCCCCCGCGCGGATCCTTCCATGTCAACGACACGCAGTACCTGTTCACCTTCGTGCTGATGCTGGGCGTGGCCCTGGTCTGCGGCCAGCTCATGGCGCGGCTGCGCCACGAGGCGCGCGTGGCGGCCGAGCGCGAGCGGCGCGCGGGCGCCCTGGCGCGGCTGGCGCGCGACCTTTCAGGCGCGCTCACACAGGAGCAGGTGGTGGAGATTGCGCTGAGTACGGTCTCGGGCGTGTTCGACGCCCAGGCCGGGCTGCTGTTGCCAGATGCCGACGAGCGCCTGCGCCCCGCCGGCGGCGGCTCCTGCCCCATGGACGACAGCATTGCGCGCTGGGCCATGGACCACGGTCAGCAGGCCGGCCAGGGCACGGACACGTTGCCGGCCGCGCCGGCCCGCTACGTGCCGCTGGCGGCGCCCGTGCGCATGCGGGGCGTACTGGTGCTGCAACTGCGTGCGCCCCAGCGCCTGGAGGTGCCCGAGGAGCAGCGTCTGCTGGAGGCCTGTGCCAGCCAGGTGGCGCTGGCGCTGGAGCGTCAGCACTTCGTGGCCGTGGCCCAGCAGACCCAGATCGCCATGGAGGGCGAGCGCATGCGCAACACCTTGCTGTCGGCCGTCTCGCACGACCTGCGCACGCCGCTGACCACCATCCTGGGCGCGGCCGAGGCCGCGCAGCGCCATGTGCCGCCGGGCGGCGCAGCCGACATGCTGGAGCAGGTCCGCATCCAGGCCCAGGCCATGCAGCGACTGGTGGAGAACCTGCTGGACATGGCGCGCCTGCAGCAAGGCGGCGTGCACCTGCAGCGCGAATGGCTGCCGCTGGATGAAGTGGTCGGCAGCGCGCTGCGCCAGATGCGCGCGCGCCTGCACGAGCATCCCGTGAGCACCGACGTGCCCGCCAGCCTGCCGCTGCTGCAGCTCGATCCTGTGCTCATGGAGCGCGTGCTGGTCAACCTGCTGGACAACGCCGCCAAGTACACGCCGGCCGGCACGCCGCTGACCATCCACGCACGCGAACAGGACGGCGAGGTGCTTGTGGCCGTGCAGGATGGCGGGCCCGGCCTGCCGCCACACCTGCCCGTGGAGACGCTGTTCGAGCCCTTCACGCGCGGCACGGCCGAGTCCACCGTCTCGGGCATAGGCCTGGGGCTGGCGCTGGTGCGCAGCATTGTCGAGGCCCATGGCGGGCGCATCGAGGCCGCTGCCGCGCGCCCAGGCCCCGGCACCGTGTTCACGCTGCGCTTTCCGGTGCCGGAGCAGCCATTGCTCGATTAGAGTCTTGCGCCATGAGCACGCCCACCAACCGCATCCTGATGATCGAGGACGACCCCGGCATCCGCCGCTTCGTGCGCCTGGTGCTGGAGGACGAGGGCTGGCAGGTCTTCGAGGCCGACAGCGCGCGCCGGGGCCTGATCGAGGCGGCGAGCCGCCAGCCCGATCTGGTCATCCTCGACCTGGGCCTGCCGGATGCCGACGGCAAGCAGGTTCTCACCGAGCTGCGCGGATGGTCCTCCGTGCCCGTGCTCGTGCTCTCCGCGCGCGAGCGCGAGGACGAGAAGGTGGCCGCCCTGGACGCCGGCGCAGACGATTACCTGGTCAAGCCTTTCGGTGTGCCCGAGCTGCTGGCCCGGCTGCGTGTGATGCTGCGCCGCCGCCAGCAACTGGGGGCCGCAGGCGGCGCAGTTGCATCCAGCCAGGTGCACTTCGGCCAGGTGCAGGTGGACCTGGCCACGCACGAGGTGCGGCGTGCGGGCCAGCCGGTGCACCTCACGCCCATCGAATTCCGCCTGCTGGCGGCGCTGATCGCCGCCCAGGGCCGTGTGATGACCCACCGCCAGCTGCTGCTGCAGGTCTGGGGACCCGAATACCTGGGCCGTGCCCATTACCTGCGCGTGCACATGGCCAATCTGCGCCAGAAGATCGAGGACGAGCCGGCCCAGCCGCGCCACCTGGTGACCGAGCTGCAGGTGGGCTACCGGCTTGTGGGGCTGGGCGGTGAGACATCCCCGGGATCGGTATAATCAGCGCCTCTCCGAGGAGCGTTGCAGCAGGCCCATTCACCAGATGCGGTCTGCGAGGCTCGGAGTCATACCTGCAACGACGCTCGCCCACGCTTTCTGTGCGGTGAGCTTTTTTTCGTCTCCCGCAGAACGTGGTTTTTCATTCATCTTTTGGAGAAAACCATGAACGCTGCTGTTCGTCCCGTTTCCGCCGACACGGCCATCGCTGACATTTCCCTCGCCGCCTGGGGCCGCAAGGAAATCCTGATCGCCGAAACCGAAATGCCCGGCCTGATGGCCACGCGCGAGGAATTCGCCGCGGCGCAGCCGCTCAAGGGCGCGCGCATCGCCGGCTCGCTGCACATGACCATCCAGACGGCCGTGCTGATCGAGACGCTCAAGGCCCTGGGCGCCGACGTGCGCTGGGCCTCGTGCAACATTTTCTCGACTCAGGACCATGCCGCCGCCGCCATCGCCGCCACGGGCACGCCCGTGTTCGCCATCAAGGGTGAATCGCTGGCCGACTACTGGGACTACACCCACCGCATCTTTGAATTCGGCGCCGCCGGTACCGAAGGCGAAGGCCCCAACATGATCCTGGACGACGGCGGCGATGCCACCATGCTGCTGCACCTGGGCATGCGCGCCGAAAAGGACCTGTCCGTGCTGGACAACCCCGCCTCCGAGGAAGAGAAGATCGCCTTCGCCGCCATCCGCGCCAAGCTGGCCCAGGACCCCACCTGGTACACGCGCAAGAGCGCCCACATCATCGGCGTGACCGAAGAGACCACCACCGGCGTGCACCGCCTCAACGAGATGTCGGCCAAGGGCACGCTGAAGTTCCGCGCCATCAACGTCAACGACTCCGTCACCAAGAGCAAGTTCGACAACCTCTACGGCTGCCGCGAATCGCTGGTGGACGGCATCAAGCGCGCCACCGACGTGATGATCGCCGGCAAGGTCGCCGTGGTGGCCGGCTACGGCGACGTGGGCAAGGGCTGCGCCCAGGCGCTGCGCGCGCTGTCGGCCCAGGTCTGGGTCACCGAGATCGATCCCATCAACGCCCTGCAGGCGGCCATGGAAGGCTACAAGGTCGTGACCATGGAGTGGGCGGCAGACAAGGCCGACATCTTCGTGACCACCACCGGCAACCGCGACATCATCCGCCACGAGCACATGGTGGCCATGAAGAACGAAGCCATCGTCTGCAACATCGGCCACTTCGACAACGAGATCGACGTCGCCTCCATCGAGCAGTACCAGTGGGAAGAGATCAAGCCCCAGGTGGACCACATCACCTTCCCTGACGGCAAGAAGATCATCCTGCTGGCCAAGGGCCGCCTGGTGAACCTGGGCTGCGCCACCGGCCACCCCAGCTTCGTGATGAGCGCCTCGTTCGCCAACCAGACCATCGCCCAGATCGAGCTGTTCACCAAGCCCGATGCCTACGAGGTCGGCAAGGTCTACGTGCTGCCCAAGATCCTGGACGAGAAGGTTGCCCGCCTGCACCTGAAGAAGGTCGGCGCCATGCTGACCGAGCTGACGGACGGCCAAGCTGCCTATATCGGCGTGAGCAAGCAGGGTCCCTACAAGCCCGAAACTTATAGGTATTAAGCACCCCCTGAGGCGCTGACGCGCCTTCCCCCTCTCTACCCGCTTCGCGGGGGAGGGGGACGACGCCCTCGCTGCGGGGCGGCCCTTGCTTGGCGTCCCTGAGTTGGGTCGCGCCGGTTTCGGGCATTAGTCAACTGAGATTTCCTGGAGCGACGCTATGCGCGCAGATGTATTTTTGGTGGAAGCCGGCCATGCGGCCACGCGCTCGCAGGCGCAGCGGCTGATTGCGGGTGGCGTGCAGTGGCGCATGACGCCGTTGACGCCGTGGAAGAAGGTCGCCAAGAACGGTGACGAGATTCCCGCAGGTGCCGAGCTGCAGTTGCTGGACGGGGCCGAGGCCCGGTTCATCTCGCGCGGCGGGCTGAAGCTGGAAGGCGCGCTGGCGGCCACCAAGCTGTCGGTGGATGGCCTGCGCTGCCTGGACGTGGGCCAGAGCACGGGCGGTTTCACCGACTGCCTGCTGCAGGCAGGCGCCGCCCAGGTCATCGGCGTGGACGTGGGCCATGGCCAGCTGCATGACCGGCTGCGCTCGGATGCGCGCGTGATCTGCGTCGAAGGCGTCAATGCCCGCGCGGTGACGGCAGAGGGCCTGCAGGAGGCCTGCGAGGAAGTGCTGTCCGAACGCTGGGAAGAAGATCCCGACGACAACGACACCCAGCCCGTGGCGCCCTATGCCTGGATGCGCAACGGCGGCGTGGTCGACGAAGACTATGACGACAGCGACGACGCCAAGGAAAACGAGATCGAGGCCTTCAAGGCCGAGCGCGCGGCCAAGGGCAAGGCGCGCGATGAGGGCACGGTGGCCACGCAGCGCCGCCGCCGCGCCGAGTTTGCCGACGTGGACATCACGCCGCAGTTCGACTTCGTCACGGGCGATCTGTCCTTCATCTCTCTGACCCTGGTGCTGCCGGCCGTCACGCGCCTGCTCAAGCCGCATGGCCAGCTGCTGATGCTGGTCAAGCCGCAGTTCGAGCTGCAGCCGGGCCAGGTCGGCAAGGGCGGCATCGTGCGCGATGCGGCCCTGTTCACCGAGGTGGAGCAGCGCATCCGCACCTGCCTGGGCGAGCTGGGCCTGGAGGTCAAGGGCTGGATGGAGTCGGCCATCGAAGGCGGCGACGGCAACCGCGAATTCTTCGTGCATGCCCAGCAGGCGGCCGTGGTGAAGGAGCCAGAGCAGCCTGAAACGCAGGACGACGATCAGCCCCGCTCGGCCGTGAAGGCAGCTCCTAAGCCGGCCGCGCCTAAGCGCGTGTCCCGCACCGTGCTGCGCGAGCAGCGCAACGAGCGTGTGATCGACACCAGTACCGAGTTCGGCGTGCCCGGTCCGGGCCGCGCCAAGCTGCGCAAACGCAACGAATGAAACACTGAGCAGCGAGTCTTACATGAGCTTTCCGATCAGCTTCGAGTTCTTCCCGACCAAGACGCCCGAGGGCGCGACCAAGCATGTGCAGGTGCGCAAGAACCTCTATGCGCGCAAGCCCCAGTTCTGCTCCGTCACCTATGGCGCGGGCGGCTCCACGCAGACGGGCACCTTCGCCATGGTGCGTGACATCCAGAACGAAGGCGTCAGCGCGGCATCGCATTTCTCCTGCGTGGGCGCCACGCACGACAAGGTGCGCGCCGAACTGCAGGAGCTGAAGGCCATGGGCGTGCGCCGCATCGTCGCGCTGCGCGGCGACCTGCCCAGCGGCTATGGCCTGGGTGGCGAATTCCAGTACGCCAGCGATCTCGTGGAATTCATCCGCCGCGAGTTCGGCGACTGGTTCCACATCGAGGTGGCTGCCTACCCGGAGGTCCATCCGCAGGCGAAATCCCCACAGTCCGATCTGGATGCGTTTGCGGCTAAAGTGCGCGCTGGCGCGGATTCCGCGATCACCCAATATTTCTACAATGCCGACGCCTACTGCCGTTTCGTTGATGCGGCGCGCGGCATGGGGCTTGATGCACCGGTTGTTCCCGGCATCATGCCCATCACCAGCTCTACGCAGCTGATGCGCTTCTCGGACGCCTGCGGCGCCGAGATCCCGCGCTGGATCCGCCTGCGTCTGCAGGCTTACGGAGATGACACGGCGTCCATTCGCGCCTTCGGCCTTGATGTCGTGTCCCGTCTATGCGAGCAGTTGCGCAGCCAGGGCGCTCCCGGGCTGCACTTCTATACGATGAACCAGAGCGTCGCCACGCTGGAAATCTGCGATCGATTGGGCCTTTGAGCGCGCAGCCACTGCGCCGGCCCCGGGCGACCCTCTAGAACTTGGGAACGGTCAGGCGTTCCCTGGAGGTTTTTGCCCATGGATCGTGGTTTTCGACGCCTGCACTGGCGCTGGCTGGCCATGTGCGCCATCACCGCCACCCTGGCCGGCTGCGCGCCGGCTCCCGTGGCACAAAGCGATGCCGAGTCCGGCGCCCTGACCGCAGGTGCGGCGGCAATGGATGAAGGCCAGACGCCATCGGCCGTGCCCTCGGCCGGCAAGCGCGGTGGCCGCACATCGCGGACCGCGCAGCCGGCCAGCAAATCCCCGGATGCCAAGCCCTCCGAGTCGGCCTCGCCCGAAGACAGTGCCGAGGCTCCCTCCAATCCCGACTTCGCCCTCGTGCCCTCGCGCGACAGCGACCAGCAAGGCCTGGCCTCCTGGTATGGCCCGGGCCTGCATGGCCGGCTGACCGCCAGCGGCGAGCGTTTCGACAAGGAAGAATTGACGGCCGCGCACCGCAGCTTTGCCTTCGGCAGCCGCGTCTGCGTGCGCAGCGCCGCCACGGGCAAGACGGTGGTGGTGCGCATCAACGACCGCGGGCCGTTTGCGCCTGGCCGCGTGATCGATCTGAGCCAGGCCGCAGCGCAGGAGCTGGGCATGGTCGGCCTGGGCATCAAGCCCGTGGAGCTGTGGCAGCTCGACGATGGTGAGCAGGAATGCCCCGAAACCCTGGTCACGGCCAGGAAGGCCAAGTCCATCGAGAAGACGCAGCAGGCCAAGGCACAGGCACAGACAACACAGGCACGGACCCGGGTTCAGGCCAAGGCGCCAGTGCGTCCGCGTGTCCAGGCCAAGGCGCCTGCACCCAGGCCCAATGCACGCACGGCCGTGGCCAGCCGTGCCGTCCCTGCCGCCAAGCCGGTGGCGAAGGCTGCGGCGCCCGCCGCTGCCTCGTCCACCGCAGTGGCCTCTGCGGCCTCGAACGCGCGCTGAACGGGTTCAGCCGCCGGATTCGAGCGTGAAGGCCGCGTTCTCGTCCTGACCGAGCAGCTTGACCAGCTGCGGCATGGCCGGCTTGAGCTGTTCCTTGAGATTGAACGGCGGATTGATCAGGAACATGCCGCTGGCCGGCAGGCCGCCGCGCTCCGAGGTCTTGTTGCTCTTGACCGTGAGCTCCACATGCAGCCAGCTCCTGCCGGCCTTGGTGGTCATGGTCTTCAGGCGGCGCGGCAGATCGTGCGCCTCGGGGCGCGGGATGATCGGATACCAGAACGCATACGTGCCTGTGGCAAAGCGCTTGAGGCTGTCAGCCGCCATGTCCAGCACCTTGGCGTAGTCGCTCTTGAGCTCGTAGCTGGGGTCGCACAGCACCAGGGCTCGGCGCGACGGCGGCGGCAGGAATTTCTTGATGCCCTCGAAGCCGTCCTCGTGCAGCACGGCCACCTGGCGGCCGGCTTCGAGCTGGGCAATGTTGCCGGCCAGCGAGCGCATGTCGGTGGGATGCAGCTCGAAGACCTTGAGCTTGTCGCGCTCCTGCACGCGCAGCAGGGACTGGATGATGAACGGCGAGCCCGGATAGTTGCGCAGCTGCGCGCCCTGGTTGAAGGAGCGCACCGAGGCGATGTAGGCCTGCAGCACCGGGGCCAGCTCGGACTCCTTGGCCTGGGCCAGGCGCAGGATGCCGTCTGCGGCCTCGCCGCTCTTGTTGGCATAGTCGCCGTCCAGACGGTACAGGCCGGCGCCGGCGTGCGTGTCCAGCACCGTAAGGGCGGCCTCCTTCTGGAGGAGGTATTGCAGGGTGGCGATCAGCACGGTGTGCTTGAGCACATCGGCATGGTTGCCTGCATGGAAGGCGTGGCGGTAACTGAACATAGGCGTGATGGTAACCAGCCGCGCTGGCGGGTGGACACCCATGGCGGCTGCAAGGTTGCCCGGCGCTGGCGCCTCGCGGCGAGGGCTGCCGGGGACTTGCGGATCGGGGGGATGGTGCGGTTGCGCCAGTTTTGTATAATGGCGGGCTTCGCAGCGATTTTATGGGTCCCGCGGCGAAGTTTACATCCCCGCCTAAGAGGCTTCCTTTTTGAAGAAGCACCGACCGCGGAAAAGGGCCCGCCAAACCTTTCTTGAAAGAGAAAACTCATGTCTACATTCAGCGCAAAGCCCGCTGAGGTGCAACACGAGTGGTTTGTGATTGACGCCACCGATAAGGTGCTCGGACGTGTCGCCAGCGAAGTGGCACTCCGTCTGCGCGGCAAGCACAAGGCCATTTACACACCTCACGTTGACACCGGCGACTTCATCGTCATCATCAACGCCTCCAAGCTCAAGGTCACCGGCACCAAGAACCTGGACAAGGTGTACTACCGCCACTCTGGTTTCCCCGGCGGCATCACTGCCACCAACTTCCGCGACATGCAGGCCAAGTTCCCCGGCCGCGCTCTGGAAAAGGCCGTCAAGGGCATGCTGCCCAAGGGTCCCCTGGGCTACGCAATGATCAAGAAGCTCAAGGTGTACGGCGGTGCTGAGCATCCCCACACCGCCCAGCAGCCCAAGGCTCTGGAAATCTAAGGAGACCTAGATGATTGGTGATTGGAACAATGGCACCGGCCGTCGCAAATCCAGCGTCGCACGCGTGTTCCTGAAGAAGGGCTCCGGCAAGATTACCGTGAATGGCAAGGACATTCAGGAATACTTCGGCCGCGAAACCTCGATCATGATCGCAAAGCAGCCCCTGGCTCTGACGAGCAACCTGGAAGCTTTCGACATTCAAGTGAACGTCCACGGTGGTGGTGAATCCGGCCAGGCCGGCGCTACCCGCCACGGCATCACCCGCGCCCTGATCGACTATGACGCAGCGCTCAAGCCCGTCCTGAGCCAAGCCGGCTTCGTGACGCGTGACGCTCGTGAAGTCGAACGTAAGAAGGTCGGCCTGCGCTCCGCACGCCGCGCCAAGCAGTTCTCCAAGCGTTAATCCGCTGGCACTGCAGGAAAGTCCCCCGGGGCTTTCCCCAGAAAAAAACCGCCTTTGCCGGCGGTTTTTTTCTGGGCGATGCAAACCTTTCTCATTCAGTGGGCAATGCCCCCACTTGCACTGTCGTCAAGCCGGCAGCCCCGGGAATTCCCGAGCCCTTTGCTGTACCATTCGGGCCAATTGAGAACTTCGGAGTATCCCCATGAGCGCCGTCGCAGAAATCACCGAAACCACCACCGCCGAAATGCCCACCCCGATCGTCTTCACCGACAGCGCAGCTGCCAAGGTGGCCGATCTGATCGCCGAGGAAGGCAACCCTGACCTGAAGCTGCGCGTGTTCGTGCAAGGTGGCGGCTGCTCGGGCTTCCAGTACGGCTTTACCTTCGACGAGATCACCAACGAAGACGACACGACCATGACCAAGAATGGCGTGTCGCTGCTGATCGACGCCATGAGCTACCAGTACCTGGTCGGCGCCGAGATCGACTACAAGGAAGACCTGCAGGGCGCGCAGTTCGTGATCAAGAACCCCAACGCCTCCACCACCTGCGGCTGCGGATCGAGCTTCTCGGTGTAAGCCGTGTCGGCCGCGCTGCAGTGAAGCCCGCAGCAGCCCGCCGCACAACACGCCACCAACCGCCGCGCAGCAATGCGCAGGCGGTTTTTTAACGCCTGCGCCCTCCCTGCCTTGCCATGATTCCTGAAGACAAAAGCGCTTCCGCCTCCACCACATCCTCCTCGCGTTCGGTGCTCCTATGGCTCGTGGCCATCGGCTTTTTCATGCAGACGCTGGACGGCACCATCGTCAATACCGCGCTGCCCACCATGGCCGAGGCCCTGGGCGAGAGCCCGCTGCGCATGCAGTCCGTCATCGTCGCCTATTCGCTGACCATGGCCATGCTGATCCCGGCATCGGGCTGGATGGCCGACCGCTTCGGCACGCGGCGCGTCTACCTGTGGGCGATTGCGCTGTTCGTGCTGGGATCGGTGCTGTGCGCGATTGCTCCCAACCTGCAGCTGATGGTGGCCGCACGCGTGCTGCAGGGCATGGGCGGTGCGCTGCTCATGCCCGTGGGCCGGCTGGCCGTGCTGCGCGCCTTTCCGCGCGAGCAGTTCCTCAAGGCCATGAGCTTCGTGGCCATTCCCGGCCTGGTCGGGCCGCTGATTGGCCCCACGCTGGGCGGCTGGATGGTGGAGTACGTGAGCTGGCACTGGATCTTCCTGGTCAACGTGCCCGTGGGCCTGATCGGCCTGGCCGCCACGCTGCGCTTCATGCCCGTGGGCGACCGCTTCGCCGTCAAGCGCTTCGACGGCGTGGGCTATGCGCTGCTGGCCTTCGGCATGGTGGCCGTGTCGCTGGCGCTGGACAGCATGTCGGGCAAGGGCATCCACGGCGCCATGGTCTTCGTGCTGCTGATCTTCGGCCTGGCCAGCCTGGCCGCCTACTGGCTGCATGCGCTGCGCCGGCCCGACCCGCTGTTCGCCCCCGAGCTGTTCGCCGTGCGCAGCCTGCGCGTGGGTCTGCTGGGCAATCTGTTCTCGCGCCTGGGCAGCTCCTGCATGCCCTTCCTGATCCCGCTGGTGCTGCAGGTCTGCCTGGGCTTTTCGCCGCTGCAGGCCGGCATGATGATGCTGCCCACGGTGCTGGCCAGCATGGCCATGAAACGCCAGACCACCACGCTGATCCAGCGCATCGGCTACCGCCGCGTGCTCATGGGCAACACCCTGGTGCTGTCGCTGATGATCGCCAGCTTCGGCACGGTCTCCACGGCGCTGCCGCTGTGGGTGGTCATCGTCCAGCTGCTGATCTTCGGCGCCACCAACTCCATGCAGTTCACGGCCATGAACACCGTCACGCTCAAGGACCTGGATGCCGGCAACGCCAGCAGCGGCAACAGCCTGCTGTCCATGGTGCAGATGCTGGCCATGGGCATGGGCGTGGCCGCCGCAGGTGCGGTGCTGGCCGGTTTCAGTGAATGGTTCGGCGGCGATACGCCGCAGCACACCCTCAATGCCTTCCGCGCCACCTTCGTCTGCATGGGCGCGGTGACGCTGGCCTCGACCATGATCTTCTCGCAGCTGGGCGACGATGAGGATGTGCGGCCCAAGCCTTTGGAGCCGGCCGAGCACGAGTGAGGGCTGTGCATGCCTTTTGCACCCTGAACCGCTGCAATCCACACTTTTGTTGCGGGTTTACCCTTGTTTTTGGCAAGGATATATGGCAGCCCGCATAGGAAATATCGAGGCCGTCTTATGCGTTTGGGCGGGGCTGGACTTAATCTCGCGTACATCCGCAGGACTTACGCAAGCAAGAACGCAAACACGCCATCGCCACAGGGCCAGCGGCTTTCTTCCTCGGAATTTGCGTAAGTCGTGATCCGAACAGTCCACGCACCAGCAGTTGCCCCCACGAGCATGAGCCAGAGCCCCAGTTCCCAACCCATCCGCTTCTATCACCGCGGCCAGATCGTCGAGGTACAGGGGCCGCATCCCACGCGCTCGGTGCTCGACTGGCTGCGCGGCGACGCGCGCTGCACCGGCACCAAGGAGGGCTGCAACGAAGGTGACTGCGGCGCCTGCACCGTGGTCATCGCCGAGCTGGCCGAAGACGGCGCGCCCGACGCCGTGGGCGGCCTGCAGCTGCAGACGGTCAATGCCTGCATCCAGTTCCTGCCCACGCTGCACGGCAAGGCGCTGTTCACGGTGGAGGACGTCAAGGGCCAGTGCGCCGGCAAGCAGGGCTGTGCCACGGGCGAGCCCGCAGGCGGTGCCGAGCTGCACCCCGTGCAGCAGGCGCTGGTGGACTGTCACGGCTCCCAATGCGGCTTTTGCACGCCGGGCTTCGTGATGTCGCTGTGGTCGGCCTACGAGCACCACCAGCAGGCCGGCACGCGTCCCTCGCGCCAGCAGCTGGCCGACGAGCTGTCGGGCAATCTGTGCCGCTGCACGGGCTACCGTCCCATCCTGGACGCAGGCCAGCGCATGTTCGACCTGCCCGCCACGCGCATGGCCACCGACCCCGTGGTGCAGGCACTGCAGGGCCTGCGCGCGCAGGATGCCGGCCTGGACTATGCCGCGCCCAACGCCGCCCAGGGCGGCCGTGTGGACAGCTTCCACGCTCCGCGCACGCTGGACGAGCTGGCCGCCGTGTGCGAGGCCAAGCCCCGCGCTCGCCTGCTGGCAGGCTCCACCGATGTGGGGCTGTGGGTGACCAAGCAGTTCCGCGACCTGGGCGACATCGTCTATGTGGGCGACGTGGCCGAGATGAAGCGTGTCGAGGAGCGCCGCGGCGAAGGCAGCCTGGACGGCGGCGAGCTGTACATCGGCGCCGGTGCCTCGCTGGAATCGGCCTGGTCGGCGCTGTCGCAGCGCTTCGAGGGGCTGACCGATGTGTGGCTGCGCTTTGCCTCCGTGCCCATCCGCCATGCGGGCACCATGGGCGGCAACGTGGCCAATGGCTCGCCCATTGGGGACTCGCCGCCCGTGCTGATGGCGCTGGACGCGCAGATCGAGCTGCGCAAGGGCGCACGCGTGCGCCGCATGCCGCTGCATGACTTCTATCTGGACTACATGAAGAACCAGCTGGAACCGGGCGAGTTCGTGCAGGCACTGGCCGTGCCGCTGGACGCTGCACGGCGCCAGACCCGTGCCTACAAGATCAGCAAGCGCTTTGACTGCGATATCTCGGCGCTGTGCGCGGGGCTGGCCATCGAGCTCGATGGCGAGGTGGTGAAGTCCGCCCGCCTGGCCTTTGGCGGCATGGCCGCCGTGGTCAAGCGTGCGGCCCTGGCCGAGGCGGCCATCGTGGGCCAGCCCTGGGACCAGGCCGCAGTGAAGGCCGCCCAGGCCGCGCTGGCCCAGGACTTCAAGCCCATGTCCGACATGCGCGCCAGCGCCGACTACCGGCTCAAGGTGGCGCAGAACCTGCTGCAGCGCCTGTGGCTGGAGACACGTCCGCAGCAGCCGCTGCCGCTGCAGGCCACCAGCGTCTGGAGCGTGATGCCCCACGCAGTGCACCAAGGAGCCTGAAATGAACCGCCCCATCGACCCTTCCCTGCTGCACTCGTCCGAGGCCTTTGCGCATTACCTGAAGAACACCGCCTTCCGCGTGGACGAGCGTGCCGAGGCCGGTGCCCACACCCAGGGCCAGCGCGTGGGCATCAGCCGCCCGCATGAATCGGCTCATCTGCATGTAGCCGGCGAGGCCGCCTACATCGATGACCTGCCCGAGCTGGACGGCACGCTGCACTGTGCGCTGGGCCTGTCGCCCGTGGCCAATGGCCGGCTCAATGCGCTCAAGCTCGACGCCATCCGCGCCATGCCCGGCGTGGTGGCTGTGCTCACGGGCGAGGACATTCCCGGCGTCAACGACTGCGGCTCCATCATCCACGACGACCCCATCCTGTGCAGCGGCGAGATCCGCTACCTGGGCCAGCCGCTGTTCGCCGTGATCGCCGAAAGCCGCGAGGCAGCGCGCCTGGCTGCGGCCCAGGCCAAGGCGGCGGCCGACATCGCGGCCGAGCCGCCCGTGCTCACGCCCCAGCAGGCGCATGAGCTGGGCCAGTACGTGCTGCCGCCCATGCACCTGGCGCGCAGCACGAATGAAGGCGGCGCGCGCCGCGCCATGGACGAGGCGCCGCACCGCCTGAAGTCCTCGTTCTACGTGGGCGGCCAGGAGCAGTTCTACCTGGAAGGCCAGATCAGCTACGCCATCCCCAAGGAGGACGGTGCCGTCCACCTGTACTGCTCCACCCAGCACCCCAGCGAGATGCAGCACCTGGTGGCGCATGCGCTGGGCGTGGCCTCGCACGCCGTGCATGTGGAGTGCCGCCGCATGGGCGGCGGCTTCGGCGGCAAGGAGTCGCAGTCGGCCCTGTTCGCCTGCGTGGCCTCGGTGGCCGCGACGCGGCTGCGCCGCCCCGTCAAGCTGCGCCTGGACCGCGATGACGACTTCATGATCACGGGCCGCCGCCACTGCTTCTGGTACGAGTACGAGGTGGGCTACGACGACGAGGGCCGCATCCTCGGCGCCGAGATCTCCATGGTCTCGCGCGCCGGCCACTCGGCCGACCTGTCCGGCCCCGTGATGACGCGCGCGCTGTGCCACTTCGACAACACGTACTGGCTGCCCGATGTGTCCATGCACGGCTACTCCGGCAAGACCAATACGCAGAGCAATACGGCGTTCCGCGGCTTCGGCGGCCCGCAGGGCGCGATCGCCATCGAGAACATCATGGAGACGGTGGCGCGCGAGCTGGGGCGCGACGCGCTCGACGTGCGCCGCGTCAACTTCTACGGCAAGACCGAGCGCAACGTCACGCCCTACAGCCAGGTCGTGACCGACAACATCATCCACGAGCTGGTGGCCGAGCTGGAGACCTGCAGCGACTACCGCGCGCGCCGCGATGCCATCGCCGAGTTCAACGCGGCCAGCCCCGTGCTCAAGCGCGGCCTGTCGCTGACGCCGCTCAAGTTCGGCATCTCCTTCAACGTCAAGCACTTCAACCAGGCCGGCGCCCTGGTCCATGTCTACAACGACGGCTCCATCCTCGTGAACCACGGTGGCACCGAGATGGGCCAGGGCCTGAACACCAAGGTGGCCCAGGTCGTGGCGCATGAGCTGGGCGTGGGCTTCGGGCGCGTGCGCGTCACGGCCACCGACACCACCAAGGTGGCCAATACCTCGGCCACGGCGGCATCGACGGGGGCCGACCTCAACGGCAAGGCCGCGCAGGACGCGGCGCGCCAGATCCGCGAGCGCCTGGCCGCCTGCGCCGCAGAGCGCCATGGCGGCCGCGCCGAGGACGTGCGCTTCGCCAACGACCAGGTCCACGTCAACGGCAAGGTGCTGGACTTCAAGGCCGTGGTGGGCGAGGCCTATATCGAGCGCGTGCAGCTGTGGTCCGACGGCTTCTATGCCACGCCCGGCCTGTCGTGGAACAAGGACACCATGCAGGGCCGGCCCTTCTTCTACTACGCCTACGGCGCCGCCGTGAGCGAGGTGGTGGTGGACACGCTGACCGGCGAGTTCAAGCTGCTGCGCGCCGACGTGCTGCACGATGTGGGCCGCTCGCTGAACCCCGCCGTGGACGTGGGCCAGGTCGAGGGCGCCTTCATCCAGGGCATGGGCTGGCTGACCACGGAGGAGCTGGTCTGGCATCCGCAAAGCGGCAAGCTCACCACGCACGCGCCCAGCACCTACAAGATCCCGACGGCCAACGACTGCCCGCCCGTGTTCAACGTGCGGCTGTTCGAGGGCGACAACTTCGAGGACTCCATCCACCGCAGCAAGGCCGTGGGCGAGCCGCCGCTGCTGCTGCCGTTCTCGGTGTTCTTCGCCATCCGCGATGCCATCTCGGCCGCGGGCGGGCACCGCAGCAACCCGCCGCTGCAATCGCCGGCCACGCCGGAATCCATCCTGCGCGCCATCGAGGCCGTGCAGGCCGCCGGGAGCTGAGCGGACCGGCGCCGCCCCCTCATTCCTTGAATCCGCGCGCAGCGATGCGCGCAACCAGGTCCATGGCCGCCCGGCAGGGTGCCATGCCTTGTGCCGGCCTGGACAGCCGGTGCTCAACCCTGGGCGCTTTCACAACCGTTGCGCCCCGCATGCGAAAACAACACGGAGACAATGCGATGAACTGGATGGAACGGGTGTTCAAGCTCAGTGAGCACGGCACCAATGTAAGAACCGAGCTGGTCGCGGGCCTGACGACCTTTCTGACGATGGCCTACATCATCTTCGTCAATCCCTCGATCCTGGGGGATGCGGGGATGCCCAAGGGGGCCGTCTTCGTGGCCACCTGCCTGATCGCGGCGCTGGGCACGACCATCATGGCGCTGTACGCCAACTATCCCATTGCGCTGGCGCCGGGCATGGGCCTGAACGCCTATTTCGCCTACGTGGTGGTGCTGCACATGGGCTTCACCTGGCAGGCCGCGCTGGGCGCGGTCTTCGTCTCGGGCTGCCTGTTCCTGCTGGTGACGCTGTTCGGCCTGCGGGAGCTGATCATCAAGGGCATACCGCAGTCCATACGCATAGCGATCACCGTGGGCATCGGCCTGTTCCTGGCGCTGATCGCGCTCAAGAGCGCGGGCATCGTCGCCGCGTCGCCGGCCACCTTCGTGACCCTGGGCGACCTGCACAAGCCCGAAGTCATCCTGGCCTCGCTGGGCTTTCTGATCATCGTGGTGCTGGACCGCCTGAAGGTGCCGGGCGCCATCCTGATCGGTATCGTCGTGGTCACCGTGGCCTCGTTCTTCTTCGCGGGCAACGAGTTCCACGGCGTGTTCTCGGCGCCGCCCTCCATTGCACCCACCTTCCTGCAGCTGGACATCAAGTCCGCGCTGACGGGCGGCATCCTCAACGTGGTGCTGGTGTTCTTCCTGGTCGAGCTGTTCGATGCCACGGGCACGCTGATGGGCGTGGCCAAGCGCGCGGGCCTGCTGGTGCCCAGCCGCATGGGACGATTCAACCGTTCGCTGCTGGCCGACAGCGGCGCCATCTTCGCGGGCTCGCTGCTGGGCACCTCCAGCACCACGGCCTACGTGGAAAGCGCGGCCGGCGTGCAGGCAGGTGGCCGCACGGGCCTGACGGCGCTGACCGTGGCCGCGCTCTTCCTGTGCTGCCTGTTCCTGTCGCCCCTGGCCGGCGTGGTGCCCGGCTACGCCACGGCGCCCGCGCTGTTCTTCGTGGCCTGCCTGATGCTCAAGGAGCTGACCGAGATCGAATGGGGCGAGACCACCGAGGCCATCCCCGCTGCCGTCACGGCACTGCTCATGCCCTTCACCTACTCGGTGGCCAATGGCCTGGCCTTCGGCTTCATCACCTATGCCGTGCTCAAGCTGTTCACGGGCCGTTCCAAGGAAGTGCACTGGATGGTGTGGCTGATCGGCGGCGTCTTCCTCTTCAAGTTCGTCTATATAGGCGGATAGCACCCCCTGAGGCGCTGACGCGCCTTCCCCCGTATGCACGGCGCCCTCTCTCGCTTCGCGGGAGGGGGACGACGCCCTCGCCGCGAGGCGGCTCTTGCTCGGCGTCCCTGCTTTTGGGCCGCGCCAGTTTCATAGGCTTTGGGCTCAGGCAAGATGTTTGGTGGGCCCATGCTTGGCGGATGCCTTGCATGGTTTTTTTATGCGGGGTGGATGGCGCCCAGGATGCGCGGGCCGCGTGCGCCTGTGACGGCCGGCAGGTTGCCGGGCAAACCCAGCAGGGCCTGGCGCGCCAGCCAGGCGAAGGCGGCGGCCTCCACCTGCTGCGGCGGCAGGCCGCGCGCGGCCGTGGTGTCCACGGCCACGCCGGGCAGCAGGGCGGCGATGCGCTGCATCAGCTGCGTGTTGAAGGCGCCGCCGCCGCAGACCAGCAGCTCGCCGCCGCCACGCCCGAAGCGCTGCACGGCACTGGCGCAGGCCCGGGCCGTGAATTCGGTGAGCGTGGCCTGCACTTCGGCGGGGCGGGCATCGGCGGCGCTGGTTGCACTGGCGGACAGATGGCCGGCCAGCCAGTCCGCGTGGAACAGGTCGCGCCCCGTGCTCTTGGGTGGCGGCTGCTGCAGGAAAGGCTCGGCCAGCAGGCGGTCGAGCAGGGCGGGCAGCACCTGGCCCGTGGCCGCCCATTGGCCGCCGTCGTCATAGGGCTGGCCGGTGTGGGTCTGGCACCAGCCGTCCATCAGCGCATTGCCGGGGCCGCAGTCGAAGCCCAGCACCGTGCCATCGCCCGCCAGCACGCTGAGGTTGGCAATGCCGCCGATGTTGAGCACCAGCACCGTCTCGCCGGGACGGCCGAACACGCCCTGGTGGAAGGCGGGCACCAGCGGCGCGCCCTGGCCGCCAGCGGCCACGTCGCGGCTGCGCAGGTCGGCCACCACGGCAACGCCGCTGAGCTCGGCCAGCAGGGCCGGGCTGTTGAGCTGCAGCGTGTAGCCCGTGCCGTCGAACATCTGCGGCCGGTGGCGCACGGTCTGGCCGTGGGCGCCGATGGCGGCGATCTGCGCGGGCGCCAGGCCCGTGGCCTGCAGCAGTTCCCGCACCACCTCGGCATAGCTGCGCGCCAGCGCATTGGCCGCCAGCGCCGCGCGGTGCAGCTCGTCGCGGCCATCGGGGGTGTTCAGCGCCAGCAGTTCGGCGCGCAGCGCGGCGTCGAACCCCCGGCTGGCATGCCACAGCACCTGCGTGCCTTCGGCAAAGTCCACGAGAACGCCGTCCACCCCGTCGAGCGAGGTGCCGGACATCAGGCCTATGCAGTAGCGGTGGGCGATGGGGGAGGGGGTGGGCTGGTTCATGCCGGCAATGGTAGCCCTGCGGCCCGGGAGCCGCGATCACAAAAGGATGCGCCTGAAACAACAAAGGCTGCCAGGGCAGCCTTTGCGGGATGGGAGCGCGGCGGCTCAGCGTTCGCTGGCCAGGGCCAGTGCTTCGTTCGATGCCTGCAGCTCGATGCGCATCTGCGCGGCCATCTTGTCGAAGGCGGCGCGGCCGGCCTTGGAGACGGGGCGGGCGGCATCGGTGGCCTGGACGATGGTCATGGGATCGCGGTGCTCGCCGTTGACGCGGAACTCGAAGTGTAGGTGCGGGCCGGTGGCCCAGCCCGTGGAGCCCACGTTGCCGATGATGTCGCCTTGCTCCACGCGCTGGCCGCGCGTGACGCCGATGTGGCTCAGGTGGGCATAGACCGTGGTGTGGTTGTTGGCGTGGTCCACGAAGATCACGTTGCCGTAGCCGTTCTGCACTCCCGCGAAGGAGACGGTGCCGTCGCCCACGGTGCGTACCTTGGTACCCGTGGGCGCCGCGAAGTCCGTTCCCAGGTGGGCTCGCCAGGTCTTGTGGATGGGGTGCATGCGCATGGCAAAGCCGCTGCTGATGCGCGAGAACTCCACGGGCGAGGTCAGATAGGCCTGGCGGCGGCTCTTGCCGTCCATGGTGTAGTAGTCGCCCTTGGCCTTGCCTTCGTCCTGGAACCACAGGGCCTGCACGACCTTGCCGTTGTTGTGGAACTCGGCGCTGAGCACGCGGCCTGCGCGCAGCGGCTCGCCATCGGCTTCCAGCGATTCATAGACCACGGAGAAGCGGTCGCCCTTGCGCAGGCTGCGGCGGAAGTCCACGTCGCCCTGGAAGATGTCGGCCATCTGCATGGCCACGGCATCAGGGATGGAGGCCGCGTCGGTGGCGGCGAACAGCGAGCTGCGGATGATGCCGCCGGCCAGGCGGGGCGAGGCCGTCAGCTTGCCCGTCTCGATGCGGGTGCTCAGTTCATTGTTCTTGCGCTCGACCACGAGGCGGCGGAAGCTGCCGTCCTCGTCGGGCGCCCAGCGCACGGTCAGCTGCGACAGCTGGTGGTCGGGCGTGGTCTCGGCCGTCACCAGGCGGCCGGCGCGGCCCAGCACATGCTGGCGAACCTGGTCGTTGCCGCGCATGAAGGCGGCAGCGGCCGGATCGGCCACGCCCAGGCGCTGGAGCAGGGTTTCGGCCGTGTCGCTGCCGCGCGTGTATTCGGAACGGTACAGGGACATGCTCTGCACGCTGTCGGTCAGCTCGGCCAGGGTCTGGCCTTCTGCCAGCGATTCCACGGGCGTGGAGAGCATGCGCACCGGCAGGTCGGCCGGATCGGGTCCCAGGTTGGCCACGGCGAAGGCACCGCCGCCGCCCGTGAGCAAGATGGCTGCCAGTGCTGCGGTGACACGCTGGGGGTGTTGCTGGATCACGGAGGTCAGCCGCGCAACAAGAGCACCGCTGGCATGGTTCAAGCCATATTTCACAACATCAGATCCTTGGGTTGCGCGCATCCGGCCTGGGGGCCGGACAGCATCGCAGCGGCGGGATACGCTCTCCAGACGGGCAACAAGTCCGCGCTCTGTGGTGCGGAAAGGCGGGCGTCTAGAATTCGCCGCAGCGGGAAAATCCCCGGAGTATACCGACGCGGTCCTACGCGGCCTGGCGAAAAACCCTTATGAATCAATCTGCTGTTACAACATACCCCGTCACTGAAGGTGTAGGCCAAGCGCTTGAAATCACCCTGCGCGGCGTGGATGAACTGCTGCCCCAGGCCGACTGGGTGCAGAAACTGGCCCGCTCCGAGGCCACGGGCGTGCCGCTGCGCATCAAGCTGGGCCTGGATCCGACGGCGCCCGACATCCATCTGGGCCACACCGTGGTGCTCAACAAGATGCGCCAGCTGCAGGACCTGGGCCACCAGGTGATCTTCCTGATCGGCGACTTCACCACCCTGATCGGCGACCCTTCGGGTCGCAACAGCACGCGCCCGCCGCTGACGGCCGAGCAGATCAAGGTCAATGCCGAGACCTACTACACCCAGGCCGCCAAGGTGCTGGACCCGGCGCGCACCGAGGTGCGCTACAACAGCGAGTGGTGCGACAAGCTGGGCGCGCGCGGCATGATCGAGCTGTCGGCCAAGTACACGGTGGCCCGCATGATGGAGCGCAACGACTTCCACCAGCGCTTCACCGACGGCAGCTCCATCAGCCTGCACGAATTCCTCTACCCGCTGCTGCAGGGCTATGACTCGGTGGCGCTGCGCGCCGACCTGGAGATGGGCGGCACGGACCAGAAGTTCAACCTGCTCATGGGCCGCCATCTGCAGCAGGAATACGGGCAGGACACGCAGTGCGTGCTCACCATGCCGCTGCTGGTGGGCCTGGACGGCGAGCACAAGATGTCCAAGTCCAAGAACAACTACATCGGCATCACCGAGGACGCCAACACCATGTTCGCCAAGGTGCTGAGCATCTCGGACACGCTGATGTGGAACTGGTACACCCTGCTGTCGTTCAAGAGCCTGGCCGAGATCGCCGCGCTCAAGGCCGAGGTGGAAGGCGGGCGCAATCCCAAGGACGCCAAGGTGCTGCTGGCCAAGGAAATCACGGCGCGCTTTCACAGCGCAGCGCTGGCCGATGCGGCCGAGCAGGATTTCAACAACCGCAGCAAGGGCGGCATTCCCGACCAGATCGACGAGGTCAGCCTGTCGGGCGCGCCGCTGGGCATCGGTGCCCTGCTCAAGCAGGCCAACCTAGCGCCCTCGACCAGCGAGGCCAACCGCCTGATCGACGGCGGCGGCGTGCGCGTGGATGGCTCGGCCATCAGCGACCGGGGCCTCAAGCTCGAAGCCGGCACCTATGTGGTGCAAGTGGGCAAGCGCAAGTTTGCGCGCGTGACGCTGGGCTGATGCCCGCGCCGGGCCATGCGCCCGGCTGCACAGGAATGAAGGACGCCGGCATGCCCGCGTCCTTTTTTCATCGCCGGGCCGCCCCAAGATGAAAACGGCCCCCTCGGGGAGCGTGGGGGGCATTTTTCAAGCCGGGGGCGATTCGACGGTTCCGCGCGTGACCTCGGCCTGCTCCTGCAGCCACCGGCAGAAGGCGGCCACCTCGGGACGCGCGGCGCTGCGCGGGCCCACGATCAGCCAGTAGGCCAGCGGCGATTCCAGCCGGTGCGCGGGCAGCACCTCGACCAGGTCGCCAGCCGCCAGCGCATCGGCCACCAGCGGCAGGCGTGCAATGGCCAGGCCCTGTCCGGCCAGTGCGGCCTGCACGATCTGGTGGGCGTAGTTGAAGTACAGCCAGCGCGGCGGCTGCAGCTGGTCGCAGCCCTGCACGCCGAACCAGCGCTGCCAGCCCAGCCACTCCAGCTGGGGCATGCGGTGGGCGTCGCCGGTCTCGATCAGCGTGTAGCGGGCCGCGTCGGCCGGCGTCCTGAGCGGCGGGCCGCCGGCCAGCAGGCGCGGGCTGGCCACCACGGCCAGCTGCTCGCCGAACAGGCGCTGCGCCTGGGGCCAGCCGTCGCCCGCGCGGCCGTAGCGCAGGGCCAGGTCCACGTCGGTGGTGTCCAGGTCCATCACGGTGTCGCTGGTGTCGATGCGGATGTCGATATCGGGCCAGGCGCGCTGGAAGGACTCCAGGCGCGGGATCAGCCACATGGCGGCAAAGCTGGCCCAGGTGGTGATGGCCACGCTCTTGCGGCCCACGGTCTGGCGGATCTGGCGCACCGAGGCGTCGATCTGCTCCAGCGCGGGCGCCACCGAGCGCAGCAGCTGGGCGCCGGCCCCGGTCAGCTCCACGGCGCGCGTGTGGCGCAGGAACAGCGGCACGCCGACTTCATCCTCCAGGGACTGGATCTGGCGGCTCACGGCCGACTGCGTCAGCGACAGCTCGTCGGCGGCCGCGCGGAAATTCAGGTGCCGGGCCACGGCCAGGAAGGCACGCAGATGGCCGGCTCCGATGGCGCGTGTGCGCAGCAGGGGAACGGGTGCAGTGGTGGCATGGGGCATGGCGCCGCCAGCATACGTCAATCGTGTGACCGGCCGCAGCCCTTGGCGGGCAGATAATCGGCGGCGTTGCCGGCACAGGTTCTGGCGTTTTGGATGAATCACCTATGACAGCACCTCTGGATCTCGTCATCATGGCCGCGGGCAAGGGCACGCGCATGAAAAGCCGCCTGCCCAAAGTCCTTCAGCGCCTGGCGGGGCGCCCGCTGCTGGGCCATGTGCTGGCGACCGCAGCGCAGCTGGATGCGCGTTCGGCCGTGGTGGTCACGGGCCACGGCGCGGACCAGGTGGAGCCCGCCATGGCGGCGGCCTGCCAGGGCGGCTCCATGGCGCTGAAGTTCGTGCGCCAGGAGCCGCAGCTGGGCACGGGCCATGCGGTGCAGCAGGCCGTGCCTGCGCTGGCGGGCGACGGCATGGTCATCGTGCTCTCGGGCGATGTGCCGCTGACGCAGGCCGACACGCTGCGCGCCCTGGTCGATGCGGCCGATGGCCAGCGGCTGGCGCTGCTGACCGTGCGCCTGCCCGATCCCACGGGCTATGGCCGCATCGTGCGCGGCGAAGACGGCACGGTGCAGCGCGTTGTCGAGCAAAAGGATGCCAATGACGCCCAGCGCGCCATCCAGGAAATCTACAGCGGCATCATGGCCGTGCCGGCCCGCCACCTGGCCGGCTGGCTGGCCCGCCTGACCAATGACAACGCCCAGGGCGAGTACTACCTGACCGACGTGGTCGCCATGGCCGTGGCCGACGGCGTGCCCGTGGTCGCGCACTGCATTGCCGACCCGGTGCAGGTGGCCGGCGTCAACAGCCCGCTGCAGCTGGCCGAGCTGGAGCGCGCCCACCAGGGCGCCCAGGCCCGCACGCTGATGGAGCAGGGCGTGCGCCTGGCCGACCCCGCGCGCTTTGACCTGCGCGACGACCCGCGCACCGGCCGCGCGGCCCGCCTGGTCTGCGGGCAGGATGTGGAGATCGACGTGGGCTGCATCTTCAGCGGCCATGTGGAGATTGGCGAAGGTGCGCGCATCGGCGCCTATTGCAGCATTGCCAACGCCACGATTGCGGCGGGCGCCGTCCTCCATCCGTACACGCATGTCGATGGCGAGAAGGCCGGCGTCAGCGTGGGCGAGGGCGCCCTGGTCGGCCCGTTTGCGCGCCTGCGCCCCGGAGCGCAACTGGGCCGCGAAGTGCACATCGGCAACTTCGTCGAGGTCAAGAACTCCGTGCTGGCCGATGGCGCCAAGGCCAACCACCTGGCCTACCTGGGCGATGCCACGGTGGGCGAGCGCGTCAACTACGGCGCCGGCTCCATCACGGCCAACTACGACGGCGTGAACAAGCACCGCACGGTGATCGAGGCCGACGTGCACATCGGCAGCAATTGCGTGCTGGTGGCGCCCGTCACCATTGGCGCGGGCGGCACGGTGGGCGGCGGCTCCACGGTCACCAAGAGCACCGAGCCCGGCGTGCTCACGGTATCGCGGGGCAGGCAGGTGAGCATCACCAGCTGGAAGCGCCCAGTCAAACTGCCCAAGTCCTGAGACTTCCGAGACACGTGGGCTCGAGGGCCCGCATCGCCGGCGGGTCCCGTACGGGGTACGCCGATTTGCCGAATCTCCTGACCCTGTCCATGCCATGACGGAACCTTTCGCACCCCATCCGCCCCCCGACCCCGCCGCCGACCTGCAGGGCCCTCCCCGCACGTTGCAGGATGCGCTGGAGCGCCTGGCCCAGCGCGAGCAGGAACTGCAGGCCCTGCGCGCCGCGCAGCAGGAATGGCTGCATGCGGTGTCGCACGACCTGCGCGCGCCGCTGCGCCATGTGCTGTCCTTCGGCCCCCTGGTCGATGAGCTGCTGTCGCAGGCCGCGCCTTCGCCGCAGGAGCTGCAGGAGGCGCGCGGCTTCCTGCAGACCATGGACCAGTCGGCGCGCCGCATGGGCGGCATGCTCGACGGCCTGCTGGCCCTGTCGCGCGCCGCGCGCATGCCCATGCAGTGGCAGCCCGTCGCCTTGCAGGAGCTGCTGGAACAGGCACGCACGGCGGTGCTGGCGCAGCCGCGCTGGGCTGCCTGCGGCGCGGCGGCGCGGCTGCAATGGAGCCTGCCGCAGCAAAGTCCCGCCGTGCGTGCCGACGCGGCCCTGCTGCGCCAGGTGCTGGAGGCGCTGCTGGACAACGCCGTCAAGTTCACCCGGCCCGTGGACCAGCCGCGCATTGCCATCGAGGTGGAGCGCCATGCCGACGGCGGCATCACGCTCAGCGTGACGGACAACGGAGTGGGGTTCGACCCCTCGCGTGCGGGCGCGCTGTTCGGCATCTTCCAGCGCATGCACCGTGAGTCGGAGTTTCCGGGCCTGGGCACGGGCCTGGCCCTGGTGCGCGGCGTCATGCGCCGCCACGGCGGCGAGGCCACCATCCGCGCCACGCCCGCGGGCGGCTGCAGCGTATGCCTGAACTGGCCCGGCGGCGAAGTGCGGCGCACGGATCGCGGGCTCTGAGTCTGCCTGCCGCTGGCGCCAGCCCTCAGATCAGCGTGTCGTCCGGCTCGGGCTGGTGTGCCTGGCGCGAGGCCTCGCTGCCCGCGTCCGTGCCCGACCTGGTGGGCGCGCTGCCGGCCATCAGCGGCGCAGCAGGTATCACCTGGTCGCGCCCGGCGTCCTTGGCGCTGTAGAGCGCGCTGTCGGCCGCATTGATCCAGTCCTTGACCGACAGAAAGCTGGGGTCCGCCGCCGCCACGCCAATGCTGGCGCTGACGCGCAGATGCGGGTGCTCGCGCACGCGCAGCTGGCTCAGCTGGTTGCGTATGCGCAGGGCCACCGCATAGGCATCGTCCAGATGGGTGTGCATGCACAGCACGGCGAATTCATCGCCTCCGTAGCGGCCGGCCGCGTCATGCGATCGCAGGCAGTGCCGGATGGTCAGGCCGATGGCCTGCAGCACCTCGTCACCCACGGTGTGCCCAAAGCTGTCGTTGATGCGCTTGAAGTGGTCTATGTCCACGATCAGCAGGCAGGCCGAGGTCTGCGTCTGCCGGTAGTCGCGCAGCGCGGCGCGCGCCTTCTGCCACCAGTAGTCGCGGCTGTACAGCGTGGTCAGGGGGTCTATGCGGCTGAGCACCTGCAGCTTCACGTTCTGTCGTGCCAGCTTGCGCACCAGCTGGCGCGTGGACCAGCTGGAGAACACGCTGTGCAGCAGGAGCAGGGGCAGCATGCTCAGCTGCACTGCCAGGCTGGCCTCCCACTCGGGCGCGGGCCGCAGCAGCAGGGCCCCCACGGCGGCGGCCAGGAAGGTGGCGAACAGCGATTGCAGCCAGCCGTCGCGCGTGGCCGTGTGGTTGCGGTCTGCAATGCTGATGGCCAGCAGCGCAATGCTGGGCAATGCACAGAAATGCATGACGGGAATCCAGCTGCCGATGATCAGCGCATCTATCTTCAGATTGGCGTGTTCGGCGCGGTGGCTGTCACGGCTGTGGCGGGCGTGGAGAAAGGCGATGTGCGGCCAGACCAGGGCGCTCACCAGCACAAAGCCCCAGACAGCCGTGCTGGCGCCCAGCTCGGTCATGGTCGTGCCCACGACGAGGCCACCCAAAGCCATGCTGGAGACGCGCAAGGGATAGGTGCGGCGATGGATGCGCTGGCGCAAGGACATGGCGGTGCGAGCCGAGTGCGCGCCGATTGCCTAGCGCGTCAGAAAGTGTTGTTGCATCAATTTGTATCATTGTCCCCGTGCGTGCGCAACGCCTTAAAGTCCAACGTTGCCCAAAGTTGGCGTTCGGGACACATTGCAGGCTTGCTGTCCTACGCAGTCCCGCCGCCGCGCAGTTTCCTGATGCGCACAATTACTCGCAAAATCAAGCGTCCTGGCCTCATTGGGCGCCTGTTCCGGGATTTGCCGGCGGCAGCGGCATGGCGGTGGAGAACTTGGCGCGCCTGACGCTGAAAAAACTCTTGACATTGCGCACGTTGGCGTCGCCCGTGAATAGCGCCCGGCTCAACTCCAGGTAGGCCGGCATGTCGGGCGCGGCCACCACGAGGATGAAATCAGGCCCCGCCGATACGCGCCAGCACTGCTGCACGGCGTCCAGCGCCACGGCGCGGCGCTCGAATCCGTCCAGCGCGTCACTGTCCTGGCGGTCCAGCGAGACCTCCACAATGGCCTGCAGCCCATGGCCCAGGGCGGCGGCCAGGCGTTCGGGCTGCAGGATGGCCACCTGCCGCTCGATCAGCCCGGACTCCTGCAGCCGCCGCACGCGGCGCAGGCAGGTGGGCGGCGACAGCTGCAGCAGCGCGGCCAGTGCCTGGTTGCTGCGGCTGCAGTCTTCTTGCAGCAGCTGCAGCAGCTGCAGGTCGGTAGCGTCCAGTTGAATGGAATTTTGGTTCATTTTGTTCTTTATATTGAAATAATATTTCTTGAATGCCTGATGATGAAATATTAGTTCAATAGATAATGAAATCTGGACAGAAATTTCTTTTCAACCTGCGTAGCATCCGTCGTCATCTCGAAACAAGGAGCTTGTCCATGTGTGGCATCGTCGCAGCGGTTTCCTTCCGCGATATCGTCCCCGTTCTCGTCCAGGGCCTGCAGCGCCTGGAATATCGCGGCTATGACTCCTGCGGCGTGGCCGTGCAGGCGCTGGACGCACAGGGCGTGCACAGCCAGGGCCTGCGGCGCGCCCGCTCCACGGCGCGCGTGGCCGAACTCATGGACCAGGTGCAACAGGACAAGGTCATCGGCCACACCGGCATTGCCCACACGCGCTGGGCCACGCATGGCGAGCCGGCGGTGCGCAACGCCCATCCGCATTTCAGCCACGGCCCTGGCGTCTCGCCCGTGGCCGACACCGACCAGCCGGCCCGCGTGGCCCTGGTGCACAACGGCATCATCGAAAACTACGAAGCCCTGCGCGCCGAGCTGCAGTCCAAGGGCTATGTCTTCGCCAGCCAGACGGACACCGAGGTCATCGCCCACCTGGTGGACAGCCTCTACGGCGGCGACCTGTTCGAGGCCGTGCAGGCCGCCACGCAGCGCCTGCATGGCGCCTTTGCCATCGCCGTCATGCACAAGGACGAACCGCAGCGCGTGGTGGGCTCGCGCGCCGGCTCGCCGCTGATCCTGGGCGTGGGCCAGGACGGTGCCGAACACTTCCTGGCCAGCGACGCCATGGCCCTGGCCGGCGTGACCGACCAGATCGTCTACCTGGAAGAGGGCGACATCGTGGACCTGCAGCCCGGCCGCTACTGGCTGGTGGGCAAGGGCGGCGAGCGGCTGGCGCCCGAGCAGCGCCCCGTGCGCACCGTGCACGCCCACAGCGGCGCGGCCGAGCTGGGTCCCTACCGCCACTACATGCAAAAGGAAATCTTCGAGCAGCCGCGCGCCATTGCCGACACGCTGGAAGGCGTGCAGGCCATCGTGCCCGAGCTGTTCGACGGCGTGGCCTCGGACGGCAAGGCGGGCACTTCGGCCTGGCGCGTGTTCAAGGAGATCGACCGCGTGCTCATCCTGGCCTGCGGCACCAGCTACTACAGCGGCTGCACGGCCAAGTACTGGATCGAGTCGCTGGCCGGCCTGCCCTGCAGCGTGGAAGTGGCCAGCGAATACCGCTACCGCACCAGCGTTCCCCATCCCAAGACCCTGGTCGTCACCATCAGCCAGTCGGGCGAGACCGCCGACACCCTGGCCGCGCTGCGCCATGCCCAGAACCTGGGCATGAAGCACACGCTGACCGTCTGCAACGTGGCCACCAGCGCCATGGTGCGCGAATGCGAGCTGGCCTACATCACGCGCGCCGGCGTGGAGATCGGCGTGGCCTCCACCAAGGCCTTCACCACCCAGCTGGCGGGCCTGTTCCTGCTGACCCTGGCCCTGGCCCAGTCGCAAGGGCGCCTGAGCGAGGAAAAGGAGCAGCAATACCTGGCCGCCATGCGCCACCTGCCCGTGGCCCTGCAATCGGTGCTGGCGCTGGAGCCCCAGGTCATCAGCTGGTCCGAGGACTTCGCCAAGCGCGAGAACGCGCTCTTCCTGGGCCGTGGCATCCACTACCCGATTGCGCTGGAAGGCGCGCTCAAGCTCAAGGAAATCAGCTACATCCACGCCGAGGCCTATCCGGCCGGCGAGCTCAAGCACGGCCCGCTGGCCCTGGTGGACAGCGCCATGCCCGTGGTCACGGTGGCGCCCAATGACGAACTGCTGGAAAAGCTCAAGAGCAACATGCAGGAAGTGCGTGCGCGCGGCGGCGTGCTCTATGTGCTGGCCGATGCCAAGACCAACATCGAAAGCAGCGAAGGCATGCACGTCATCCGCATGCCCGAGAACTACGGCGCGCTCAGCCCCATCCTGCACGTGGTCCCGCTGCAGCTGCTGGCCTACCACACGGCCTGCGCACGCGGCACCGATGTGGACAAGCCGCGCAACCTAGCCAAGAGCGTGACGGTGGAGTGAGGCGGGGGCCGGGGTAGGGCGCATATTCTGGGTAATTAAAGTCGTGAACACGCAATTAAAGTCGTAAACAAGCCTCCAGGATTCATGCAGATCTGCGCCGTGGTCGTTTACAAGGGTAAAACCGTAAACCGAATCAGACGGCTAGTGCAGACATAGATATGCGGAGGTAACCATAGCCTGGTTTAGGTTTGTTGCTATAAAAAGAGCGCACATTTGGGGCGCTCTTTTTTTGTTTCACGAGGACTCCAGCTCGGCAATTCGCTGGACTACGCCAAGGCTCGATACAGCAGGTTTATCAATAACTTAGGCGAGTTCAACATATGCCGGTGCTTTCCGAAGCTTGACCCGGCTTCCTCTCGCATGGCTCCCATGCGGCTCTTGGAAACCGGGCTTTCCGAGGAGTCATCATGGCGAAGATCAAGCTCACCAAGTCCGCAGTCGATGCGGCACAACCTCAAGACAAGGCCATCGAACTGCGGGACACCGTGGTGCCCGTCTTCCTGTGCAAGATCACCCCGGCGGGCCGCAAGGTGTTCATGCTTCAGTACCGCACGAACGCCGGCGAGCGCCGCAAGCTCGCCTTGTAGCAGTACGGGGAACTGACGGTCGATCAGGCACGCACGATGGCGCAGGAGTGGCTGACCGAACAAGCCTGCCCGCCTTTGGCAATCTGCATCGCTACAACGCGACCCGGTTTGCTTTCTACAGGCTCTCATGTAGCTCCCAGCCCACAACGCTGCATCCTCTACTAGCGGCGTGAAACAGAGCTAACCTCTTGCTCCATATATGGTTTCAAGTCCCGTGTGATTTCAACAAAAGGCTTGACGCCAGCCATTTTTTATCAATAGATGCGCTCCTTTTGTAGAGTTCAGTTGCGCAGCGAAATCGACTAAGCGTGCTTCATCTCCCACCGCCGCAATCGCTTCGAGCAGCAGCCCCCCGTTCAAAGACTGAATGCGCCGATTGTTGTCGAACATGAATCGATCTCCTGGGCGCGAACACCGGAGCGCCACTGGAACCCATATTCGGTAACATCGAATATCGAGCCAAATGCATGGTTTACAGAAGTGTTGGGTTGGGAGCGTCCCCGTACACTGCCTTGGGATCGAACGTCTTTGCAGATTCTGTGTAGATTAGGTCTGTGTCAGCTTGACCCCGCGCGCCCACTGGCACTTGCCGGTAGAAGCATGAACGGTAGCCAACGTGGCAACTGGCACCAGAGCCTGACACGCGCACGCGCATCCAAATCGCATCCTGATCGTCGTCGATGCGCATTTCCTCGACAACCTGTACCAAGCCACTGGTTGCCCCCTTGTGCCAGAGCTTCTTGCGTGATCGGCTCCAGTAGTGCGCCTCTCTGGTCTGGATGGTCTTCTCCAAGGCTTCGCGGTTCATATAGCCCAGCATCAGGACTTCGCCGTCGTCCGCTGCGGTCGTCACACAGGCAATCAAGCCATCGCCGTCGAACTTCGGAGCCAGTTCTCTCCCTTCTTCGACTTGCTCAATGGATGTCCTGGGATGCAGCCTCACTTGGGCTGGATCCGTATCGGTTTGATGGTTCATAGATGTTCCTTGGGATATATCAAGAATCGCTGCGGCGGTGCTCGCACGGATTCTTCGTGCAGCGGCCATACAGGATGTGGGAATGCTCGACCACCTTGAATCCATGTTCCGCAGCGATCCATTTCTGTTGCTGCTCGATGGCCTCGTCGTGGAATTCCTGCACACGGCCACAGGAAGTACAAACCAGGTGGTCGTGGTGCATGCCGTCATCCAGCTCATAGACGGCCCGGCCTGACTCGAAGTGCGCCTGCTTGAGCAGGCCGGCTTGTTGCAACTGGGTGAGCACGCGGTACACCGTGGCCAAGCCGACGTCGTGACCGCTCTCGAACAGCAGGCGATACACCTCTTCGGCCGTCAAATGCCGCACCTTCGTCCTCTGAAAGAGTTCGAGAATTTGCAGGCGAGGCAGCGTGGCCTTGAGGCCACGGCTTCTGAGTTCGCGTGAATCAGGCATAGGATGCTTCTCCAGTGGTTTCCCTTGACCGCGATTCCAGAAACCGAACTGCCGCGCCTTTCGGTTTTCCAGTGAGGGCTTCATCCCGAACGGCACAGCAACCTCGAATCACTGTGTGAATGGGCCAGCCCGTGACCGTCCGGCCGTCATACGGCGTCCAGCCGCTGACGCTGGCGATCCAGTCATTGCGGATGACGCGGCGTGCTCGCAAATCGACGATGCTGAAATCGGCGTCGTAACCCACCGCGATGCGTCCCTTGCCCTCGATGCCGAAGATGCGGGCTGGCCCTGCACTGGTCAAATCCACCAGCCGTTGCAGACTCAAGCGCCCGGCATGCACATGGTCGAGCATCACGGGCAGCAGCGTCTGCACGCCTGTCATCCCGCTGGGAGATTCGGGGTAAGGCCGCGCTTTCTCAGCCAGCGTGTGGGGCGCATGGTCGCTGCCGATGACATCGACAAGACCATTGCGGATCGCCTGCCATAGCGCATCCTGATGGTGCTGTTCACGCACGGGCGGATTCATCTGCGCCAGGCTGCCCAGGCGTTGATAGCATTCGGGCGCTTGCAAGCTCAGGTGGTGCGGCGTGACTTCCACCGTGACACGATGCTTGCGACCCGCCAGGAACGCCATTTCCTCGGCGGTGGAGACATGCAGGACATGCAGGCGCCGCCCACATTCCTCGGCCAGCCGCACGATGCGCTGTGTCGCCATCAACGCGCTGTCCACATCGCGCCAGACGAGGTGCTGGCGCACGTCCGCGCTGTCCACGGCGATGTGTTTGCGCTCGCGCAGCCGGGCTTCGTCCTCGGCATGCACGGCCAGTCGCCTGAGTCCATGACGCAGGATGCGGCGCAGCACTTCATCGTCATCCGCCAGCAGGTCGCCAAAGGAACTGCCCATGAAGACCTTGACGCCAGCGCAGCCCGGTAGTTTCTCCAATTTGGCCAGTTGCTCCGCATTCACGGCAGAGCCGCCAACATAGAAAGCGTGATCGCACCATGCGCGGCCACGGGCGGCATCCAGCTTGGCTTGCAGGTCAGCCGCGCTCAAGGTCAGCGGGGCCGTGTTCGGCATCTCGAAAATGGCGGTGACGCCGCCCAGCACCGCGCCGCGCGTGCCTGCCTCCAGGTTTTCCTTGTGCATCAGGCCCGGTTCACGGAAATGCACCTGGCTGTCGATGACGCCGGGCAGCACGTGCAGGCCAGTGGCGTCCAGTGTGGTCTCGGCACTCCATGTACCGCAAAGATCGCCCAGCGCAACGATCTGGCCGTGCGCGCAGGCCACGTCGATGTGCTCGGCCCCGCTGGGCGTCATGACGGTTGCACCCCGTACCAGAAGATCGGCGTGTCGGCCGGCCGACGGCGTGATAGCGTGGCTGGTGCCGTTCATGAGACGGCCTCCAGCGCATTGGCCGCAGCCTCGCTTGATGTGTGCCTCCTGTTCAAACGAGCGCACAAGCGGCGTTGCGCCTCGCTACGTGCAGCGGTGTCCGGCGCTTGCGACTCCCGCAGCAACAGTGCCACGGCATCCATCAAGGGCAACACGCCCAGGTCTTGCCCGTCCCGGCTGCGGATGGCAATGGAGCCTGTGTCGCGCTCCTTGGCCCCGGCGACCAGCAGAAAGGGGATACGCTGCAAAGTCTGCTCGCGGATCTTGTAGCTAATCTTCTCGTTGCGCACATCGGCTTCGCAGCGCAGCCCTGCACCTCGCAGAAGCTGCGCAACATCCTGCACGTAGGTGGCATGCTCCTCGGTGATCGACAACACCATCACCTGCATCGGTGCCAACCAGGCCGGGAGCTTGCCCGCGTGGTGCTCGATCAGAATGCCGGTAAAACGCTCCAGCGAACCGAACAATGCACGGTGCAGCATGACCGGGCGCTTGCGCTGGCCGTCTTCATCGACATATTCGATGCCGAAGCGTTCAGGCAGGTTCATGTCCACCTGGAGGGTTCCGCACTGCCAGTCGCGGCCGATGGCATCACGCAGCACGAATTCGAGCTTGGGGCCGTAGAAGGCGCCTTCGCCTGGATTGAGGCGGTAGGCCAGCCCCATGCCGTCCAGCGCCCGAACCAGCGCGCCTTCGAGCAAGTCCCACGTCGCCTCATCGCCCATGCGGTTCTCGGGCCGGGTCGAGAGCTTGATGCGCACATCCTCGAAGCCGAACTGACGGTAGATGTCGAGCACCAGGGCCACGACCTCGCGGCACTCGGTGTCCATCTGCTGCGGTGTGCAGTAGATGTGGGCGTCGTCCTGCGTGAAGTGGCGCACACGCAGCAGTCCGTGCAGCGCGCCGGAAGGTTCGTAGCGATGCACCTTGCCGAACTCGCCCATGCGGATTGGTAGGTCGCGGTAGCTTTTGAGGCCGTGGCGATACAGCAGTACGCTGCCGGGACAGTTCATGGGCTTGAGCGCGAGGGCGCGGCCATCCTCGGTCTCGGTGGTGAACATGTGGTCACGGTAGTTCTGCCAGTGGCCGGAGATTTCCCACAGGCTGCGATCCATCACGTCGGGCGAATTCACCTCCACATAGCCCGCGTCCTGCTGGCGGCGGCGCATGTAGGCGATCAACTCCTGGAAAACGGCCCAACCGCGCGGATGCCAGAACACGGCACCGGGCGCATCTTCCTGGAAATGGAACAGATCCAGTTCGCGGCCCAGCTTGCGGTGGTCGCGCTTCTCGGCCTCTTCGATCCGCTGGAGATAGGCATCGAGCTGCTTCCTGTCGGCCCAGGCCGTGCCGTAGATGCGCTGGAGCTGTTCGTTCCTGGCATCGCCGCGCCAGTAGGCGCCGGCCAGCTTGGTGAGCTTGAACGCCTTGAGAAAGCGTGTATTGGGCACATGCGGCCCACGGCACATGTCCACGTATTCCTGGTGGAAATACATGCCCATTTGCTGTTCGTCCGGCATGTCCTTGATCAGCCGCAGCTTGTAGTCCTCGCCGCGCCGCCTGAATATCTCCATGACCTCATAGCGCGGCAGCACGCGCTTGATGACGTCGTAGTTCTGCGCGATCAGTTCCTTCATGCGCGCTTCTATGGCGGCTAGGTCTTCAGGCGTGAAGGGACGTTGGTAGGCGATGTCGTAGTAGAAGCCGTCTTCGATGACCGGACCGATGACCATCTTCGCGCTTGGGTAGAGCTGCTTGACGGCATGGCCGACCAGGTGCGCGCAGGAGTGCCGTATGATTTCCAGCCCTTCCTCATCCTGGGGTGTGATGATCTGCAAGGTCGCATCTTGGGCTATCAGGTCGCACGCATCGACGAGCCGCCCATCGAGCTTGCCCGCCACGGTGTTCCTGGCCAGACCAGAGCTGATGGCCTGTGCTACCCCCAGCACGGAAACCGGATGACCCAATGTACGGCGGCTGCCATCCGGCAGCGTGACCACCACAGAGGCGGAAGCGGAGCCCGGGAGCGCATTCATAGCGCCTCCACCACCGAAGGCGTTAGGCGCATGAAGCCCTCGGCATACTCGATGTTGCGCGCTGCCGTGATGCCGATGTTGCGCTTGGCTTGCACGCCGCGTTGCTGGGCCACGCGCGTGTAGTAGTGCCACAGGTGTTCCTGCCCGGCCATGCACTCGATGGCGCGGCGCTTGGTGTCCCACACGTCGGTGATGTCCAGGAGGGTGTTCGGCTCCCAGCCGCATTGCTCAGGCTGGTGAGGCTCGAATGCATAGACAGGCGGTGCGCCAAGAATCTTTTGGCCTGGGTTGTGGCCTTCGGCCTGGGCGATGACACGCGCCTCCTGGGTCACGTGCATGGCCAGCGGGTGATCGAAGTTGTAGGGGTCTTTGACCGAATGGCTCAACACGAAGGCTGGTTGCAGCGTGCGGTACAGGTCAACCAGACGGAACAAGGTGTCGTCGTTCACGCGCATCGGATAGTCGCCAATGTCCCAAAACTCCACCTCACCGCCGAGGATATCGGCGGCGCGCTGCGCTTCGTCCCGGCGCGCGGCCTTGACCTTCTCCAGTGTCATGCCGGACTGGCGCCAGAGCTTGGCCGATTCGCCCCGTTCGCCATAGGACAGGCAGACGATCTTGACCTTCCACCCCTGTTTGGCATGGCTGGCGATGGCACCGCCCGCGCGCCATACGAAGTCGGCGGAATGGGCACTGACCACAAGGGCACTCTGAGGTTGAGACATGGATGCTGTCCTTTTTTCTGAATGGTTAGAACTCGTTCTGGATGGCCTTGTAGCCAAGTACCAGCTCGTTGTTGGTGCGCGCCACGTCTTCGGAGAACTCGCTGGCGGCGGCAGGCACTTGCGGCAGCAAGGGAAGATCAGTGTCCGGGCCAATGCGCTCGGTCGAGCGCACATAGAAGCCCGCAGGCAGATGCACACCATCGACCACGGCGTTGTAGCGAACCACGCAGCCGTCATCGACCTTGCAGTTGAACAGCACGCTGTTGAAGCCGATGAAGACGCCGTTGCCGATGGCGCAGGGGCCATGCACGATGGCGCGATGGGCAATGGAAGTGCGCTGCCCGATGCGCACGCTGGCACCGGACTTGGAATGGATCACCACGCCGTCCTGGATGTTGGAGTGGGCACCGATCACGATGGGGTCGATGTGCCCATCGGCATCCATCTCATCCGCACGGATGACCGCATAAGGGCCGATGAACACGTTTTCCTCGACGACCACGAGGCCGCACAGGATGGCGGTCGGATCGACGAAGGCGCTGGGATGAATCTGTGGCAGGTCGCCGCGTGGGTTCTTGCGGATCATGGTGGGTTGGGCTGTGATGTTGTTGGTTGGGCGGGTGGCACGGGGTCATGCCCGCCTGGGTGCAGCGGATGGCAGCGCAGCACGCGCCGCAGTGCCAGCCAACCTCCCTTGACGGCCCCATGCGTTTGCAAGGCTTCGACGGCGTACTGCGAGCAAGTGGGGTGGAACCGGCAGCGCGGGCCGAGCATCGGGCTGATGAACAACTGGTAGCCGCGTACCAGCAGCACCAGCATGCGGGCAGGCCAGCGCGTCATGCCAGTTCCTTTCCTTTGGGGCGAACCACCATGCCTTTAAGCGTGTCTTCCACGATGAAGCCGGCTGCCTCCAGTTCGCCCCGCAGCGCATCGGCGCGGGCAAATTCCCGGCGCTCCCGTGCTTGCTGGCGCTCGTCCAACAGTTCTCGGACACGGTGGGCATTGACCGTCCGCGCCCAGTCCGATGGCGCAAGCGCCTCCATTGCCATGCTCGGAGTCTGCTGCAACAAGCCGATCACACCGGCTGAAGCCAGCAGGCGCGACTTGGCCTGTGCCCGCGCCGTGTCCGTCGCCGCTTCGTCAAGCTTCGTGCGCAGCGCGTGCAGGCGGGTCAGTGCCCCAGGGACATTGAGGTCGTTGCGCAGTGCCTCCAGCACCTGTGCATCGGGGGTGGTGTCTGCCAACGCAGAAACGTGTTCGACTTTCGCCAGGCTGGCATAGAAGCGCGTCAGCGCCTGTCGCGCCGCCGCCAGGCGTTGGGCGCCCCAGTCCAGCGGCCGGCGGTAGTGGGTGGACAGCAGCGCCAGGCGGATGGCTTCGCCTGGCGCCTGTTGCAGCAAGTCTCGCACCAGCAGCACGTTGCCCAGCGACTTGGACATCTTTTGCCCTTCCACCGTGACGAAGCTGTTGTGTACCCAGGTGCGGCAGTAGAGCGCGCCGTGGGCGCAGGTGCCCTGGGCGACTTCGTTCTCGTGGTGCGGGAAGATCAGATCCTGCCCGCCGCCGTGGATGTCGATGGTGTGGCCCAGGTGTTGGCCGATCATGGCCGAGCATTCGATATGCCAGCCAGGGCGGCCCCGGCCCCAGGGGCTGTCCCAGCCGGGCTGCTCCGGCATCGAGGGCTTCCAGAGAACGAAGTCCATCGGATCGCGCTTGTAGGGCGCCACCTCCACGCGGGCGCCGGCCAGCATGTCCTCAGTGCGCCGCCCCGAGAGCTGCCCATAGGCCGGATACGACGGCACATGGAACAGCACATGCCCTTGTTCGGCGTAGGCGTGGCCCCGCGCCATCAGTTTCCGGATCAGGTCGATGATCGCGGGAATGTGCTCGGTGACGCGCGGCTCCAGGTCGGGTGTCAGCACCCCCAGCGCCCGCATATCCTCGTGGTAAGCGTCGATGTAGCGGCCGGTGATGGTGCCGATGGGCACCCCATCGGTGGCCGCCGCCGCGTTGATCTTGTCGTCCACGTCAGTGAAGTTGCGGGCATAGACCACCTCGCGGTAGTCCTGCCGGAGCAGCCGGGCCAGCACGTCGAACACCACGGCAGGCCGCGCGTTGCCGATGTGGGCGAAGTTGTAGACCGTGGGGCCGCACACGTACATCGTCACCCGGTCGGGCTGCCCGGTGTGCAAGGGTTCTTTCTTGCGAACGAGCGTGTTGTAAAGCTGGATGGGCGGGTTCATGCGGTCGGCTCTCCCGCTTGTGGCAGCGCCTGCCTCAGCGCCTCGAACGTGCGCTCAACCACCTCCCGGTCAACGTCCTGGGTGATGAAGACCAGGCGCGAGCGGCGGTCTTCGCTCGGCCAGGCGGGCAATGGCACGGGCGGATGGAAGATGTGCTGCACGCCATGCACGACGATCGGCTGCGCGCTGCCCTCCACGTTGAGGATGCCTTTCACGCGAAGGATGTTGCTGCCCACGAAGGCCATGAGCAGTTCTAGCCAGTTGGTCAGTACCTCGTCGGGTATCGGGTCATCGACGTGGAAGCAGAACGCGCGGATGTGGTCATCGTGGCGGTTCACGTCGTGATGGTCGTGCGCGTGACCGTCATCGTGCTCATGATGGCCGTGCGACTCGTGCGCGGTGTGGTCGTGGCTCTGATGTTCGTGCTTGTGGTGATCGTGTGCGTGTTCATGCGCCGGCGCATAGGCTTCCTCTCGCAGCCAGCGCACCACGTCGGGGGTCTTGCCGTCCGCAGAGAACAGTCCGAGATTCAGCACCTTCTGCGGTGCGATTTCGCCGCCCCGTACCTCCCAGCGCGGGGCGGCCGGGTTGATTCTGTCGAGCCGGCGCAGCAGCGCTTGGCGCTGCTCGTCCGAGACCAGATCGACCTTGGTCAGCAGCAGCGCGTCGGCCACGGCCGCCTGCTTGACGGCTTCCGGGTGCTGGTCGAGGGTGTGCATGCCTGTGGCCATGTCCACGGTCGTGACGATGCCATCGAGCCGGTACTTCGGCGCGATTTGCGGATGGGTCATCAGCGTGTGGATGATCGGTGACGGATCGGCCAGGCCGGTGGTCTCGATCAGCACGCGGCGAAACTGCCGCTGGCCGTTACGCGAGAAGCGCCAGGTGATGTCGCGCAGGGTTTTGACCAGATCGCCGCGGATGGAGCAGCACAGGCAACCGCTGCTCATTTCCATCACCAGGTTTTCGGTGCTGTGGGCGACCAGCAGGTGGTCAAGCGCCATTTCGCCGAACTCGTTGATGATGACCAGTGCATCGGCCAGCTCAGGTTGGCGCACCAGGTGGTTGAGCACGGTGGTCTTGCCGCTGCCAAGGAACCCCGTCAGCAGAGTGACGGGGATCAGGCTGGGTCCGGATTCGGTGGTCATCCGCGAACTCCTTCAGGCATCGGAGCCGCCCAGGCCACTGCATCGTGCGGGTGCAGGCTCTCCAGGTGTCGGACATGGACGCGGGGATTGGCGTGGCAGCTCAATGCAGCCTCGATACGCCGTGCCGCGTCTTCGACGAACATCAGGTTCTGGCCGTTGAGTGCCGCGAACGCCTGCTCGTCGGCTCGCTTGACCGCCGTTTGAACGGGCGTACCCACGGCCTGCTCGATGCGGTCGATTAGTGCCAGCAGACCGAGTGTGTCGCCGTCGCCATTCACATCTACAGCGACTTCGGCCTCGCTGCGTTGACTGTGGGGAGTGGCCAGCGTGGCATGCTGATGCAGCCAGGCCGCCACGTCGGCCTTCTCCACTTTGGGCTGCCGGCCGAAGGCTTTCAGAAAGCTCTGTTCGATGATCTGCCGCGACAACGCCGCCGAGCAGGGGCAGGTCGATGAATAGCCCGCCGTGACCTGCACGCGGCACTTGAACGTGCCATGGATGAGCGACGCATCCATACAAACGGGATAGGACTTCCATCCAGACAGCCCCCGCGTGACCAGAGCCGGACGCCGAACCAGCAGCGCGAACTTCAGGCGCAGCCGCGCACTGCGGGTCTCGCAGTCCTGATGGCTGTCGATCATGGCCAGCAGCAGATGTCGCAGGCCTGCAGGCGACAGCGTCTCTCCCTGCCCCAAGGCGTCGAGCAACCGGTACAGGCGGGACATGTGGATGCCCTTGACATGTGGGGCCGGCAAATCGACCTGCACATCGGCGCGCGCATGCAGTTCGCGCCGGCAGTGCGGCTCTGCCACCGTGATGGGAAGATCGATGCCCTGCATGCCGACCCATGCCAGCGGACTGAGGCTGGGGGCAATGTCGGTCAGTGAAACGTCGGGAAGCGCTGCATTCATGCTCAAAATCCAGTGGGGGTGCGCCCCCACCCGGTTCAGAGCATGGGGAGCACGGTCAAGTCAGTGCCAGTCGGGGAACGGGTTGTGCCAAGTCGTCCACGCCTTCGGGCCTTGGGCCATTTCTTCGTCGGTCAGCAGACAGGCATCGAAGCGTGCGCGCAACGCCGCTTCGTCCATGTCCATGCCGATCAGCACCAGCTCCTGTCGGGCATCGCCCACACGCTCGTCCCACTTGGTGCGGATCAGAGTGACGGATTCGGGGTCTTGCGGCCAGCGTTCCTGCGGCACCGCAGCCCACCAGTAGCCAGCAGGGCCGTGCCGGGCCACCGCACCCGCCTGCGACCAGTTGCCCGCCAGCGTCGGATCGCTGGCCAACCAGAAGAAGCCCTTGGAGCGCACCACGCCGGGCCATTCGCTTTCCACCCAATCGAAGAAGCGCTGCGGATGAAATGGCCTGCGTGCCCGATAGACGAAATTGCGGATGCCGTATTCCTCGGTCTCCGGCGTGTGCGTGCCGCGCAGTTCTTGCAGCCAGCCGGGCGCCTTGGAAGCTTCGTCAAAGTCGAACAGGCCGGTATCCAGCACGCGCTCAAGCCGCACTTGGCCGAACGCCGCAATCTCGATTCGTGCGCGTGGATTGAGGCTGCGCAGGATCGCCATCAGCCGCTCGCGCTCTTCGTCCGTGATGAGGTCGGTCTTGTTGAGCACGATCACGTCACAGAACTCGATCTGGTCGATCAGCAAATCCACCACCGTGCGCTGGTCTTCCTCGCCCAGCGACTCGCCGCGTGAGCGAATGCTGTCGCGCGAGCTGTAGTCGCGCAGGAAGTTGAAAGCGTCGACCACCGTCACCATCGTGTCGAGCCGAGCCACGTCGCCCAGGCTGCGGCCATCCTCGCCCGCAAAGGTGAAGGTCTCGGCCACGGGCAGCGGCTCCGAGATGCCGGTGGATTCGATCACGAGTTGGTCGAAGCGGCCTTCCTTGGCAAGCCGATCCACCTCCACCAGCAAATCTTCACGCAAGGTGCAGCAGATGCAGCCGTTGCTCATCTCCACCAGCTTTTCGTCTGTGCGCGAGAGTTCGGCACCGCCGTCGCGCACCAGTGTGGCATCAATGTTGACCTCGCTCATGTCGTTGACGATGACCGCGACTCGCCGACCCTCACGGTTGTTCAGGATGTGGTTGAGCAACGTGGTCTTGCCCGCACCGAGGAAGCCGGAGAGGACGGTGACGGGGAGCTTGTTGGATGCGGAAGGAGCTAAGGATTTCATCGTGTCTATGTCTTTCAATACGAGGTTCAGGACGCACTCAACGTTGCGCGGCGCATTTGCCGCACAGGCCGCGCAGTTCGATGGTGGATTCGCGCAGCGAGAACGCACTCTCCTTGACCCACGCTCCCAAGCTGCGCCCGAGTGAGCGGTCAACGAATTCATCGACATGACCACATTTGTCGCAAATGGCAAAAGCCGTCGGGCCGTGTTGGCAGCCTGAAGCACGGGTGCAACTGACATAGGCATTGAGACTTTCCAGTCGATGCACCAGCCCGTCCTGAATCAAACGCTCCAGCGCCCTGTACACCTGGGTAGGCGCGCTGAAACCCTGCCCGCGCAGTTGGTCGAGCAGGTTGTAGGCACTGAGAGGGGCTTGAGCCTGTTTCAGCGTCGAAAGGACACGTTGCTGGTTGGCGGTCAATTCCACAGTGACTCCTGAAAGTTTCAAGTAATGTTATAACATAACATTCGCTTTCCGTGAATACGCTAGGCAACGTATTCAGCACTGATGCGTGTTTTGCAAAACTCGGCTCCACGACTTTGGCCCTGTCGTCAAAGGGTCCATTTGCAGAAAGTGAGATACAGCCATGGCAAGCACAGGAAGCGTCAGCGCATGGGATGAAGCATTGCTCGTCGCAATGATTCAATACCCTGTTCCCGTCATCAAAGGCCCTGAGGACATTCAGGTGCAGGTTGACCAGATCTGCCGCACGGTGGCCAGCACGAAGGCTGGCTATCCGGACCTTGACCTGATCGTGTTCCCCGAATACTCGACGCAAGGGCTCAACACTGCAATCTGGACCTACGATGAGATGCTGTTGTCCGTCGACAGCCCCGAAGTCGGGCGCTTCAAACAAGCCTGCAAGCAAGCGAACGTATGGGGCGTGTTCTCGGTGATGGAGCCCAACGAAGATCCCAGCAACCCCCCCTACAACACCGCGATCATCATCAATGCGGACGGTGAGCTGGCACTGCACTATCGCAAGCTGCAGCCGTGGGTTCCCATTGAACCCTGGTCGCCAGGCAACTTCGGCATGCCGGTGTGTGATGGTCCCAAGGGAGCAAAGCTGGCCGTGTGCATTTGCCACGACGGAATGTTCCCCGAGCTGGCACGCGAGGCGGCCTACAAGGGTGCCAATGTCTACATTCGCATCTCGGGCTACTCGACCCAAGTCAACGACCAGTGGATCTGGACCAACCGCACCAATGCCTGGCAGAACCTGATGTACACCCTGGCGGTGAACCTCGCGGGCTACGACGGGGTCTTCTACTACTTCGGCGAAGGTACGGTCTGCAACTACGATGGCAACGTGGTTCAGCAAGGCCATCGCAACCCGTGGGAGATCGTCACAGCCGAGCTATTCCCGCGCCTCGTGGACAAGGCCCGTGAGCACTGGGCCTTGGAGAACAACATCTTCAACCTGGGTTGCCGCGCCTATGTCGGCAAGCCAGGCGGCGAGAGGGCCAACTACCTGACATGGGTGGAAGACCTGGCTAACGGCCAGTACAAGCTGCCCTGGGATGACAAGGTGAAGATCCGGGATGGTTGGAAGTACTACCCGGATGGCGTCAAGCTGGGGCCCATGCCGAAGTAGCCCGGAGATTTCGGAGCGGCTTGCCAACTCTACTTCTTCCGGTGGGGGCTCGTGGATGTTCCGCGGGGCTGCGAGCGAGGATCTCGGAGTCAAGGAGATGAGTGAGCCCTCCAATCGGCGTCAGCCTACAGACGCCGCAGAGTGCTGCACAGCTGCTTGCATATTAAGCGGTGGACTATCAACATTGCCGTGACGCTGATCCCGCACATGCTGGGGGCGTCTATCGCTGACGACCGGGATTCAGGAAGGGGGGCGCGGGCAGGGCCGAGCTTCCAAAGCCAAGCTGACGATGCGGGTTTTCGCCGGCAGTCATCCCTCGAACGCGCAGCCCCAAGCTGCGCGTTCTTTGTTCTGGATAGGGGGCGGTGGAATGGACTTTGACGATGAAACAAGTCCGTTATTCTTCGGCAGTCTTCACCGCCACAGCGCGATCCGGCTTGCTTTCTCCAAGCTCTTATGTGGCTCCTAGCCCACAACGCCGTATCACAGCAGGCGGCACGAAACAGGGCTAACCTATTGCCTCGTATAAGGTTTCAAGCCCTACGTGAATTGCGCGAAAGGCTTGACGCCTGCCCTTTTTTGTTGGGTGAGCATTTCGTGTGGTTCGAGCAGGCGTACATGCAGCAATGACCGGTTGAATTCACAGGGGGAAGCAAAATTTCACCAATGGCTGCTTTCGGCACCTAGCTTGGCCGTATTTGCGCACCTCACCGCTCATCACTCTGGCTGCGTGGCCTCACCAACCAGGCGTAGAAGCCACTTATATCCAGGTCGCGCGCCGCTTGCGCCACTGCAACCCCTCACTCGGTCACCAGCTTGACCGCTTCGCCCTTGAATTCCCGGCTGAACTGCCGTTTTGTTCCTATAAACCACCTCCGGTTTCATCTTCCACCTTACAAGGTGTCTTTGAAACCGGCAGCAGCCCAGTGGTGGCATCCCCACCCTAGCGCAGGCACCCATGCTGGTGCAAAAGGTGCCCTGCTACCCCCTCTGACGCAGCCAATGCCCTCGCATCGGGGCTACGCGCCGGTATCATTGCCGCCCATGCGTTGCGCCTGGATTCACCGTTTCATAGGGCTGCTGTGGCTGGCCCTGTGCAGCACAGCGGTGCTTCCGTGGGCGCACCAGCTGGCCCACCTTGCAGAACCCGGCCTCGAGTCGGTACCCGTGCGCTATGCCGGTTACAACGATGCTGATGCAGCGGCTGCAATCACACTGGCTGCCACGGGTGATCACGATGACGCCCACAGGGCAGACGCCTGTGTGGTGTGCCAGCATCTTTTCGGTCACCAGCACGCGGCAACCGCCGCCACGTTCGGCGTTGTACTGGCGGCAGCCCGCCAGCTTGGACCGCCCGGCGCGGCCACGCGCTCTGACCACGCATCGCCCGGCTGGCTCACGCCCGCACCCCGCGCTCCGCCCCCCCACTTGAACGTCTGACCCTGACTGCGCCCGCTGCGTACCACGCAGCAGCGGCGCCTTGGCCCGTGCCAGCACCGCTCCAAAGCGGCGCAGCCTGCGGGTGTATCCGGTTTTTTGATTCATTGCATGGGGCCTGTGGCCTCAGGAGTTTTTCTGTGTCGCTTCCTTCCAAAATGCTGCCTGTCGCGCTGGCGGCCACCCTTGCCTGTCTGCACGCCACTGCCCACGCCGCAGGCGATTCCGTCATTGTTCTGGGCGAAGTGCCCGTGTACTCGGGCACCGGCGGTGCCCTGCCACCCACCAGCCTGCTCACCTCAGTCGACATCCTGGGAGCCGACAAGATCGAGGACAAAAACGTGATGCAAAGCTGGGAGCTGCTGGGCCAGCTGCCCGGCATCCAGCTCACCGAAACCCGCATGGGGGCAGAGTCTGGTAAGGCCACGTTCCGCGCCTTCAACGGCGAGGGCTATATAAACGGCATCAAGGTTCTGATCGACGGCATCCCCAGCAACGTCAACAGCGGCAACCAGCGCTTCATCGACATGATTTTCCCGCTGGAACTGGACTTTATCGAAGTGGTGCGCGGCACCAACGACCCGCGCTACGGCCTGCACAACATTGGCGGCAGCATCAACTTTGGCACGCGTCAGGGCGGCAACTACAGCGATGGCCGCGTGACCGTGGGCAGCCACGCCACTCGCGAAGTGCAAGTCGCCCTGGGGCGGGAGTCTGACGGCTTTGCGCAAAACTACTTCATTGCCCACCAGGGCTCAGACGGGCACCGCGCGCATTCCGACTCTGAAAAGTACGCGCTGGGCGGTAAATGGTTCCTGACCTCTGCAGACAGGACGCTGAAAGTCGGTGCCGTGGCCCGGCTGTACTCGCACAAAGCCGAAGAGCCCGGCTTCATGACCGCCACCGAGATGGCCCAGAACCGCAAGCAAACCGGCGCCCACAACGCCAACGACGGCGACGACCGCCAGATGCAGCACCTTAGCCTGCACCTGGACTGGCAGGCCACCCCCGCGCTGTTCATGAGCAACAAGCTCTACTTCAACCACTACGACGATGACCGCCGCGTCACCTTCACCAACAGCGCTGCTGCCAGCCTGAACAACCTGCCACGCCAGCGCCGCGTGTGGGACGAAGACCAGACTGGCCTGATGAGCACCGTCACCTGGCGCGCCAGCGATACGCTCACGGTGGACGGCGGCCTCCAGATAGAACGCCAGAAGAACCTGTACCAGCGCTACCGCTACGCCTATGCGGTGCCTACGCAGTTCAGCAACCCCACGCACACCTCCAACGACGACCGCTACACGCTGAACAACGTGGGCGCGTATGTGCAGGCCATCTTCAATGCAACCGACCAGCTCAAGATCATTCCGGGCCTGCGCCTGGACAAGTTCTCTGGCCGTACCGCCCTGAGCCCCAGCGGCACCACCGGCCCGCTGCAGGACTACGGCTGGATAAAGCAGCCTAAGCTCAGCATGGTGTACAGCGTGAACGACGCGACCAGCGTCTATGCCAACTGGGGTCGCACCTTCCAGATCCTGACCGGATCACGCGCACCAGCCTACATCACCTCCGCCACGCAGGCCAAGTTCGCCCCGTCCATCAACACCGGTACCGAGCTGGGCGTAAAGTTCAAGCCCAGCCCTCGGACCGACCTGCGCGTGGCCGTGTGGCAGCAGGACGCCACCGACGAAGTGGCCAACATGCCCAGCACCGGCACCAACGTGAGCCTGGGCGAAACCCGGCGCAAGGGCATCGACTTTCAGGCATCCACCCGCATCGGCAGTGCAGTCACGCTGTGGGCCTCGCACTCGCTACAGGAAGCCAAGGTGCGCCGTGCGTTCACCGCATCTGGCACCTCGCTGGCGGGCAAGGAGGTGTTCGCCACCCCGCGCCACATCACCAACGCCGGGGTGGATTACCAGGCGAACGAGGCGCTGCGCCTGGGCCTACAGGCGCGCGCACAAGGCAGCTACTTCATAGACGACCTCAACGCCCAGGGCAAGTTCGGCAGCTTTGTGCTGCTGGACTTCAATGCACGTTATGCCCTCTCCAAAACCGTGAGCGTGGACCTGCAGGTGAAGAACCTCGCCAACCGCAAGTTCGCCTACGTGTGGTGGGACAATTTCTTCTGGCCCGCTGACAGCGCCCAGCCCATGTACTCGCCTGGCGCGGGCCGCTCGGCCTTTGTGTCGCTCAACGTGAAGTGGTGATGGCGTAGTCTGCGTGCGACTTTCCCAGGCTGTCTGCTCAGGCGTTGCGCGCACTCAGCAGACTGGCAACCAAGTCACGCACGGTGCGTGACTTGGGCAGTCCCGGCCAATAAATCAGCAAGGTCGGAAAGTAGACCGTGGCCGAGAACGGGCGGAACGCCTCGCCCGGCAGCAACTGGCGAGCGCATGAATCCAAGCGTTGTGCAGGAGGTGGTGAGTCGGCCTGGACGAGGCGCTGGGGCTTCAGCCAGCCCGAGCCCGTTACGCCGACGCGTACCGACCTGTCGCCCGATCCGGCAGCGATTCAGCCGGCGACTCCGGTCGCCGCGGCGCCCATAATTTTCTGCACCAGCGGATGATGCTGGCCGCGCCGAGAGCGAATGGCGTGGATCTCTTCCTTCACGCCATCGGCGCTTCCCAACAGTCTCAGGCCCCGCATCACACCGATGCCGCCGGCGCCCAGGCGGCTAACCGGGAACACGCCCAGCCCTCGCGCAGCGAAGACAGCGAGCAGTGCGCTGTCCTCGAACTCTCCAACGATGCGCGGTCGCAGGCCCTGGGTCATGAACCAGTGCTCCAGCGTCGTGCGCAAGGCCGAGTGACCGGTCGGAAGCAGCACGGGTAGGTCATTCAGGCTGTACGGAAACCCATCGCGCTCGGTTTTGCCCACAATGCTCGCGGGACCATACCATTCGACCGGCGCATCTACCAGCCGTTCGCTAGACAAGCGCAAATTGGGGTTACGTGGTGCGGCCTGCCCGGCAAGCACCAAGTCCAGGTGGTGCAACGCGAGCTCACCCAGCAGTTGTTCGAATTCGCCTTCGTGACAGACGAGGCGAAGGTTGGTGGTTGTCAGCACCGGCTCCAGCAGCGCGTGGGCGGCGAGCTTGGAGATGCCGTCGGAGAATCCCACCGCGAGACGCGCCACCTTGCCGTTAGCCGCTTCACGCACCTCGTCAGGAATGACCTGGCCAAGCTGGAAGATCTCCTCGGCGCGTGCGAAGGCGGCCTGGCCCGCTTCAGTGAGCGCCACGCCACGGCCCGAGGGTTTGAGCAGCTCTTGACCCAATGCCTTCTCCAACTCGCGTACCTGAGCGCTGATGGTCTGCACTGCCATGTCGAGCCGCTCGGCTGCCCTGGCGAAGCCACCTGCTTTGGCCACAACCCAGAAGTAATGCAGATGGCGGTAGTTCAGCATGCGTGCTCCAGTGCGGAAAAACCGAATCTTAGGTGCGAATAACTCTGGTTTGTTCAAACGAAGACCATCCCTAAACTCCAGACATTCCATTACACCTTCACCAATGCATCAGACCGTCGTTCACTGAAAGAGCAAAATGGAACTTATCACTCCCTTCCTCACGTCCGACTTCATGGGCAAGCCGGTATGGGTCTGGCTGACCTTCGTCGGTATCGTCGTAGCGCTGCTGGCATTCGACCTAGGTGTGCTGCACAAGGACGATCAGGAGATCGGCGTGCGCGAGAGCCTGCTGCTGTCGGCCGGCTACATCAGCGTAGCGCTGGTCTTCGGTGCCTGGGTGTGGTGGTACCTGGGAGCTCAGAGCGGCATGGACTACTACACCGGCTTCATGATCGAGAAGTCGCTGTCGATGGACAACGTGTTTGTGATTGCGCTGATCTTCAGCTTCTTCGCGATCCCGCGGCAGTACCAGCACCGTGTGCTTTTTTGGGGCATCTTGGGCGTGATCGTGCTGCGCGCCATCATGATCGCTCTGGGCGCAACGCTGGTCAGTCAGTTCAGCTGGGTTCTGTACTTGTTCGGTGCATTCCTGATCTTCACGGGCATCAAGATGTGGATCATTGCCGACCACATGCCCGACATCGCGAACAACCCGCTGCTGAAGTTCCTGAAGCGGCATATACGCGTTACCGACGGCCTGCGCGGCAACGCCTTCTGGGTACGTATAAAGGATCCCGAAACTGGCCGGCTTGAGCGCTTCGCGACCCCACTGTTTCTCGCCCTGGTGCTGGTAGAGTTTGTCGATCTGATCTTTGCGGTCGACTCGGTGCCGGCGATTTTCGCGATCACGACTGACCCGTTCATCGTCTACACCAGCAACATCTTTGCCATCCTAGGCCTGCGCGCGCTGTACTTTGCGCTGGCGGCGATGATCCATCGCTTCAAGTACCTGAAGTACGCGCTGGCTCTGGTGCTTGTGTTTATTGGCAGCAAGATTTTCCTTGTGGGCATCATTGGAAAGATCCCGGCAATGATCTCGTTAAGCGTGACCTTCGGGCTAATCGCAGGTGGCGTTCTCGTCTCGCTGTGGAAGACGCGCGGCGAGCAGGCCGCGGCGGAGGTCCGGTGACGATTCCGATCTGGCAGCGGCTGCGCGATGCAGCCGCTGTCCTCAGCGACGAAAGGATATCGATGCATACGCTGGCGAAAGCCTACGGACCCGAAGCGCACGGTAGCGAGCAACACAAGTCACCGTGGCCTCCATCATGAGCCGCAGATGAAATAGACCCCTGATTCCCCGGCCCCGTCCTATCGCTTATCTTTGAAGATAGGAACAGGACTGTGCATATGACTAGGCATACGGAGTCAATAGAGGTAGTCGTGAAGGACCAGCGCCGCAGGCGCTGGTATCTCGCAGAGAAGGCGGCGCTGGTGCGCCGAATCTACGAACCAGGCATTAGCGTGTCATTGGTCGCTCGGCAGGAAGGCGTTTCGGCTGGACTGCTGTTCCAGTGGCGCAAGCTCGAACGCCAGGGGGCTTTGACCGCCGTCTCCGCTGGCGAGGCAGTCGTGCCCGCATCCGAACTGGCTGCTGCCCGCGCGGAAATCGCCAAGCTGCAGCGCGTGCTCGGCAAGAAAACCTTGGAGAACGAAATCCTCAAGGAAGCCGTGGAGTACGCCGCAGAAAAAAAGTGGATTGCGCGCTCGCCCTTGTTGCCCGGGGACGACCAGTGAAGACGGTTTGCCGGACGATGGGGCTGGCGCGCTCGCATGTGCGCGACCTGCTTGGGCGCGGTGAAGACTGGGCCGATGGCCGCAGCCATCGCACACCCAGCGACGATGCCGGGCTGCTCGCCGAACTGCGCCAGCAAATTGCCGACTTGCCCAGCTATGGCTACCGACGGGCCTGTGCCTTGGTGAACCGCCAGCGTGCGGCACGGGGCGCCCCGAGGGTCAATGCCAAACGCGTCTATCGCGCCATGGCACAAGCCGCTCTGCTGCTGCCCAAGGCGCCTCGCCGGCGCCAGTCCGCACGCACGCATGAGGGCCGTGTTGCGGTCTCGCGCAGCGACCTTCGATGGTGCTCCGATGGTCTGGAAATCAAGTGCGATTCGGGTCAAACCGTGACGGCCACCTTCACCAAGGATTGCTGCGACCGTGAGGTGATGGCTTGGCGCGCGAGGGAGGGCAAAGGGCTGCCAGGTGAGCCGGTACGCGAGATGCTCATCGAGGCCGTGGAGCGCCGCTTCGGCTCGGTCGAAGCGGTCCCGCAGGGCCAGGAGTTGGAGTTCCTCAGTGACAACGGCGGAGCCTACATCGCCGCCGAAACGAGGGCACTGGCGCGCGCTCTGGGTCTGAAGCCCATCAACACGCCCGTCTGCAGCCCGCAGAGCAACGGCATGGCCGAGAGCTTCGTCAACACCTTCAAGCGCGACTATGTGGCGCGCATGGACCTGAGTGACGCGCAGACGGTACTGGCGCAACTGCCAGCGGCCTTCGAGCACTTCAACGAGGTGCATCCGCATTCTTCGCTGAAAATTCGTTCGCCTCGGGAGTTCAGGCGACAACAGGCTGCAGGGGCTGAGCAGGCACTTCATTGCGAATAGGGCGGGGTCGGGAGTACGGGGGCAACATCAGGCATTGCGTCGAGTTCACGACTTTATGGAAACGACTATTTGTATGAGCAGCGCGCTGAGCCGCATGGATGCTACGCCTCTGTTTACGACTTTATTTGGCCAGAATAGCGCAGGCCGTGGCCTGCCCTGGTCCTTCGTTGCCCCCTGTGCGAAATGTCCGTCGGACACCCGGCGGCTGGCCTACCTGCGGTGTCGCAACATGGGGCTGCGCACGCTCTGGCCGGTCCTACGGCTGAGCCGCATGTCCGGGCCCACACTGGTTACCAGCGCAGTGCATATCTGCGCTGCAGTCGGGCGCTTCGTTTGACGCGCCTCTTTGACCACCATGTGAAGGAGATACCCATGGCTCAGCAAAACGACCAGCAACAGCAGCAAAACAACCCGCAGCAGCAGAACCCGAACCAGCAAAACCCGGGACAGCAGCAGCAGGACAACCCCCAGCACAAGCAGCCTGGCCAGAACCAGCCAGGCCAGCAGCAGCCCAATCAGCCCCGCTGACAGGCTGGGCGGCGTTCCGTTTGACGTGAGGATGGAACCATGAAACAGCTTCTTCCCACGAGAGGCCCGCAGCATCCGGCCTATGTTCCCATGCAGATGGGGCAACCCATCACGGACAGGAACTACAGCCAGATGCAGTGCAAGGCGAACGTCCGCCAACAAGGGCAGCCTTTGCGCCAGCCACAGCAACGCTGATTGATCGCAGCCAGCGCTGGTGCAGCGCTCCCTGGAACCGGCCGCCTTCGGGCGGCTTTTCCGTGTCGAGGGCCTGCCCTGGCCGGGGCCGCCGGAGATCTCCCCGCACAATGACGCCTTTCCAGCATCAACCTCCAAGGATTTCAACGATGACACTGCAGCGCCCCTGCTTCGTTTTGCCGACCCTGGTGCTCGCCCTGGGATTGTCGGGGTGTGCCGCGCCGCCTTCCAGCGGGCAGCTCGAGAAGGAGGAAGCGGAGCAGGCGAAGACGCTGTGGGTGATCAGCGAGGCCTTGAAGGCCAACATGGCCGTGGTGCTGGTGGCTGACCTGACGCCGCACAAGTCGCTGGCCGACGCCGAAGGCATGTCCAAATGGACCTCGAACGTGCTGTGGACCCACCAGGACAGGCCGGAGATCGTGTTCGGCCGCAAGTTCCAGAACAACGCGCTGCAGCGCGATCCCAAGACCACCTACCTCTTCAAGGCCTTCGAGGTCCATGTCCTGCCCCCCGGCAAGTACCTGCTGACGGGCGGCGATGACTACTGGCTCAATGCCCGGCTCGACCAGCTGGGGGCCAAGGCGGGCGCTGCGGGCGCAGGCCGCGGCGCCAGCGGCACGGTGTCCCTGGCGCCCGAGACCTACCGAGAGTTCTATACCGAGATGAACTGGAAGGAGGCCACCACGCACACGCAGACCCGCACCGAGAAGTACTGCACCACGGTGCACCGTGCCTCGGGCCATTGCGTGGCCTGGGGCGAGCGGCAGGTCACGGACAGTACGCCGGGCATGGGTGCGGGCTACTACCAGGACACGGACTCGCGCGACATCCCCGCGCTCAAGGTCCAGGTGCGCGTGCCGCCCCGGCAGGCCCTGGCCAGTTTCACGCTGGAAGGCGGGCAACTGGTGCTGAGCCAGCGCTCGTATCTGAAGACGCCCAGCTACCAGTTCCGCCAGGCGGGCTGCCGCAAGGTGGCGGCCGAGAAGGTCGAATGCCCGCTGGAGGACTTCACCGTCCACACGCTGCCGGTGCCCATGGAATTCACGCGCACCTATCTGGCCTCCCGCGCCAACCTGACCTCTGACCAGGAAAAACTCATGGCGCGGCTGGTGCCCATGCAGGTCACCACCCTGGGCCGCCAGGGCGCCGTCGATCCGATCTGGGGCACGCCGATCTCGCTGCGCAAGGGGCCTTGAGGTCCGGGCGCAGCCGATGGCCGATGGCCGATGGTCGTTGATCGGCTGCGTCGGGTGGCGGCCCTTTCCGTGCCCGGCCGATTGTTGGCGGGCTGCGGCGACCGGTGCCTGCCTATGGGGTCACCAGGTGTGCGCGTAGCTGATCTTCAGCACCGTGCCGGCCGCTGGCAGGCGGCTGGTGTTGTTGTTGCTGCGCAGCAGCTGGCTGTAGAGCGGGAAGTACTGGCGGTTGAACAGGTTTTCCACGCCCAGGGACACACGGTTCTTGGGGTCGATCTTCCACTGGCTGATCAGGTCCACCGTGGTGTAGCCCCGTGTGTCATAGCGGCCGAAGCCGGTCTTGCCGTCCAGGCGGTAGTCCTTGGAGGCATAGGCGGTGGCCTGGAGGCGGTGGCTCCAGCGCGTGTCGGGCCGGTACTCCACATAGGCCGTGAGCTTGAGCGGAGGGATGCGAAAGCCCGTCATGTCCTGGTAGCCGCTGGCGGCCTGGGGCAGCTCGCGGCCCTTCATCCAGGTGAAGCTGCCGCCCACGCTCCAGTGGTCGTCGTCGCTGAAGTAGTCCAGGCCGCCTTCGATGCCATGGATCTTCTCGCGGGTGCGCAGCAGGGTCAGGCCATTGTTGAAGCTCTGCACGGCGCCCAGGTTGGAGCGCGACTGGAAGACGCTGAGGTTGGCCATCACGTTGGAGAACTTGCCGCGCCAGCCCATTTCATAGGTGTTGGTCTTGACCGCCTGCAGGTTGGAGTTGCCCAGGTTGAAGGCCGGCGTGGCATTGCGCACCACCACGCCGATGTCCGGCAGCTCGAAGCCCTGGCTGTACGAGGCATAGAGCTCCTGGCCGGGGACCGGCGTGAAGACCGTGCCCAGGTTGTAGGTCCAGGCGTTGTACCTGACGGTGCCGCCGTTCACGGACTGGGGGCTGGGGGCGCGTGACTGCGAAAGCGGCGTGAAGTCATTGAAGCTGGCCTGGGCGCGGTCGTAGCGCAGGCCGCCTTCCGCCGACCATTGCGCATTGAACCGGTGCTGCAGCTGGGCGAAGGCGCCGATGCTGCGTGTGGTGACGGGCGGCATGTAGATCAGCTGGCCCGTCTTGTGGAAGACTAGGCCGCCGCTGGCGTCATAGGCCCGGGGATCGAAGATGTCGATGGGCATGTCGGTGCGCTCCTGGTTGAAGTCCGCACCCCAGATCAGCAGGCTCTTCTTGCCGGCGCCCAGCGGCGTCTTCAGGGTCAGGCGCCCGCCAAAGACCTCGGAGTTCTGCATGGACTGGTCGACATTGGCGCCCCGCACCGGCACGGCGCGTGCGTCGAAGGGCGCAAAACGGGTGAAGAAGTCCCGGTAGTAGAGCTGGGCGGCCAGCGTGCTGCCTGCGATGTCCCGGTTCTCGTAGTCCAGGCCCAGCATGGTGTTCTTGATCTGGTTCTGGTCGGCCAGCACCAGGCCCTTGATGGGGCGGGCCGCCGCCGTTCCTGCCGGCAGCCGCGCCACCGACGGGTCGGAGGCGTAGTCCGTGTCCTGGGCCGCGTTGTAGTGGCTGGCGGTCAATTGCAGGCGCTGGTCGGCATCGAGCTTGAAGCCGATCTTGGCCGAGGCGTTGTAGATGTTGGAGTCGAACAGGTCGCCCTGGCTGGGCTCGGGTGCAATGCGGTCGCCCCTGGCGTCGAAGGCGCCGCCCATGTGCCTGGCGCCCAGGCTCACCGAATAGTCGACCACCTCGCCGCCGCCGGACAGGTAGTGCTGCACCTCGCCGCCCAGCCCCGCGCCGCGCAGGCGGGACAGCGGGGCCGAGCCGGTGACGATGGTCTCGGCCCGCGTCTCGCCCGAGGGCCGCTTGGTGCGGATGGAGACAATGCCGCCCGCCGCACCGCTGCCGTAGATGGCGCTGCTGCCGCGCAGCACCTCGATCTGCTCGATGTCGGCCGGGTTGATGTTGGCCAGGTTCCTGGACGAGTCGCGGTTGGTGTTCAGCGGAACGCCGTCCACCAGCACCAGCATGTTGCGGCCCCGCAGCGTCTGGCCGTAGTCGGTGATGGTGTGGCTGGAGTCCGCCATGCCGGGGACCACCTTGCTGAGCATGGTGGCCAGGCTGTCCGAGCCCTGGCGCAGCTGCTCCACCTCCTGGCCTTCCAGGATCGTCACCTGCCGCGACGGTGCGACCAGGTTGTTCTGCGTGCGTGCGGTCACCGTGATGGCGGCAAGCTCCGTGGCCTGTGCTGCGGCTTGGGCAGTGGCCGGGGTTGCGGGCACGGCCGCTGCAGCGGACGGCGCCTGGCGGGCCGCCGCAGGCAGCTTCTCCAGCGCGTAGTTGCCCGCACCCACGCGGCGCGCTGTCCAGCCTGACGTGTTCAGCAGCTGCGCAAAGCCGTCTTCCACGGAGAACGTGCCGGACAGGCCGCGTGTCTCCATGCCGACGAGCTGCTGCAGGTCCATGCCCAGGTTCACGCCTGCCTGCGCGGCAAAGGCCATCAGCGCCGGGCCCAGCGGACCCGGCTGGATCTGGTAGCTCCTGGCAGCGGCGCTGGCGGCCGGCTCGGCCGCCTGGACTGGCAGCGCGTGCAGCAGCAGCGAGGTGCTGACGGCCAGGGCCGCCAAGGCGGTGGCGCGCAGGCTGGCGCGTGGTCCGGCGGTGGAAGAAGGGGAGTGCATGGTGTTCTGTCCTCTGGGCTGTCGATGAAAGTGGTCTTCGCAAGCCTTGACAGGCGAGAGCGAAAAACCGGACAGCCACGGCAGAAAAAAATCGGATCAGCGCCGCGCCACCGTCACCCAGTACCGGCTGCGCTCGTGCACGCGCACCGGCAGGGTCTGGGCCAGCAGGGCCAGGATGCGGTCGGTGTCATGCAGCTGGTAGGTGCCGGAGACGCGCAGGTCGGCGACATCGTCGTCGCACCGCACAAGGCCCTCGCGGTAGCGCGACAGCTCGGCCAGGAAGTCCTGCAGGCGCAGGTTCTCGGCATAGAGCACGCCCAGCGTCCAGGCCGAGTCCCGCGGCGCCACCGGGCGGGTGGCGCTGGCGCCTTGTCCATCGAATTGCAGTTGCTCGCCCGCATGCACCACCACGGCCGTGGCCGATGCTGCCGGCGCGACGCGCACCGCGCCCTCCAGCACGGCCAGCGCCGTGCCGTGCTCCAGCTTGCGCACGATGAAGCGCGTGCCCAGGGCCTGCATCTGGCCGTCGTCTGTCTGCACCATGAAAGGCTGGGAGGCGTAGGGCGGGGCATGTGCGGTCTCGACCAGGATTTCCCCGGCATGCTGGCGGATGCGCCGCGCCGTGCCATCCATGCGCACGCTGATGGCCGAGGCCGTGTTCAGCTGCACGCGGCTGCCATCGGCCAGCGTGACCGCGCGGCGCTCGCCCCTGGCCGTGCGGTAGTCGGCCGTCCAGTCCTGCCAGGGCAGATGGCGCCAGGCCAGCCAGCCCAGCGCAGGCGTGGCCAGGGCCAGCACGGCCGAGCGCAGCAACTGGCGCCGTGCCGCCGAGGGGCGCGTGCGGTTGAGCGTGGCCATGCCGACGGCGGCGGGCACGGTGTTGAAGCGGCCCTTGAGCTGCTCGGCACACTGCCAGATCTGTTCATGCCGGCTGCTCTGGCTGCGCCAGCGCGCCAGTTCGGCCTGCTCGGCCGCGCTGAAGTCCGATGCGTGCCTGCGGGCCAGCCAGCGGGCGGCCTCGTCCAGGATGCGTGCGTCTGCGGCCTGCATGCTCAGCGCTCCAGCATCACCAGCAGGCATTGCCGAAAGCCCTGGGCCATGTAGCGCGTCACGGTGCGCACGCTCAGCTGCATCCGGTCGGCAATGTCCTCGTAGGACAGGCCTTCCAGCTGGGACATGAGAAAGGCCGTGCGCACCCTGGCGGGCAGGGCGTCCAGCAGCGCATCGAGCTCCTGCAGCGTCTCCAGCAGGATGGCCCGCGCCTCCACGGACGGCACGGTGGCCTGGGGCAGGAGGTGCAGCGACGCCAGGTAGGCCTGCTCCAGCGAGCGGCGTTCGAGGTGATTGACCAGCAGCCGCCTGGCCACTGTCGTCAGGTAGGCCCGGGGCTCCCGGATGTCCTCGATGGCCTGCGTCCTGGCGCTGACCCAGATGCGCGTGAACGTGTCCTGGGCCAGGTCGGCCGCATCGCAGCGGTTGCCCAGCCTGCGTTGCAGCCACGCGACCAGCCAAGGGTTGTGCTGCGCGTACATGCTGCCCAGAGCCTGGCTGGCGCCACTGTAGGTGGATGGATGCACGTGCCGGGCCTTTCCTCTTGTGCGTCAAGAAACTGCCGGCATTTTATCCAGTTGATATGAATTCTCATTTGCATTGGGATCGGTGCGATCCCGCGCACCGGATCAGCCCGCCGCCGCCAGCCCGTCGAAGGTCGTGCTGGTCACCCAGTCGATGATCTGCGCGTGCGTGTACTGGCCCGACTCCTTGAGCAGGGCCACCACCGGATCGCAGGCCCGCGCGAACAGCGTGTAGAGCACCAGTTCGGCCGGCAGCGTGGCCTGCATCTGGCCGCTGGTCTGGGCCTCGGTGATCCAGATGCTCAGGCGGTTGCTCAGCGCGATCAGCCGGTCCATGTAGTCGTCGTTGGATTGCAGCGAGGCGCTGAGGTTGGAGTTCTGCGCGGGCAGGGAGGGCATCTCGCCTTCCAGCTGGGTCTGCATGGCCCAGCGCGTCACGGCCTTGAGCTGGTCCAGCGGGCGCGTGGGCGTGCCGGCCTCGGCCGCCAGGCTGGCTTCGTCGCGCAGGCCGTCCACGAAGGCCAGGGCGCGGTCCAGCACGCCCACCATGGCGGCCCCTGCCAGTTCTTCCTTGGAGGTGAACAGCTTGTACAGGCTGGCCTTGGCCATGCCGGCCTCGGCCGCCACCTCGTCCACCGTCATGGCGTCGTAGCCCTTGGTGGCCAGCAGCCGGTTGACGGCCGCCACGATGGCCTGCTCGCGCACGCGCTGTATCTGTTCTTTGATGGAGGAGCGGCTTGTCATAGCCATATTTTAGACCCGACAGGTCATATTCGATACCAAATAGTGCAAAGCGGATACGTTTGGTATATAGTTTGAACTCATCAGTTCACAGTTTGATCTTCATGGTCTGACTGATCGATTCAACCAGGAAGGACGCTCCCATGCATCGCATTGCAGTCATCGGGTCGGGGATTGCGGGGCTGGCCGCAGCACGGCGGCTGGCCGGCGCGCCGGGCGGGCATGGCGTGACCCTGCTGGAGGCAGGCAGCCATTTCGGCGGCCATGCCAACACGGTCGATCTGGCGCTGGGCGGCGTGAGCCAGGGGGTGGACACGGGCTTTCTGGTGTTCAACCACCGCACCTATCCGCTGCTGACCCGTCTGTTCGAAGAGCTGCAGGTGCCCACGGCGGAGGCCGAGATGTCGTTTTCCGTGCAGGTGCCGCAGGCCGGCGGCCGGGCGGGCCTGGAGTGGAGCGGCAGTTCGCTGGGCGGTGTGTTCGCCCAGCGCAGCAATCTGCTGCGGCCCCGTTTCCTGAAGATGCTGGCCGAGATCCTGCGCTTCAACCGCCTGACCACGCGCATCGCCGAGGAAGGCGATGAAGCGCGGCTGCGCAGCTGCATCGAAGATTTCCTGGACGACCACGGCTTCGGGCCGGCCTTTCGCCAGGACTATCTGCTGCCCATGATGGGCTGCATCTGGTCCTGCCCCACCGACCAGATGCTGCGCTTTCCCGTGGCCACGCTGATCCGCTTTTGCCACAACCACGGCCTGATCCAGGTCACGGACCGGCCGCAGTGGCGCACGGTGCGCGGTGGTTCGCGCCAGTATGTGCGGCGCATGGTGGCCGCGCTGCAAAAGGACGGCCGCCACGAGGTCCGGCTGAACGCGCCCGTGCTGGGCCTGCGCCGCGCCGCGCACGGCGTGCTGCTGCAGATGGCGCACGGCACGGAGCGGTTCGACGCCGTGGTGCTGGCCTGCCACAGCGACCAAGCCCTGCGCCTGCTGGGCTCCGATGCCACGCCGCTCGAGCGCAGCGTGCTGGGCGCCATCCGCTACCAGCCCAACCAGGCCGTGCTGCACACCGATGCCGGCGTGCTGCCGCGCCGCCCGGCGGCCTGGGCCGCCTGGAACTACGAACGCGCCGCCGATCCCGGAAAAGACCGGGCCGGCGTCTGCCTGCACTACCTGCTCAACCGCCTGCAGCCCCTGCCGTGGCAGCAGCCCGTGATGGTGTCGCTGAACCCGGTGCGCCCCATCGATGACAGCCAGGTCCACGCGCGCATCGAGTACAGCCACCCGGTGTTCGACCTGGCCGCCATCGAGGCCCAGGGCCGGGTGGATGCTCTGCAAGGCCAGCGCAGGACCTGGTTCTGCGGCGCATGGTGCGGCTACGGCTTCCACGAGGACGGCCTGCGCTCGGGCCTGGTCGCGGCCGACGGCCTGCTGCATGCCCTGCCGACCTTGCCCGTCCTGCCCGCCAGCGCGGCCTTCGAGGGGGTTGCATGACGGCCCGGCCGCTCATCGGCTTCGGCCATGTCTGGCACCGCCGCCTGCGGCCGGTGGAGCATGCCTTCCGCTACCCGGGCTATTTCCTCATGCTGCCCATGCGCAGCCTGCGCACGCAGCCGGACGCCGCGCTCAGGCGCAACCGCCGTGGCTGGCTGAGTTTCCATGACAGCGACCACGGCGAGGGCGGCTGCGACGCACTGGCCTGGTTCGAGCAGCTGCTGCACAGCGAAGGCATTGGCGACGCCGATGGCGAAGTCTGGCTGCACACCTTTCCGCGCGTGCTGGGCTACGTGTTCAAGCCCGTGAGCTTTTGGTATGCGCACCGCGCCGACGGGTCGCTGGCCGCCGTGCTGGCCGAGGTCAACAACACCTTTGGCGAGCGCCATGCCTATCTGCTGGCGGGGCCGGACCTGGCCTGGGGCAGGGAGCAGGTGGCGCGCAAGCAATTCCACGTCTCGCCGTTCTGCGAGGTGCGCGGCGAGTACCGCTTCCGCTTCGAACGCAGCGAAGACCGCACCCTGGCACGCGTGGACCTGCATGACGAGGACGGCCCGCTGCTGCAGACCAGCGTGGGCGGCGTGCTGCAGGCGCTGGATGCCGCCGCCGTGCGCCGCGCCTTCTTCGGCACCCCTTTGATGACGCTGGGCGTGGTCGCCCGCATCCACTGGCACGCGCTGCGCCTTTGGGCCAAGCGCGTGCCTTTCCATGGCAAACCCTCCGCGCCCAAGCGCTTCGTCACAAGATGAACACTACCGCCGCCCCCCTGCTGAGCCCCACCGCCGCAGCGCCGCGCCGCACGCCTGCGCGGGCACGCCGTGTGCTGAACCTGCTCGAACGCCTGCCCCACGGGCAGCTGGACCTGGAGCAGCCCGATGGCCGCCTGCTGCACCTGCCCCGTCCGCCGTCGGGGGCTGCCGACGCGCATTGCGTGCTGCACGACTGGCGGGCGCTGGAGCGCACCCTGAAATCGGGCGACATCGGCCTGGCCGAAGGCTATATCGCCGGCGAATGGGACAGCCCCGACCTGGCCGCCCTGCTGCGCCTGTGCATGGCCAACCGCGACCATATGCAAAGCCTGGTGTACGGCAGCTGGTGGGGCCGGCTGGGCTACCGCCTGCGCCACCTGCTGCAGCGCAATACGCGGGCCGGCAGCGCCAGGAACATCCATGCCCACTACGACCTGGGCAACGATTTCTACCGCCTGTGGCTGGACCCCGGCATGAGCTACAGCGCCGCCTGGTTCCAGGGGCGCACGGGTGAATCGCTGCGCCACGCCGACCTGCAGGACGCCCAGCAGGCCAAGCTCAGGCGCACGCTGGACGAGGTGAGGCTGCAGCCCGGCCAGCGCCTGCTGGAGATCGGCTGCGGCTGGGGCGGGCTGGCCGAGGCGGCGGCGCAGGAGTTCGGCGCCCGGGTCACGGGCGTGACGCTGTCGCGCGAGCAACTGGCCTGGGGACAGCAGCGCATGCGGCAGGCCGGCCTGGCCGACGCCGTGGAGCTGCGCTACCAGGACTACCGCGACCTGCCGGCACGGCATGCGGGCGAGCCCTTCGATGCCATCGTCTCCATCGAGATGTTCGAGGCCGTCGGCCGAGAATACTGGCGCGGCTACTTCCAGACGCTGCGCGACTGCCTCAAGCCCGGGGGCCTGGCCTGCATACAGACCATCACGCTGCGCGAGGACCTGTTCGCGCGCTATCTGCGCTCCACCGACTTCATCCAGCAGTACATCTTCCCGGGCGGGCTGCTGCCCAGCATTCCTGCCTTCGAGCAGGAGGCACGGCGCGCCGGCCTGGTGGTGGAGCGCCGCATGGCCTTCGGCCGCGACTATGCGGAGACGCTGCGGCGCTGGCGCCAGGCCTTCGATCACCACCTCGACGCCGTGCGGGCCCAGGGCTTTGACGAACGCTTCGTGCGCATCTGGACCTTCTACCTCGCCTACTGCGAGGCGGCCTTCGACACCGGCAACACCGATGTCGTCCAGTTCACGCTGCGCAGGCCCCTGCCATGAAATCGCCACCACGTCACATGCCGCGCCGCCAGGCGCTGGCCTGGGGCGCCGCCTGCGCCCTTGTCCCTTCACTGATCGCCATGCCCAACGAACTCCACGCCAAGACTCCGACTGCCGACCTTCCGGCCGAACTGCGCAGCGCCCTGCCGGCCGCGCGCCTGGTGGGCACGGGCGTGCTGCGCTTTTTCGGCCTGCGCGTGTACGAGGCACGGCTGTGGGCCGCACCGGGCTTTGTGCCCGAAGACTACGCCCGCCACCCGTTCGCGCTGGAGCTGGTCTATGACCGCAAGCTCGAAGGCGCGGCCATCGCCGAGCGCTCCATCGCCGAAATGCGCAGGGTCGACGGCTTCACCGAGGAGCAGTCCCGCCAATGGCTGGCGCTGATGAAGCAGGCATTTCCCGATGTGGCGGCCCAGGACCGGCTGCTGGGCCTGAACGACGGCCAGGGCGAGGTGCGCTTCTTCCACAACGGCCGCCAGACTGCACAGCTGCGTGATGCCGACTATGCGCGCCTGTTCTTCGGCATCTGGCTCGCGCCCCAGACCTCGGCACCTGCCATGCGCAGCTCGCTGCTGGGCCAATCCTGAGCGCCCGGGACCACGCCATGGCCTCGCACCCTGCCGCCGCCCCCTTGCTGCCCTGGCGCACAGGGCTGGCCTATGGCGGCCTGGCCGCGCCGCTGGCGTTCGTGTCCCTGCCGCTGTATGTGAACCTGCCCTACCACTACGCCAGCGTGGCCGGTGCGCCGCTGGCGGGGCTGGGCGCGGTGCTGCTGGCCACGCGTGCCTTCGATGCCCTGGTGGACCCCGCCATCGGCCGCCAGGCCGACCGGCTGCTGCGCCGGGGCATGCGGCCAGCGTGGTGGGCGGCTGCACTGGCCAGCCTGCTGATGGTCCTGGGCTTCTGGGCGCTGTGGCATCCGCCGCGCGGTGCCCAGGCCGCCATGCTGGGCTGGCTGGCCTGCAGCCTGCTGGTGTGCACGCTGGCCTACAGCTTCGTCACCATCGTCCACCAGGCCTGGGGCACGCGCTGGGGCGGGCAGCCCGCCTGGCGGGCCCGCGTCACGGCCTGGCGCGAGGGCGCTACGCTGGGCGGTGTGCTGCTGGCCAGCGTGTTGCCGGCCTGGCTGGGCTTGGACGCCACCAGCGCCGTGCTGGCGCTGGGCCTGGCGCTGGGGCTGGTGGGGCTGTACCGGCTCAAGGCTCCGGTGACGCTGCCGCAGCAGGCCACGGCGGACACCTCTCGGATCTCACCATGGGCGGATGCCGGCTTTCGCCGGCTGCTTGCCGTCTTCATGGTCAACGGCGTGGCCGCGGCCATTCCGGCCACCTTGCTGCCCTTCTTCGTGGCCGACAGATTGCAGGTGCCCGGGATGCAGCCCCTGCTGCTGCTGTGCTTTTTTGGCGCGGCGGCCCTGGGCCTGCCGCTGTGGGTGAAGGCCGTCTCGCGCTGGGGCCTGGCGCCCAGCTGGCGCGCGGGCATGCTGGCCAGCGTGCTGGCCTTCGGCTTCACGCCCTGGCTGGGCACGGGTGACAGCCTGGCCTTCGCCGTGATCTGCCTGGCCAGCGGGCTGGCCCTGGGCGCGGACCTGGCCCTGCCGGGCGCACTGCTCACGGGCGTGATCCACGAGTCCGGCCAGGGCGGCCAGGGCGAGGGCCGCTACCTGGGGTGGTGGACCTGCGCCACCAAGCTCAACCTGGCCCTGGCCGCGGGCCTGGCCCTGCCCCTGCTGTCCGTTGCGGGCTACCGCAGCGGCAGCACCGATCCGGCCGGCCTGCAGGCCCTGGCCTGGGCCTATGGCGGGCTGCCCTGCCTGCTCAAACTGGCGGCGGCCGGGCTGCTCTGGCGCGCCGAGCGACTGCATTCTTCCTGGAGGCACACATGAGCCACATCACCCACTGCGCTTCGTTTTCACCACTGCGGCGCGCCTGCCTGGGGGCGGCATTGGCGCTGTCTCTGGCGGGCTGCGCCGGTCCTTCCGTGCAGGACTACGCCAAGGAGCAGCCGACGCTGGACCTGCGCCAGTACTTCAACGGGCCGCTGACGGCCCACGGCATGTTCACGGACCGCTCGGGCAAGGTGGTCAAGCGATTCACCGTGCGCATGACGGGCCGCTGGAATGGCGACGAGGGCACGCTCGATGAGCACTTCGTCTACAGCGACGGCAGCACGCAGCAGCGCATCTGGCATATCCGCCACCTGGGCGAGGGCCGCTACAGCGGCCGGGCCGACGACGTGGTGGGCGAGGCCCAGGGCCAGAGCGCGGGCAATGCCATCCGCTGGAGCTACGTGCTGGCCCTGCCCGTGGACGGAAGGGTCTGGAACGTCAGCATGGACGACTGGATGTACCTGATGGACGGGCGCACCCTGCTCAACCGCACGGCCATGAGCAAGCTCGGCCTGCACCTGGGCGACGTGACGCTGGCCATCATCAAGGAGTGATGGCCATGCCACTGTTATCCCGCCGGCTGAACCCGCCGCTGCGCGACTGGAAGGGCCGCTCGGCATGGCTTCTGGGCGCCTCCTCGGGCATAGGGCGCGCCACGGCCGAAGCGCTGCACGGCCAGGGCGCGCGCGTGATTGTCTCTGCGCGGCATGGCGGTGCGCTGCAGGATTTCGTGCGCGGCCGCGAAGGCTGCCTGGCCCTGCCGCTGGACGTGACCGATGCCCAGGCCGTGGCACAGGCAGCCCGTGCCGTGCGGGCCCATGTGGGCAGGGCGCCCGACCTGGTGGTGTACTGCGCCGGCCACTACCGGCCCCAGCGCGCCACCGAGTTCGACCTGGCCGAGATGCAGCGCCACCTGGCCGTGAACTATGGCGGCGCGCTGCACCTGCTCGATGCCGTGCTGCCCATGCTGCTGGAGGCCGGCCAGGGGCATCTGGCCCTGGTCGGCTCGGTGGCAGGCTATCGCGGGCTGCCCATGTCCCTGGCCTACGGTCCTACCAAGGCGGCGCTCAACAACCTGGCAGAAAACCTCTACCTGGACCTGCACGGCCCGGGCCTGGGCGTGTCCATCATCAACCCCGGCTTTGTCGATACGCCGCTGACGGCGCAAAACAGCTTCAGCATGCCGGCCCTGATCGGTGCCGACGAGGCCGCCCGGCACATGCTGCAGGGCTGGGCACAGGGGCGCTTCGAGATGAATTTTCCGCGCCGCTTCACGCGCTGGGTGCGGCTGCTGCGCTGCCTGCCCGATGCCTGGTATTTCTCGGCGGTTCGCCGCATCACAGGAGCCTGAAACCGATGAGCACTGCCCTCGGCGATCCCCGACTGGACCGGCTGGCCCAGGCCTATGAGGCGCTGCGCCGCGACAACCTGCCGGCGCTGCTGGCCCTCTATGCGGAACAGGCCCGGTTCAAGGACCCGTTCAACGATGTGCGCGGCCACGCAGCGATACAGCGCGTGTTCGCCCACATGTTCGAGCAACTGGACCGGCCCCGCTTCGCCGTCAGCCAGGGCGCGGTGCAGGGGGACAGCGGCTTTTTGCTGTGGGAGCTGGGCTTTGTCAGGGCATCGGGCCAGCCCATGCACATCTGCGGCACCAGCTACCTGGAGTTCGATGCGCAGGGACTGGTGGCAGTGCACCGCGATTTCTGGGACCCGGTGGAGGAAATCTTTGCCAAGGTGCCCGTGCTGGGCGCCGTGGCCAGGGCGCTGCAGAACAAGCTCAGGGCTCCGCAGTAAGCAGCCTGGCCAATTGCGCCAGGGCGCCGTCCAGGTCGTCCAGGCCTGGGGCGCCCAGGCAGATGCGCAGCCCGCTGGCACGGTCGTGCGGCTCCACCATCAGCGAGCCCGGATCCGTCAGCGTCACGCCCAGCGCCGCTGCGGCCGACACCAGGCGGTCGGCGGCCTCGCGCTCCATGGGCAGCCAGGCGTTGTAGGCCTCGGGGTGCAGCACCAGGCGGCTGTCGCCCAGGTGTGGGGCAAGGTGCGATGCGGCCAGCCGCACGCGCCGCTGTGCCTCATGGCGCAGGTCGGCCTGCAGGGAGGCGACCACGCCCTGGGACAGCCATTCATCGACCACGGCGCATGACAGGGCCGAAGGCGCCATGGACAGCTCCTGCAGCGTCGCCAGCGCGGCGCCGCACAGCGCTGGCGGCAGCACCAGCGTGCCCACCTGCAGCCCCGGGCCCAGCGACTTGGACAGCCCGTTCACATGCAGGGTGATCTCGGGCGCCAGGGTCGCCAGGTGCGCAAGGCGCGCGTGATCGGGCGAGCAGGCGGCATACACGCCGTCCTCGATGATCCAGGCGCCTGCGTTCCGGCAGATATCCACGATCGCCCGCCTGCGCTCCGCGCCCATGGTGGCCGTGGTCGGGTTGTGCAGCGTGGGGGTGAGGTAGAGCACCTTGCCTTCGGCGGCGGGAATGCCATGCAGCGCCTCGGCCAGCGCCTGCGGCAGCAGGCCCTGCGCGTCCATGGCCAGGCCCTGCAGGGCGCAGCCCTTGCGCCGGGCCAGGGCAATGGCGCCGGGGTAGGTGATGCGCTCGGTCAGCAGCCGGCCCCGGGGCTGGCAGACCAGGTCCAGGGCCAGGGACAGCGCCTGGCGCGCGCTGCTGGTCAGCACCATGTGGCCGGGTTCCACGTTCAGGCCCAGCGTCTGCAGCCAGCGCGCGAGCACGCGGCGATGCTCCGCATGTCCGCCCGGCGGCGCGTAGGAATTGAAGTGATCGGCATCGATGCGGCGCGCAATCGCGGTCAGCGTGCGCGCCAGCAGGCGTTCGCTGATGGCGGCCGGCGGCGCGTTGGAGGACAGGTCGATGGCCTCGCCGCCCTGCGTCCGCCGGGCGGCCACGAAGGTGCCCCTGCCCTTGACGCTGCGCGTCAGCCCCCGGCGCTCCAGCAGCGCATAGGCCCTGGTCACCGAGCCCAGGCCGATCTGCAGCCTGTCGGCCAGGTCTCTGTGGGCGGGAAGGCGGTCGCCGCCGGCCAGTCGGCCTTCCACGATGTCGTCGGCCAGGGCGCGCGCCAGCCGCTCGGCGGCACTGGCTTCAATGCGCGCAAGACGGGGTGTCCAGGGGGAGGGCAGGAGCATGGTCGGGGCAAGGAAAAAAAGAGTGTGCCGTGACACTATTTCATTTCTCGATAGTGTAACGTTCACCCCATGTTCAGCCACATCACCGTCGGCGCCCGTGATCTCGAGCGGGCCGGCCGCTTCTATGACGCGGTGCTTTCCCCGCTGGGACTGCAGCGCCGCGCCGTCCAGCCCGATGGCGGGCCGGCCGCGCTGTGCTGGGTGACGCCGCAGGCTTCCTTGCCGCGCTTTTATGTCTACAGCCCCTTCAACGGCGAGCCGGCCACGGCGGGCAACGGCAGCATGGCGGCCTTTCTGGCGCCATCGCCCGAGGCGGTGGATGCGGCCCATGCCGCCGGCCTGGCCCGGGGCGGCAGCGACGAAGGCCCGCCCGGCCCGCGACCGCATTACGGCGATGGCTACTACGGTGCCTACCTGCGCGATCCCGACGGCAACAAGGTCCATGTGGTGCATCGCGCCGATGTGCGGCCCTAGCGCAGATCGGGACCGCCGTCCGTTTCCCCTTCTTTTCCTTCCCATGCAACAAGGACTGTCTTCATGAGCATTGCCGTTCATATGGTCGACGTTTTCGCCAGCGGCCCGCTGTCCGGCAATCCGCTGGCCGTGATCACCGGTGGGCAGGCGCTGACCACCACACAGATGCAGCAGCTGACACGCTGGTTCAACCTCTCCGAAACCGCGTTCCTGCTGCCGCCCACGCAGGCGCAGGCCGACTACCGCGTGAGGATTTTCACGCTGGACCGGGAGATGCCTTTTGCCGGCCACCCCACGCTGGGCAGCTGCCATGCCTGGCTGTCCCAGCGCGGTGCGCCCAGGAACGCAGGCCACATCGTCCAGGAGTGCGGGGCGGGCCTGGTGCAGATACGGCAGGAGCATGGGCGGCTGGCATTCGCCGCGCCGCCCATGCTGCGCTTTGGCGCGCCCACCGCCGACGAGCTGGATGCCGCGCTGCGCATGCTGGGCATCACCGCCGAAGAGGTGCAGGCCGCCTCGTGGATAGACAACGGCCCCGGCTGGCTGGGCATCCGCCTGGCCTCGGCCGAGCAGGTGCTGGCGCTGAACCCGGCCCGGCAGTGGCCCACGCGCATGGACGTGGGCGTGGTGGGGCCCTATGCCAGGGGTGTCGGCGGTGCCAGCCCTGCCGCCTGCGAGGTGCGCGCCTTCTTCTCCGATCACCAGGGCGCCATCGTCGAAGACCCCGTCACCGGCAGCCTCAACGCCTCGCTGGCGCAGTGGCTGTTTGCGACGGGGGTGATGGACAGCGACTACGTTGCCGCCCAGGGCCGCTGCCTGGGCCGTGACGGCCGCATCTTCCTGACCCGTGACGGCACGGGCCAGGTCTGGGTGGGCGGCACGGCGCGCACCCATGTCGAAGGCGCACTGAGCGGCCTTTGATCCACACCGAAAGAACCCACGAATGACAGCGATCCAGGAGAGCCTGCGCGCTCCCGTTTCATCGGCCAGGGCCAACCTGAAAATGCTGGTGCGCTACAAGGCCTGGGCCAACCGCCTGACCTTCAAGAGCGTGATGGAGCTGCCCGAAGGCGAGGCCTTGAAGCAGCGGCCCACGAGCTTCGGCAACATGGTGCGCACGCTGAACCACGTCCTTGTGGTGGAGGACATCTTCAGGCACCACCTGCAGGGCCGCAAGCATGGCTACACCATGCGCAACACCGACCACACGCCCACGCTGCAGGCGCTGTGGGAATCCGTGCAGGCAATGGACCGCTGGTATGTGGAGTTCGTCGACGCATGCCCGGACGAGGAACTGGCGAAGGTCGTGCACTTCGAGTTCGTGGGCGGCGGGCAGGGTGCCATGACGCGCGAGCAGATCGTGCTGCACGTGGTGAACCACGGCAGCTACCACCGTGGCTTTGTCAGCGACATGATGTACCAGGTGCCCTTCGTGCCGCCGGCCAACGACCTGCCGGTGTTCCTCAGGGACTGCTACCGCGTGGACGAGCCGGCCTGCGGTTGAGGCAGGGCCAGGGCCTGCTGCGCCAGGGCGCCCTGGAGCACGGGCAGCGCAGGCGGCGCGTCGCCGGGCAGGGCCCATCCCTGGCGCAGCGCACCGGCAAAGCCGTCGGCCACGCGCGAGTAGGCGCGGCCGCTGGTCATCACCCGGGGCCGGGCCGACCAGGCGATGCGGGCGCCGCCGGCCGCCAGGCGGTCCACCAGGTCCTGGTCCTCGCCGCAGGTGCGTGCGTCGAACCCGCCGGCCTGGCGGTAGTGCCAGGCTGAGATGCCCAGGTTGGCACCATGCACGTGGCGGTGGCCGTCGCGGTCCGTGTAGGTGGTCTCGAAGTGCCGCCGCGCCGTGTCCGCCTGGACGCCGTGGGCCGACCAGTCGGCCACCTGCACCGTGCCGCAGACCACGTCGGACTGAAGTGCCAGCTGGTCGGCCAGCCAGCTCGGCGAGACGGTGGTGTCGGCGTCCGTGAAGGCCAGCCAGCGGGCGCCCAGCAGCAGCAGGTACTCCGACCCCAGGGCCCGCGCCTTGCCCACGTTGCGCGCGGCAATGGACAACGGGATGGCGGGCCAGCGGCGCACGGCCGATTCGGTGGCGTCCTGGCAGCTGTCCAGCACCACCACGACGGCCACGGTCTCGCCTTGCAGGTCGGCATGGGCGGCCGCGCAAAACACGCTGTCCAGGCAGCGGCCTATGAGGTCTTCCTCGTCATGGGCTGGGATGCACACGCCGATCATCTGTCCGTCCTTTCAGGGGTTTTCTGCCAGATGTCCAGCTGGAAATCCGGTTCGCTGTGGCTCAGCAGCAAGTGCAGCTGCGCATGGGCCGACACGCTGTCATGCAGGGCGCGGGTGCTCTGCAGGTGATCGTGCGCCCCATGCCGCCAGTGGCACATGAGCCAGTGGCCGCCGCCCTGCAGCGAGGCCAGGCACTGGCGGTTGAAATGCGCCAGGGCCGCGTCGTCGAAGTAGTAGGCAAGCTCCGAGACCACGATGAGATCGAAGCCTTGCTGCGGCACCTGGGGCACCTGGGGCACCTGTGGCCATTGCCAGGGCAGGGGCAGGGCCTGCAGGTCCAGGCGGGCGCGGTCCTGCGGCGCAATCCGCTGCCGGCACAGATCCACGGCCCTGTCCGAGAAATCGACGGCGCACAGCCGGTCGCAGCGCTGCAGCAGGCGCTGCGTGGCCTCGCCATTGCCGCAGCCGGGCTCGAAGCCGTGGGCATAGCGCTCGCGCGGCAGGGCGGCCAGCAGCAGGTCGCGCTTGCGCCGCTCGTACCAGCGCGATGCGACCTGCCAGGGGTCGGGGTCGGCCTGGTACATCTGCTCGAAGTGCTGCCGGGCGCCGTTCATAGAAACACCACTTCAAACGGACGCAGCAGGCGCTGCGTGGCCCAGGACGGCAGGATGGCGTCGCGGCCCGTGGACGGGTCGGGCAGCAGCTGGCTGCGAAAGCACGACAGGGCCTGGCGCTTGAGCGCCAGCTCCTGCGGCGCCAGCGCAATGGCGGCGGCGCGGTGCCAGGGCACGCGCGCGTCGCCGGGCTCGGCCCAGTGCCAGGCCCAGATCGGCAGCTCGAAGAGCCGGCAGCCCGTGCGCCGGGCTGCCGTGGCGCAGGCCTGGCCCGTGGCCTCGTGGTCCGGGTGCCCGTCTTCGCGCCAGGTGCACAGCAGCGCATCCGAGGGCTGCAGCAACTGCTCCAGCCGCTGCAGCAACTGCGCTGCATGCTCGGCGATACGGCCGTCGGGCAGGCCCAGCCGCAGCACCTGCGCCTGCGGCGCAAGCAGGGCCAGGGCCTGGGTGCTCTCCTGCACGCGCTCGCGCACCAGCCGCTGCGGCGGCCACAGCGTCGAGTCGGGGTGGCTGGCTCCGCCATCGGTCACGGAGACGATGAGGCAGGGCATGCCCCGCTCGGCACAGCGGCGCAGCAGGCCGGCGCAGCCCAGGATCTCGTCATCGGGGTGCGGCGCGACGATGACGGCGCGGCGCCGGCCTTCCAGCAGGTCGTCCATGGATACCTGCGCTGGCCGGCGTTGCGCAAACCAGGCCTGCCAGCGCGATTCGGGCGTGCCCCGGCCCTCGATGAGGCGCGGCTTCACAGCATCCATGCCGCGCCTCCCGGTGCCTGCGAGGCCTGTGCCTTCTCGGCCAGCAGGCGGCCCAGCGCGGCCTGGTCGCGCTCGGCATGGCTTTGGCGGATGAAGACGGGCAGGTCGGCCATCAGCTGCGCCAGGCCCCTGTTCTTGCACAGTGGGCCGGGACCGATGGCGCGCGGCACGCGCCGCAGCACCTCTTCGGCGGCGGCTTCCACGGCCAGGCGGGCGCGGTTCACGGCCAGCAGGCAGGGGTCCGAGGGCGTGGCATCGATGCGGGCTGCAGCGTCGCGCAGCAGGCCGGCCGCGCCGGCCAGGGCCACATCCAGCGCGCCCAGGTGGGCCTGGCGGTGCGGGTCCTCGCCTTGACCGACGGCCTGCTGCAGATGGCTGGCGATGCGCGCTGCCGCGCCATGCCAGCATGCAGCAACGCCCGCGCCGCCATGGTGAAAGCCGGGGCGGCTCAGGTACTGGCCCGGGGCCCCGACCAGCACGCCGGTGGCGCCGTCGAAGTGCACGTCGGCGCTGGCGCTGGCGGCCATGCCCACGGCCTGCCAGTGGCTGTCGTCCCTGCGGATGCCGGGCTGGTCCATGGTGACGGCGATCAGGCAGCGCCGGCCGTCGGCCAGCCAGCCGCTGACCAGGGCACGGTCCACCGCGCGCGCGCCCGAACACCAGGGCTTGTGGCCGGACAGCTGCACGGCCATGCCGGCATGTGCCGCAGCATGGGGGGCCGTGGGCGTGGCCTGCACGCGCTCGCCCGGCGGCTCGGCGCACCAGACGGCCCAGCGCAGGCCTTCGGTGGCCAGGTCTGCCTGCAGCTCGGACAGGATGGCCAGGGCATCGGTATGGCCTTCATAGAGCTTGGCCAGGCTCAGGCTGTGGGCGGCCACCTCGGCCAGTGCGCGCCAGCGCTGCAGCGTGTGGCCATGGCCCGGCAGCGGCAGGCGGTCGGCGCCCTGCGCCACCAGCAGGGCCAACTGGTCCGCTGGCGACAGGTCCGTGTGGCCGCGCAAGGCCTGCGCCAGCGTGTCGCTGCATGTCCACGCATGGGCGTGCTCGTTGTCGTGCTGGGCCATCGCCGCTTGCCTTCCTTTTGTGTGTCGTGCGCAGCCCTGGAAATGGGGGTGGGGCCGGGCGATGCCATGGTGCCGGGAGGATGAACGCGGCGCCGCAGGAGCAGGAAGGCATTACCTGTCGGAGACCACCGACCGGCAGGCGTCCCGTTCCACGCCGTCGGCAGGGCAGGCGGCCAGCTCCAGGCGCAGCGGTGCCTGCTCCTGCCTGATCGAGGGAACGGGGATGCCGAAGGCTTCCCTTTCCCTGTGCTCCAGCGGCCTGGCCTCTTTCAAGGCAGACAGAAAGGCCTTGCGCCACCAGTGCACGTCCTGCTCGGCGATGCGCTGCAGCAGCCGCTGGTGCCGCTGGCGCCTTTCCTGCAGGGGCATCTGCAGGGCCTGCTGCACCACGGCGGCCGTGCCGTGCACGTCGTAGGGATTGACCAGCAGCGCCTCCTGCAGCTGCTCGGCCGCGCCGGCAAACCGCGACAGCACCAGCACGCCCGGGTCGGCCGGGTCCTGGGCCGCCACATATTCCTTGGCCACGAGGTTCATGCCGTCGCGCAGCGGCGTGACCAGGCCCACGGCCGCCGCGCGGCACAGGCCCGGAATGCCATCGCGCGGCAGGGTCTGGTGGATGTAGCGCACGGGCATCCAGTCCAGCTCGCCGTAGTCGCCGTTGACGGCGCCGCACAGCGATTCAAGCTCCCGCCGTATGTCGGCATACGCGTCCAGGCCCTCGCGCGTGGGCGAGCCGATCTGGATCAGCGTGGCGCGCCGGCGCTGCTCGGGATGGCGGGCCAGCAGCTCCCGAAAGGCACGCAGGCGCTGCGGCAGGCCCTTGGAGTAGTCCAGCCGGTCTATGCCCAGCAGCAGGCGACGCTGGGCGTACTCGTGCTTCATGCGCGCATGCATGTCCTGCGATGCGCCGGACAGGGCCAGCGCCGCGAAGCCCTCCACATCGATGCCGATGGGGAAGGCGCGGCACACCAGGCGCTGCCCATGGGCACGCAAGGCGCCATCGCCCAGCGACTGGCCCCCGGCCTCGTCGCAGACATAGCGCTCGAAATGCTGCACGTCCTGGCGGGTCTGCAGGCCCACAAGGTCGTAGGCAAACAGGCAGCGCATCAGCCATGCATGCTCGGGAATGGCCGCCAGCAGGGTCGGCGGGGGCAATGGGATGTGCAGGAAAAAGCCGATGCGCTGGCGGCAGCCCAGGGCGCGCAGCTCGGCCGCCAGCGGGATCAGGTGGTAGTCATGCACCCAGAGGATGTCGTCCTGCGCCAGCAGGGGCAGCAGCCTGCGCGCAAGCAGCTGGTTCACGCGGCGGTAGCCGGCCGCATGGCCCGTGTCGAAGCTCGCCAGGTCCAGCCGTCCGTGAAAGACGGGCCACAGCACGCCGTTGCTGTAGCCCGCGTAGTAGCTGTCATGGTCCGCGCGGTCCAGGTCCACCGTGGCCAGCGTGACGTTGCCTGCCTGGGTGCGGTGCACATGGCCGGCCGGCGCGGCCAGGGCACCGTCGTCGGTGACGGCCCCGCTCCAGCCGAACCACAGGCCGCCCGTCTGCCGCAGCGCATCGCCCATGGCCACGGCAAGGCCCCCGGCTGCGGCCCTGCGCGGATCGGCCACGCGGTTGGAGATCACCACCAGCCGGCTCATGGCAGCACCTCCGCGCAGGTCTGCGCAGCCAGGGGCATGCATGCGGACTTCAGCCAGGCATGCACGGCCTGCGGGCTGCCCAGCCGGTGGCGGGCCCTGCTTGCGCCTTCGCCCACCTTGATCGCCATGCCGCCGTGTGCCTGCACCACGGCAAAGCCGCTCTCGTCCGTGACATCGTCACCGGCAAACACCGGGGTGCGGCCGGCGAACGGCGCTTCGCGCAGGAAGGCCGCAATGGCGTGGCCTTTGTCCACGCCTGCGGGCCTGACCTCCAGCACGCATTTGCCGTGCAGCAGCTCCAGCCCGGGCTGGTGCCGCAGTGCGCGGCCCAACATGTCCAGGCACAGCGTCGCCAGCTCTGGCGCACGCCGGTAGTGCAGTGCGACCGAGGAGCGCTTGCGCTCCACCAGCAGGCGGGGATGGTCGGCCGCCAAGGCATTGCACATCTGCAGCACGGTCTCTGGCATGGCCGATGCCTGCATGTGCAGGCGGCCTGCGGCATCCCGCCGCTGCAGGCCGTGCTCGCAGGCGGCGGGCAGATGCAGCGGCGCCAGAAAGTGGTCCAGCATCTCGACCTGCCGACCCGTGACGATGGCCAGCGCACCGCCCAACAGACCCTGCAGCCTGGCCAGCATGGGGATCAGGACGGGGTCTGGCGCAATGGCGTCCGGGGTCTCGGCCAGCGGCACGAGCGTGCCGTCGAAGTCGAGGAACAGTGCGGATCTGCAGGTGGGGGATGGGGGTGTTTCCATGGAGGCGCCAGGGTATGGGTTGCCGGTTTCGTGGATCGACATCAGGAAAGCGTCTGCTGCCATGGCCTGCTCACCGCTCGGCCTTGATGGAGCCGCGGATGTTGGTGATGGCCAGGCAGAACTGCAGACTCACCAGCGCCCAGGCCGCCGTGGACCAGCCCCACAGCGCCCACAGCGCATTGCTGAGCATCAGGATCCAGAAGCCCAGGTTGCGCCTTTGCGCAGAACGCGAGCCCACACACCAGGCGCCGGCGATGGAGGCCAGAAAGGCAGGCCACTGGAGCCAGTCGGGAATGTCGGGCATGGGGTTGCTCCTGTATGGAGTAAAGCGCGGGCACCTCAGTTGCAGGGCCGTGCCGGGTCGTCTTTGTCGATGGAGTGGCATTCCTTGCAGGCTCCGCTTTCGTGCGCGCGGGCGGCCAGATTGACGTGGAAGGCCGCCCCTTGCTGCAGCTGCTCCCCGTCCAGAGCCCTTCGATGCCGGTCATGCGGTTGCTGGCTGCCAGCAGCTCGTTGCGCTTCAGGTGCAAGCTTCAGGTGCCATCAAGGCTGCTTGCGCACCATCTTCTTGCGCCGTTCGGCATCCAGGCCCGGCGTCTGGCGCATGTCGGTATCGACCTGGCCGGAGGCGAGGTCGTCATGGGCCTGGCGCATCACCGGATCGGGCGCATCGCTGGTAGCGTCCAGGCTCTGGTCACGCTCGTGCGGAAGGCGCAGGCCCTGTTCGGATGCGTCGGATGCATCGGATTCACCGGGCGCATGGGGCGCCTTGCCGACCTGTCCGGGCAGCTTGGTCTGGCCATCGCCCGACGGCTTCGCCTGTGTGGGTGCAGAGGACTTGGATGCGGATGGGGTCTTGTCTTTCATGGCGTCTTCCTTTCATTCGCGGGCCTGCGCAGGCGGCGCTTGGGCCATGGTCTCTTGGCCCTTTCGCAGCCGCCGTGGGACCACGCCGAAAGCGCAGGAACGAAAAGATGCCACGCGCATGAACGCCGTTCTCAGGCACGCCGATTGCCCTGTGCCGGGGTGCGAAAAATGGCCACAGGCCACTGGCGCGATGTCCGCAAGGCCCGGTCGCCGCGTTCCTACGGCACATGGCCGCAAGCGCGCACGCCGGCGGCGCGCCACGGCGATCACGATAGACATCACTTTCAACTGCCAAGGAGCACATTCCATGACGCAATCGAATCCCGCAAACCGTGACCCGCTGTCCGACGCGCCCGGCGCACATCCCGTAGGCACCGGCATAGGCGCTGCAGGCGGTGCCGTGACCGGCGCTGCATTCGGCGCAATGGGCGGCCCCATCGGTGCTGCCGTGGGCGGTGTGGCCGGTGCCGTGGTCGGCGGGCTGGCCGGCAAGGGCGCGGCCGAAGCCGTCAATCCCACGGTCGAGGACGCCTACTGGCGCGACGCCTACCAGAACGAGCCCTACTACGTGGCAGGCCGCAGCTACGAGGAATACCGCCCCGCCTACGAGCTGGGCTGGAACGCGGCCGCCGCGCGCCGCGATGCCGATTTCGATGCCTTCGACGCCGAATGGGAGCGCGAATGGACCACGCGCCGTGGCGCCAGCCATCTGGACTGGGATCAGGCCCGGCCCGCAGCGCGCGCAGCCTGGGAGCGCGCAGGCGTTCGCGATGTCCGTGATGACACGGGGACCATCGTGGCACCGGCCTACACCGGCGACATCGACAACGACGATGTGGCCGACGTGCTCAACGACCTGCTCGAATCCTGCCGCGATGGTGAGTACGGCTTTCGCACCTCGGCCGAGAACGCCGACTCGCCGGACCTCAAGACCCTGTTCCTGCGCCACAGCGCCGAGTGCGGCGCCGCCGCGCTGGAGCTGGAGGCCGAGATCCGCAAGCTGGGCCGCGAGCCCGCATCGGGCGGCACGGTGGCCGGCGCGCTGCACCGGGGCTGGGTGTCGGTGAAGACGGCGCTGACCTCGCAGGACGACAAGGCCGTGCTGGAGGAGTGCGAGCGCGGCGAGGATTCCGCCGTGGCCCAGTACCGCAAGGCGCTCAAGCAGCCGCTGCCTCCGGCCATCCGCGTGATGGTGGAGCGCCAGGCCCAGGGCGCGCAGCGCAACCACGACGAAGTGCGCGATCTGCGCGACCGCATGCGCGCGGCCTCCTGACCCGGCACAGGATGCCTGGGGGTTGCTAGCCGCCTACGCCGTACGGCGCAAAGCGGCTGGCGTTCTCATCCACATGCAGCGCCTTTCCCACATAGGGAAAGGCGCGCTGCGTGCACTGGTCGCGCTCGCAGACCTTGCAGCCCATGCCGATGGGCGTGGCCGATTCCGGGTCGCCCAGGTCCAGCCCCTTGGCATAGACCAGGCGCGCGGCATGGCGTATGTCGCAGCCCAGGCCGATGGAGAAGGTCTTGCGCGGCGAACCATAGCCGCGCTGACCGTGCGAGACCGAGCGTGCAATCCACAGGTAGCGCCGCCCGTCGGGCATGCTGGCGAGCTGGCGCAGCACCTGGTCGGGCTGGCCGAAGGCCTCGTACACCGTCCACAGCGGGCAGGTGCCGCCGGTGCGGCTGAAGTGGAAATGCGTGGCCGACTGGCGCTTGGAGATATTGCCCGCGCGGTCCACGCGCACGAAGAAGAAGGGCACGCCGGGCGCGCCGGGCCGCTGCAGCGTGCTCAGCCGGTGGCAGACGGTTTCAAAGCCCACGCCAAAGCGCTGGCCCAGCAGGTCGATGTCATAGCGCAGCTGCTCGGCCGATTCCAGGAACAGGTCGTAGGGCAGCAGCAGCGCGCCCGCAAAGTAGTTGGCAAGGCCCACGCGGGCGAGCTTGCTTGAGGCCGGGTCGCCCTGGAAGGCGGCGGTGGCGATCAGCCGGTCCAGCGTGTCGCCCATCTCCAGCAAGGCCAGTTGCGTGCCCAGTTGGAAGGCCTGTTGCGCAGGCTCCAGCGCCGAGGACAGCCACAGCGAGCGCGTGGCCGGGTCGAACCGGCGCTGGCTTTGCCGGGAGTCTTCCAGGCGATACACCTGCACGCCGTGGCGCTGCTGCAGCCGCCGGACCAGCCAGTCCGCCAGATGGCCCGGGTCCGCACGCGCCTCGCCGGCCAGGGCCTGGGCCGCGCGGTCCACTTCATCGAAGTAGTTCTGGTGCGCAAAGAAGAAATCGCGCACGGCCTCGAACGGCATGGTGCGCGCCACCGGCATGTCCGAGCGGTCATCGCCCAGCCTGAGCGACATGCTCTCGATGCGCTCCAGGGCTTCCAGATGGCGGCGGTGCAGCGCCATCACCGCACGTCCCAGGGCGGGCATCTGCGCGGCGACTTCCTGCAGCTCGGGCAGGGCAATGGATTCGGGCGCCTCGGCAAGGGCCTCGCGCAGGCCGGCCACCAGGCGCGCTTCCTCGTCCTCCGAGAACTGCTGGATATCGACGCCCAGCGCGCGGTTGAGCTTGAGCAGCACCGACACCGTCAGCGGCCGCTGGTTCTGCTCCAGCTGGTTCAGGTAGCTGGGCGACAGGCCCAGCGCGTGGGCCAGGGCGATCTGGGACAGGCCGTGCTCCGCGCGCAGTTTGCGCAGCTTGACGCCCATGAACGTCTTCTTCATGGCTGTTTCCTCGGGTGGCAGTTATTCGCAGAATTTGCAAATTCGCGGACTTCGTTTCGCAAGAATTCGCCTTTTCAGCACTATGGCAGGGGCGCTATTTTGCGTAAATTGCGAAACATGACAACACCCACCGGAACCGCCGAGCTGCATGAACTGGTATTGCCCGCGCTGGCCAACCACCACGGCACGCTGTTCGCGGGCCAGGGCCTGCAGCTCATGGCCAAGGCGGCCTTTCTCGCTGCGCGCAGCCTGGCACAGCGCGAGGTCGTGATGGCCGCCGTCACCGGCGTGGACTTCCTGGCGCCCGTGCCCGTGGGCCATGAGATCGTCCTGCGCGGCTGGGTCAGCCGCGTGGGGCGCAGCTCCATGACGGTCTGCGTCACCGCGTCGGCCCAGGCTCCGGGCATTGCCTGCGAGGACGTGCTCAAGGGCCTGTTCGAGATGGTGGCTGTCGACCACAACGGCCTTCCTGCGGCCATTGCCCATTCCTATCTGAACCAGGAGACCCTTCCATGAGTACCACGACCATCGACGCGCCATCTGCGTCCGCATTCAAGCCCAAGAAATCCGTCGCGCTGTCGGGCGTGACCGCCGGCAACACCGCGCTGTGCACCGTGGGCCGCTCGGGCAACGACCTGCACTATCGCGGCTACGACATCCTGGACATTGCCGAGGTCTGCGAGTTCGAGGAAATCGCCCATCTGCTGGTGCACGGCAAGCTGCCCACGCGCCCCGAACTGCAGGCCTACAAGACCAAATTGCAGGCGCTGCGCGGCCTGCCGGCCAGCGTCAGGCAGGCGTTGGAGCAGTTGCCTGCCGGCGCCCATCCGATGGACGTGATGCGCACCGGCGTCTCGGCCCTGGGCTGCGTGCTGCCCGAAAAGGACGACCACAACCTGGCGGGTGCCCGCGACATTGCCGACCGGCTCATGGCCAGCCTGGGCTCCATGCTGCTGTACTGGTACCACTGGAGCAATTCGGGCCGGCGCATCGAGGTGGAGACCGACGACGACTCCATCGGCGGCCACTTCCTGCACCTGCTGCACGGCCACCGGCCGTCCGAAGGCTGGGTGCGCGCCATGCACACCTCGCTCAACCTCTATGCAGAGCATGAGTTCAACGCCTCCACCTTCACGGCGCGCGTGATCGCGGGCACGGGCAGCGATATGTATTCCTCCATCGCGGGCGCCATCGGCGCGCTGCGCGGGCCCAAGCATGGCGGCGCCAACGAGGTGGCCTTCGAGATCCAGAAGCGCTACGACACGCCCGACGAGGCCGAGGCCGACATCCGCCGCCGCGTCGATGCCAAGGAAGTGGTGATCGGCTTCGGCCACCCGGTCTACACCGTCAGCGACCCGCGCAACGTGGTCATCAAGGGCGTGGCCAAGCGCCTGTCCGACGAGGCCGGAACCACCCGCATGTACGACATTGCCGACCGGCTGGAATCGGTGATGTGGGAGGTCAAGAAGATGTTCCCCAACCTGGACTGGTTCAGCGCCGTCAGCTACCACATGATGGGCGTGCCCACGGCCATGTTCACGCCGCTGTTCGTGATCGCGCGCACCAGCGGCTGGGCCGCGCACGTGATCGAGCAGCGCCAGGACAACAAGATCATCCGCCCCAGCGCCAACTACACGGGGCCGGATGACCAGAAGTTCGTGCCCCTCGATGCGCGCGCCTGAGCCGCCGCTGTCCTGAACCTGGCGGGCGGGCTGCAGGCCTGCCCGCATTGCATCCGCCCCATGAACAACGACCACAAGAAACCCCTGCCCGGCACCACGGTGCACTACATCGATGCGCGCGCCGCCGTCGATGCGCTCTCGCCCGACGCCTGGGCACGCCTGCCCTACACCGCCCGCGTCCACGCCGAGAACCTCGTGCGCCGCGCCGATCCCGCACAGCTGGACGGCTACCTGCTGCAGCTCATCGAGCGCCGGCGCGACATCGACTTTCCCTGGTACCCCGTGCGCGTGGTCTGCCACGACATCCTGGGCCAGACCGCCCTGGTGGATCTGGCCGGCCTGCGCGACGCCATCGCGGCCGAAGGCGGCGACCCGGCCCAGGTCAACCCCGTCGTGCCCGTGCAGCTCATCGTGGACCACTCGCTGGCCGTGGAGTGCGGCGGCTTCGATCCCGATGCCTTCGTGAAGAACCGCGCCATCGAGGACCGCCGCAACGAGGACCGCTTCCACTTCATCGAGTGGACAAAAAAAGCCTTCGCCAACGTGGATGTGATCCCTGCAGGGAACGGGATCATGCACCAGATCAATCTGGAGAAGATGTCCCCCGTGGTGACAGTGCAGGATGGCCTGGCCTTCCCGGACACCTGTGTCGGCACCGACTCGCACACGCCCCATGTCGATGCCCTGGGCGTGATCGCCGTGGGCGTGGGCGGCCTTGAGGCCGAGAACGTCATGCTGGGCCGCGCCTCCTGGATGCGCATGCCCGAGATCGTGGGCGTGCGCCTCACGGGCCGGCGCCAGGGCGGCATCACCGCCACCGACATCGTGCTGGCCCTGACCGAATTCCTGCGCCAGCAAAAAGTCGTCGGCGCCTATGTGGAATTCTTTGGCGAGGGCGCCGACAGCCTGAGCATCGGCGACCGCGCCACCATCTCCAACATGTGCCCCGAATACGGCGCCACGGCGGCCATGTTCTCCATTGACGACCAGACCCTGGCCTACCTGCGCCTGACCGGCCGCGACGAGGCCCAGGTGCGCCTGGTCGAGGCCTATGCGCGCACCGCAGGTTTCTGGAGCGACAGCCTGGCCGATGCCCAGTACGAGCGCGTGCTGCAGTTCGACCTGTCCACCGTGGTGCGCAACATGGCCGGCCCCTCGAATCCGCACCGGCGCCTGCCCACCTCGGCCCTGGCCGAGCGCGGCATTGCCGATGCGGCCAAGCTGCAGGCCGCCCGCGCCCAGGAGGCGCAAGGCCTGATGCCCGATGGGGCCGTCATCATCGCGGCCATCACCAGCTGCACCAACACCAGCAACCCGCGCAACGTCATCGCCGCGGCGCTGCTGGCGCGCAATGCCAACCGCCTGGGTCTCACGCGCAAGCCCTGGGTCAAATCCTCGCTGGCGCCGGGCTCCAAGGCCGTGGAGCTGTACCTGAAGGAGGCCGGCCTGCTCACCGAGCTGGAGCAACTGGGCTTTGGCATCGTCGCCTTTGCCTGCACCACCTGCAACGGCATGAGCGGCGCGCTGGACCCCAGGATCCAGCAGGAAATCGTCGAGCGCGACCTCTACGCCACGGCCGTGCTCTCGGGCAACCGCAACTTCGACGGGCGCATCCATCCGTATGCCAAACAGGCCTTCCTGGCCTCGCCGCCGCTGGTCGTGGCCTATGCGCTGGCGGGCACCATCCGCTTCGACATCGAGCAGGACGTGCTGGGCGTGGTGGAAGGCCGCGAGATCCGCCTCAAGGACCTGTGGCCCGCCGACGAGGAGATCGACGCCATCGTTGCCCAGGCCGTGCGCCCCGAGCAATTCCGCGCCGTCTACGAACCCATGTTCGCCATCCGCAAGGACGATGGCGACAAGGCGCGGCCCCAGTACGACTGGCGCCCCCAGTCCACCTACATCCGCCGCCCGCCGTACTGGGACACCGAAGGCGTGGGCGCGCTGGCGGCCTTCCCGCGCACGCTGCGCAACATGCGGCCGCTGGCGCTGCTGCCCGACAACATCACCACCGACCACCTGTCGCCCTCCAACGCCATCCTGGCCGACAGCGCGGCGGGCGAATACCTGGCGCGCATGGGCCTGCCCGAGGAAGACTTCAACTCCTACGCCACCCACCGCGGCGACCACCTGACGGCCATGCGCGCCACCTTCGCCAACCCGCAGCTGGTCAACGAGATGGCCGTCATCGACGGCGTGCAGCACAAGGGATCGCTGGCGCGCATCGAGCCTGAAGGCCGCGTGGTGCGCATGTGGGAGGCCATGGAAACCTACCTGAACCGCCGCCAGCCGCTGATCATCATCGCGGGCGCCGACTACGGCCAGGGCAGCTCGCGCGACTGGGCGGCCAAGGGAGTGCGGCTGGCCGGAGTCGAGGCCGTGGTGGCCGAAGGCTTCGAGCGCATCCACCGCACCAACCTCATCGGCATGGGCGTGCTGCCGCTGCAGTTCCTGCCGGGCACCGACCGCAAGACCCTGGCCCTGGACGGCACGGAGGTCTATGGCGTGGAAGGCGAGCGCACGCCGGGCACCCAACTCACGCTGGTGGTCGAGCGCAGAAACGGCCAGACGCTGCGCGTGCCCGTGACCTGCCGGCTGGACACGGCCGAGGAGGTATCGGTCTACGAGGCCGGCGGCGTGCTGCAGCGCTTCGCGCAGGACTTCCTGGCACAGGCTCAGGCAGCCTGAGAAGGGGGCGTGCCAGCGGCCAGCGGCTGGCGCGCCAGCTCGATGAAGGCCTGCAGATAGTCGGTCTGCAGGTCCGCCACGCGCGCGCCCAGGAAGATCTGCTTGGCAATGCCCTGGGCGCCCAGGCGCACGGGAACCACGTCCAGCTTGCCCGCGTACTCCTGCACCAGCCAGCGCGGCAGGGCCGCCACGCCCCGGCCGCTGGCCACCATCTGCATCATGATGTCCGTGGTCTCTATGGCCTTCTGGCGGCGCGGCGTGATGCCTGCCGGCATGAGGAACTGGTTGTAGATGTCCAGCCGGTCCATGGGAACGGGATAGGTGATCAGCACCTCGGGCGCGAGCTGGGCGGCCTCCACGAAATCGGCCCCTGCCAGCGCATGCGCGCTGGAGACCACCAGCACCTGCTCGTAGTCGAACACAGGCACGAACTCCAGGCCCGTCTTGAACAGCGGATCGGGCGTGACCAGCAGGTCGATCTCGTAGCCGAACAGGGCGCCGATGCCGCCGAACTGGAATTTCTGCTTCACATCCACATCCACATCGGGCCAGCTCGCCAGATAGGGCGCGACGATCTTGAGCAGCCACTGGTAGCAGGGATGGCACTCCATGCCGATGCGCAGCGCGCCGCGCTCGCCCTGGGCGAACTGGCGCAGCCGCTCCTCGGCCAGGTCCAGCTGGGGCAGCACGCGCTGGGCCACGGCCAGCAGGTACTGGCCGGCCTGCGTCAGGCGCAGGCTGCGGCCTTCGCGCAGCCAGATGTCCGTGCCCAGCTGCTGCTCCAGCTTCTTCATGCTGTGGCTCAGCGCCGACTGCGTCACGCACAGCACGCCGGCCGCCGCCGTCAGCGAGCCCTGTTTTTCGACTTCACGGACGATGGCGAGGTGGGTGCGTTCGAGCATTTTGGTGAGAAAAATTCATGGATTTTTGAACCAGAAAAATTTTAGTTCATTGATGTGGATCCATTCCATGGCTGCCTTCATCGATTGAAAGCAGTGCATGACCATCATTCATCACCTCGGTTTCCCCATCGGCGCCCGGTGCACTACGCAGCCGGTGCGCCGGGCTGCAGGGCGCCGTGCAGGAAGGACTGCTCCATTACGGCCGCCACGCTGGCCCGCGCAACACGGCCGCGCCGCTCCGCATCCAGCAGCCCCACGACCATGGACAGCCACAGCTCGGTCATGGCCGCAGCCGTGATGTCGATGCGGAACACGCCGGCCTGCTGGCCGCGCAGGAAAAAGGCATCCATGGCCGCCACCCATTCGCTCTCTATCTGGCCGACCACCGAGATGTCGGAGCGCCAGAAATACATCAGGAACAGCAGCAGCGTCTGGTGGTCCTGGCAGTGGGCGGTGAGGAGGCGCAGCGCCTCCAGCGGCGCGTGGCGCTCCAGCTCGGCCGCGCGCATGGCGCGTGACAGAGTGTCGGCCGCATGCCCGATGAGCCGGTCGATGAGCTGGTCGCGCGTGGGGCAGAAGCGGTAGAGCGTGGCCTTGCTGATGCCGATGGCGCGTGCCAGCTCCTGCAGATTGGCCTTGGGATCGTCCAGCAGCGCCAGTGCCAGTGCGCCCAGCAGCTTGCCTTCGTCCTCTTGCTTGGTGCTCGTCATCGCTTGTCATGCCTCCTTGGAAAGTGCGGGGATTTTATCTGTTGATGTTTGAAAGAATCAAATGAATCGATGTTGACTCATTTGATTCTGATATGTACCATCGCGGCCTTCGTATTGAACTCAATCAGGTTGTGAACATGAGCATGCGTCTGAACAAGCGACGTGGCCTGCCGCTGGCGGCCCTGGTGCTGGCCGCCCTGGCCGCCCTGGCAGCGGGCTGCGGCCGCAACGAGGCTCCGGCCGCAGCGGGTGATGCGCTGCCCGTGGTGCAGGCCGTCACCGTGCAGCCCGCGCCGCTGGCCCTGTCCAGCGAGCTGCCGGGCCGTATCGAGCCCGTGCGCGTGGCCGAGGTGCGTGCGCGGGTGGCCGGCATCGTGCTGCGCCGCCATTTCGAGGAAGGCGCCGACGTCCGGGCCGGCCAGGTGCTTTTCCAGATCGACCCGGCGCCCCTGCGCGCCGCCCTGTCCCGCGCCCAGGGCCAGCTGGCCAGCGCCGAGGCGGCCCTGCTCGATGCGCGTGCCGTGGTCGGCCGCAACGCGCCGCTGGTGGCGCAGGAGGCGGTCAGCCGCCAGGACTTCGAGGCCATGCAGGCCCGCCTGCAGGCGGCCCAGGCCGCGCGCCAGTCCGCCCAGGCCGAGGTGCAGGCGGCCGCCCTGAACCTGGAATACGCCACGGTCAGGGCGCCTATCGCGGGCCGCATCGGCCGTGCGCTGGTCACCGAGGGCGCCCTGGTGGGCCAGGGCGAGGCCACGCCCATGGCGCTGGTCCAGCAGCTCGACCCGGTCTATGCCGACTTCCAGCAGCCCGTGGCCGAAGCCCAGCGCCTGCGCGCGGCCCTGGCCGAGGGCCGCCTGGCACAGACGGCGGGCAAGGACGGCACGCCGGTCTCCCTGAAGGTGGACGGCACGGGCCTGCAGCGCACGGGGCAACTGCTGTTCTCGGATGTGACGGTGGACCGCGGCACGGGCCAGATGGCGCTGCGCGGGCGCTTCGACAACCGCGACGGCATGCTGCTGCCCGGCATGTATGTGCGCGTGACCGTGGGCCAGGGCGTGGACCCTGCCGCCATCCTGGTGCCGCAGCGGGCCGTGCAGCGAAGCACCGACGGGCAGGCCCACGTGCTGGTGGTGGACGGCCAGGACACGCTGCAGATGCGCCCCGTGCAGACCGCGGCCATGCATGGCGCGCAGTGGCAGATCAGCGCAGGCCTCAAGGCCGGCGAGCGCGTGGTGGTGGGCCGCATGGCGGGCCTGCAGCCCGGGGCGCGGGTTCAGGTCACGGCCCTTTCCGATGCCGCGGCCTCCCCTACGGCGGGGCTGTCCGGCACCTTCAGCGCCTCCGGCAGCTCCGCCACGTCCAGCGACTGAGCCGGCGCCTGCCCAAGGAATAGACCATGTCCAAGTTCTTCATCAACCGCCCCAACTTCGCCTGGGTGGTGGCCATCTTCATCATGCTCGCCGGGCTGCTGGCCATACCGGCGCTGCCCGTCTCCCAGTTTCCCAACGTGGCGCCGCCGCAGATCTCGATCACCGCCAACTATCCGGGCGCCTCCGCCACCACGGTGATGGAGTCGGTGACCAGCGTCATCGAGGAGGAGCTCAACGGCACCAAGGGGCTGCTGTACTTCGACTCCTCCAGCGGCTCCACGGGCCTGGCCGAGATCACGGCCACCTTCGCCCCGGGCACCGAGCCCGCGCTGGCCCAGGTGGAGGTGCAAAACCGCATCAAGAAGGCCGAGGCGCGCCTGCCCGCGTCCGTGATGCAGATGGGCCTGCAGGTCGAGCAGGCCAGCGCCAACTTCCTGATGATCTACTCGCTGACCTACAAGGACGGCAGCGGCAACAGCGGCAACAGCGAGGTGGCCCTGTCCGACTACGCCGTGCGCAACATCAACAACGAGATCCGCCGCGTGCCCGGCGTGGGCAAGGTGCAGTTCTTCGCGGCCGATGTGGCCATGCGCGTGTGGGTCGATCCGAACAAGCTGCTGGGCTACGGCCTGTCGGTGGCGGACGTGAACGCGGCCATCGCCGCCCAGAACGCGCAGGTGCCGGCCGGCAGCTTTGGCGCCTCGCCCGCAGGGCCCGGCCAGGAGCTGAGCGCCACCATTGCCGTCAAGGGCACGCTGGCCTCGCCCGAGGAGTTCGGCCAGATCGTGCTGCGTGCCAGGGCCGATGGCTCGGCCGTGCGCCTGGCCGATGTGGCGCGGCTGGAGGTCGGCCAGCTGGACTACAGCTTTTCCTCGCGCGAGGACGGCCGCCAGGGCGTGGCCGCCGCCGTGCAGCTGGCGCCCGGCGCCAACGCCATGCAGACGGCCAAGGCCGTCAAGGCGCGCCTGGCCGAGCTGTCGCAGAACTTCCCTGCCGGCATCCAGTACGCCGTGCCCTATGACACCTCGCGCTTTGTGGAAGTGGCCATCGGCAAGGTCATCCAGACCCTGGTGGAGGCCGTGGCGCTGGTGTTCCTGGTGATGTGGCTGTTTCTGCAGAACCTGCGCTACACGCTGATTCCCACCATCGTCGTGCCCGTCTGCCTGGCCGGCACCCTGGGCGTGATGTATGCGCTGGGCTTTTCGGTGAACATGATGACCATGTTCGGCATGGTGCTGGCCATCGGCATCCTGGTGGACGACGCCATCGTGGTGGTGGAGAACGTGGAGCGCCTCATGGCCGAGGAGGGGCTGTCCCCGCTGGCCGCCACGGTCAAGGCCATGCAGCAGGTCTCGGGCGCCATCGTCGGCATCACCCTGGTGCTGGTGGCGGTGTTCCTGCCGCTGGCCTTCATGAGCGGCTCGGTGGGCGTGATCTACCGGCAGTTCTCGCTGTCGCTGGCCGTGTCCATCCTGTTCTCGGGCCTGCTGGCGCTGACCTTCACGCCGGCGCTGTGCGCCACGCTGCTCAAGCCCATTGCCAAGGGCCACCACGCCGAGCGCAAGGGCTTCTTCGGCTGGTTCAACCGCCGCTTCGCGGCGCTGACCGAGCGCTTCGACCTGCTCAACCAGCGGCTGGTGCGCCGCGCCGGGCGCTGCATGCTGGTGTATGCCGCCATCGTGGCCGGGCTGGGCGTGGCGTACACGCGCATGCCCGAATCCTTCGTGCCCTACGAGGACATGGGCTACTACATCGTCGGCGTGCAGCTGCCGCCGGGCGCCACCACGGAGCGCACCAAGGCCATGGTCAAGGACATGGAGGACTATGTCCAGAGCCGCCCCGCCACGGCCCAGGCCGAGTTCCTGATGGGCTACAGCTTCTCGGGCATGGGGCAGAACGCGGCCCTGGCCTTCGTCACGCTCAAGGACTGGTCGGTGCGCGGCGCCGGGCAGGCATCGTGGGACGAGGTGCAGGCCTTCAACCAGCGCTTTGCCAGCCTGTCCGACGGCACCGTCATGGCCGTGGACCCGCCGCCCATCGACGGCCTGGGCAACTCCGGCGGCTTTGCGCTGCGCCTGCAGGACCGCGCCAGCCTGGGCCGCGAGGCCCTGATCGCCGCGCGCGACCAGCTGCTGGCCAAGGCCAATGCCTCGCCCATCATTGCCTACGCCATGATGGAAAACCTGGAGGATGCGCCCCAGCTGCGGCTGGACATCGACCGGCGCAAGGCGCAGGCCCAGGGCGTGGATTTCAGCGCCATCAACACCGCCCTGTCCACCGCCTACGGCTCGGCCGTGATCAACGAGTTTCCCAACGCGGGCCGCCTGCAGCGCGTGGTGGTGCAGGCCGATGCCCAGGCCCGCGCGCGGCCCGAGGACATCCTGCGCCTGCACGTGCCCAACGCCGCCGGCCAGCAGGTGCCGCTGTCGGCCTTTGCCACGGTGCGCTGGGAAAGCGGGCCGGTGCAGATCTCGCGCTACAACGGCTATCCGGCCTTCCGCATCTCGGGCGATGCCAAGCCGGGCCACACCACGGGCGAGGCCATGGCCGAGCTGGAACGCATCATGGCCGAGATGCCGCGCGGCATAGGCTACGAGTGGACGGCCCTGTCCTTCCAGGAGAAAGCCGCCGGTGCCCAGGCGCCCAAGCTGTTCGCGCTGGCCATCGTGGTGGTGTTCCTGCTGCTCGTGGCCCTGTACGAGAGCTGGAGCATTCCCGCCGCCGTGATGCTGATCGTGCCCATCGGCGCGCTGGGATCGGTGCTGGCCACCTCGGCCGTGGGCCTGTCCAACGACGTGTACTTCAAGGTGGGCCTGATCACCATCATCGGCCTGGCGGCCAAGAACGCCATCCTGATCGTGGAGTTCGCCAGGGACCTGCATGCGCAGGGGCACAGCCTGGCGCAGGCCGCGCTGCAGGCGGCACGGTTGCGCTTTCGGCCCATCGTCATGACCTCGCTGGCCTTCATCCTGGGCGTGGTGCCGCTGGCGCTGGCCTCGGGCGCGGGCGCCTCCAGCCAGGCCGCCATCGGCTTCGGCGTGATCGGCGGCATGCTGTCGGCCACGCTGCTGGGGGTGGTCTTCGTTCCCGTCTTCTTCGTCTGGGTGCTGTCCCTGTTCCGGCGCAAGGCGCCGGCCGGCACCCCGCCTGCCCTGCAGGCCCCGGCAACCCGCATCGAGTAAGCGCCATGTCCATGCACTTCTTCCCACGCGCCCTGTGTGCGCTGGCCGCCAGCCTGGTGCTGGCGGGCTGCTCCCTCGCCCCGGTCCACCAGCGTCCGCAGGCGCCCATTCCCACGCAATGGCCGCAGCAGGATGCGGCGCCCGTGCTGTCCTCGTCGGCGGCCACGCTGGACTGGAACAGCTTCATCGCCGACCGCCAGCTGCGCCAGCTGGTGGACCTGGCCCAGGCCCACAACCGCGACCTGCGCCAGACCCTGCTCAACGTGGAGGCGGCACGCGCCCTGTACCAGGTGCAGCGCGCCGACCGCCTGCCGGGCGTGGGCCTGCAGGGTGGCGGCACGCGCCAGCGCCTGCCGGGCGACATGAATGCCACGGGCCAGCCGCAGGTGCAGGGCAGCTGGCAGGCCGGCCTGGGGCTGGCCGCCTTCGAACTGGACCTGTTCGGCCGCGTGCGCAACCTGTCCGAAGCCGCCCTGGGCGAGTACCTGGCCACCGAAGAGGCCGCGCGCGCGGCCCGCATCAGCCTGGGTGCCGAAGTGGTGCAGGCCTACCTGTCCCGCGACGGGGCCCTGCGCCGGCTGCAACTGGCGCAGCGCACGCTGCAAAGCCGTGAATCCTCGCTGCGCCTGACCGCGCAGCGGCGCCAGGCGGGCACGGCCACGGCCCTGGACCACCAGGACGCCCTGGGCCTGGCCGCCCAGGCCCGCGCCGACGTGGAGCGCAGCGAACGCGAGCTGCGCCAGGCCGGCAACGCCCTGCTGCTGCTGACGGGCGTGGAGGATCTGACGCCGTACCTGTCCGCACAGTCCGCAGGGTCGGCAAAGTCGTCCGACGTACCCCTGCTGCTGCAGGACCTGTCGGCCGGCACGCCTTCCGAACTGCTCATCCACCGGCCCGACATCCAGGCGGCCGAGCACCGGCTGCGCGCGCGCAGCGCGGACATTGGTGCGGCGCGCGCGGCCTTCTTCCCGCGCATCTCGCTCACCGGCTTCCTGGGATCGTCCAGCGCCGATCTGTCCGACCTGTTCCGCCCGGGCCAGCGCGCCTGGTCGTTCACTCCCCAGGTCACGCTGCCCCTCTTCGACGGGGGGCGCAACCGCGCCAACCTCGACCTGGCCGTGCTGCGCAAGGACATGGCCGTGGCAGCCTACGAGCAGGCCATCCAGACCGCCTTCCGCGAAGTGGCCGACGCCCTGGCCGCCACCGACACGCTGCGCCGCGAGGAAGCCGCGCGCCTGGCGCTGCGCGACAGCAGCCGCGAAAGCCTGCGGCTGGCGCAGGCCCGTTACCAGGCGGGGGTGGACGACCATCTGCGCTACCTGGACGCACAGCGCAACGCCTTCGCCAATGAAAGTGCCTACATCGATACCGTGACCCAGCGGCAGTTGGCGCTGGCCCAGCTGTTCCGCGTGCTGGGCGGCAGCTGGACGGCGCCGCCGCCTCACAGCGCCCCGAACACCTCCGGCAAGGCCGCATCGCGCGGCATGCCGCCATAGCTCTTGGTGCCGCCCTGGCTGTCGATCACCACGATGCCCGGCGTGCCACGGAAGCCCAGGGACATCATCAGCTTGCGGTGGGCCTCCAGCGCCTTGCGCACGTCGGGGCTGACGCTGAAGGCGGGCGCTATGCCGCCCTGGGCGGACTTCTTCTCGTGCTCCATCAGTGCGGCCGCGCGGTCCGGGGCCTGCAGGATGGCGGCGGCCTTGGCCGGGCTGTCGTCCCGGATCACGCCCACCAGGATGTGGCGCAGCTGCACCTTGCCTGCGTCCACCCAGGGGCGTGCGGCCTCCCAGAACTTGTGGCAGTACTTGCAGTTGGGGTCGGTGAAGGTATAGATCACGCGCGGCGCATCGGCCTTGCCGTCGGGCACCCAGTTGGAGGCCTCCAGCTGCGCCTGCACGGTGTCGCCCGCCGGCTTGGCGGCCTGGGCCTTGGCCTGGGGCGCCTGGGCCGTGGCAGGACCTTCTGCGGCGCTTGCCCGTCCTGCTGCCAGAAAGAGGCTGGCAGCCATGCCTGCAAAAAGGACGGTGCGTTGAAGATGCATGGGAACTCCTTGGAACGGTTGGATGAATGAGGGTGCGGCGCTGCGCGGCAAGCGTGCAACGCCTGGTGCTGCGGCCACAGCGGCGGACGGTGTGAGTCGGAGTGCATCCGACGCGTTCCATCGGTCCAGGAAATCGCTTGCGGCAATCTCGCACACGACGGCCGACCGACCACGCGCCGCTGTCGCTGCGTTGCAGCCCATGGGCTTCGCACGCCGCCGATTGTCATTGACACCCTTGCAGATGCTGCGCATCGGCGCTGGGCAGTCGTCATTGCAGACAGCCAGGGCGAGCGGGGCAGGGTGGAGGAGGGCTTGCGCCCGGCGCGGCAGGCAGTCTTGGAAGCGGTAGCGGTCTTGCATGGCAGTCATGGATGGAAATGAAACCCACTACCCATGAAGACGCTCCAGCTTTTCAGAACTGCACCCCTGCGGCCGAATTTTTAGAAAGCGTGGGCCGGTCCCGCCTCCGTGCTCAGGGCGCAGCGGCAATCTCGGTCTGGCCATCGGGCCGGGCCACCAGAGTGACGGGCAGGATCTGGGCCAGCATGCGTGCGAACTCGGCGGGGCGGCTGGTCTGGTAGCTGCCGCCAATGCGCAGGGCCGCCACGGCCGGGTCGTGCACCACCAGGCCGGTCGGCCCGTAGCGCTCCAGTTCCACCAGGGCGTCGGCCAGGGGCGTGTTCTCGAAGCGGATCAGTCCCTTGCGCCACAGCGCAATGCTGCCGGGCGCCACAGCCGACACCGGACCGAGCACGCCTGCAGGCGACACGCTCAGGGCCTGGCCAGCGACCAGGTCGGCAGGCGTTGCCGCGCCTTGCGCACCGGCCACGCGCACATGGCCTTCCTGCACGGCCACCTGGGCGCTGCCCGCCTCCATGCCCGTGGCGCGATAGCGCACGGAAAACTGCGTGCCGCCCACGGTGACGCGCGCCGGGCCGGCCAGCACATGGAAGGGCCTGGCGCTGTCGGGCGCCACGGCAAACAGGATCTGCCCTTGCGTGATGCGCACCTCGCGCCGGTCGCGGTACAGAGTTACCTGCGCCTGGGTATCGGCATCCAGGGACAGTGCGGTGCCATCCGGCAAGGTGATGGTCCTGGCCTGGCCGCGTGGGGTCAGGTGGCTGCTGATGAAGGTGGGCTGCTGCTGCCACTGGTGCCAGCCCACGCCCACGGCCAGGACCAGGGCAAGGGCAAGGGCCACCGTGCAGCACAGGGCCGCCAGGGCAGGTCGCGGCAGCAGGCGGGACCAGCTCCAGCCTTGGCGCTCTTCGGAGGACGGGCGTTGCGAGGCCGGTTCCGGGTGTGCGTGAGGCGCCGACTGCGAGCGTCGGCGTGCCTGCTCCGCGCGCAGGCGCGCCACCTGTTCGGGGGGAATGGACCGCGCGGCCGCCAGGCTCTGGCCCAGGTGGCGCAAGGCGGCCTCGTGCGCCGTGCTGGCCGCCAGCCATTCGGTGAATTCGGCTTCTTCCTCGGCGGTCAGGCCTTGCTCCATGCGCGTGTGCCAGTCGGCCGCAGCGAGGTCGATGGGGTTTTGCCCGCGGAAGAACTCTTCCAGTTCGCGCACCTGCGCAGCCTTGTCCAGGGGCGCGGTGCAGGAGCGGTGGCGGCGCATGCGTGCGGCTTGCCGGTTTCAGAAGCTGGTCCAGTCCTGCGATTCGGCGGACGGCTTGGCCGCAGCCAGGCGTGCAGGGCTTGCAGGGCGCGCGCCAGCTGCGGGTCGTGCCGGTGCCGGCCTGGCCGGCGCCAGCGCAGATGCCGTGGCCGCGCGCGTGGGCACGGACGCCGGCAGCGGCGCCTGCAAACGCGGCTGCTGCGCCGCGCCACCCTGGTCGCCCAGGCGGAAGATGGCCACGGCCTGCACCAGGCGCTGGGCCTGGGACTTGAGGCTGGAGGCCGCCGCCGCGCTTTCTTCCACCAGCGAGGCGTTTTGCTGCGTGACCTGGTCCATCTGGCTCATGGCCTGCCCGACCTGGGCCACGCCGGCGCTTTGCTCGTCGCTGGCATTGCTGATCTCGCCCATGAGGTCGGTCACGCGCTGTATGGATTGCAGCACCTCGGCCATGGTGGCGCCGGCCTGGTCGGCCAGCTCCGCGCCCTGGCTGACGCGGGTGGCGCTGTCAGTGATGAGCTGCTTGATCTCGCGGGCGGCCTGCGCGCTGCGCTGGGCCAGGGTGCGCACTTCGGCGGCCACCACGGCAAAGCCCTTGCCCTGTTCGCCGGCGCGTGCGGCCTCGACGGCGGCATTGAGGGCGAGGATGTTGGTCTGGAAGGCGATGGAGTCGATCACGCCCACGATGTCGCCGATCTGGCGCGAGCTGGCATGGATGTCCTGCATGGCGCCGACGACTTCCTGCACCACGGTGCCGCCCTTGACCGCCACCTGGCTGGCGCCGAGCGCGAGCTGGTTGACCTGGCGCGCGTTGTCCGCGTTCTGCTGCACGGTGGAGGACAGCTCGTCCATGGAGGCCGCCGTCTGCTGCAGCGCGCTGGCCTGCTGCTCGGTGCGGCGGCTCAGGTCGGCATTGCCCTTGGCGATCTGCTCGCTGGCCACGGCCACGCTGTCGGCGTTGTTGCGCACATCGCTGACCACGCTGGCCAGGCTCTGGTGCATGGCGTTGAGCGAGGCCTGCACGCTGCCGGCGGGCGCTTCGCTGCGCAGCAGTCCGGGGTCGAGGTTGCCGTCGGCGATCTGGCGGGCGACCTCGCCCAGCTGGGCCGGCTCGGCGCCCAGCGCGCGTGTCAGGCCGCGTGCGATCAGCCGGCCCATGAGCAGGGCCAGCACGAAGGCGACCGCGCTCATGCCGATCTGCATGTTGCGTTGCTGCACATAGGACTGCGTGGCCTGCTCCACCATGACCTGGGCGTGCTGGCGCGTGAGCCGGCTGTACTCGTCGGTGGCCGCGATCAGCTGGGCCAGCAGCGGCCGGCACTCGCTGTTCATCTTGGCAATGGCCTCGTCGCGTTGCTGGCGCAGCGCCAGCGCGACGATGTCCAGCGCCACCGGGCCGTAGCGCTGCTCTATCTGGTCGATGCGGGCGACCAGGGCGCGTGCCTCCTCACCCACCCCGGGCGCGGCCACCAGGGCCTTGAGCTGGTCCAGCCGGGTCTTGACCTCGGCATGGGCGGCGTACACGGCCGCTTTTTCCAGCTCCAGGTCGGCTGGCGTGTTCACCAGCACCAGGTTGCGCGCCGCGATGGCACGGCTGTCCACGGCTGCGCGCACCTGTTCGGCCAGTTGGGCACGGGCGTTCACGCCATCGACGAACCGGGTCAGGTTGCGGTTGGCATCGTCCAGCGCCTGCAGGGCGGATACGGAAACCAGCGCGACCAGCAGAGCCAGGGCGGTGAAGGCGGCGTAGAGCTTGGTCTTGACGGTCCAGGTGCGGAGATTCATGGCGCTTTCCAGGTAGATGGTGCAAGTATCAGTTTTTATCAAAGAATAAGTGATTAATTTGATAAAAGCCCTTTGAAAATTGTTAAATTTCCATGAGAAGTGACAAATTCAGACGAGGCATCGGTTCAGCGTCACCGCTGCGCTTCCCGTGCAGGCTGGATCAACAAAGCCCGCATTTCTTGACCGCCTGCGGGTGCTGCCCCTGCGGGACAGGCTGCGTCGGCGCTACAGTCGGTCCCCATCCCATGCATACCCCTCCCCACATCCAAGGCTGGTGCCCCGGCGCCTGGCAGCCCATGGCCTCCGGCGATGGGCTGGTGGTGCGCGTGCGCCCGCCGCTGGGGCGGTTGACGGTGGCCCAGGCGCGGCGCCTGGCGCGCCTGGCCCTGGTGCATGGCACTGGCGCGCTGGAGCTGTCCAGCCGCGCCAATGTGCAGTTGCGCGGCATTGCGCCCGGGCGGCACGCCGCCGTGCTGCGCGCCCTGGCGGCCGTGGGCCTGCTGGACGCCGACGCGGGCCGCGAGCGCCGCCGCAACCTGGTGATCGACCCGCTGTGCCGGCCGCAGGAGTCGGTCCATGCGCTGGGCCAGGCCCTGCAGCATGCGCTGGATGCGGCCGAGGATCTGGCGGGCCTGCCGGCCAAGTTCGGCTGGTCGGTGGAAGGCGCGCCCGGCCGGCTGGCGGGCGTGTCCGCCGATATCCGCCTGCAGCGCACAGCCACCGGATGGCTGGTGCAGCCTGGTGGACGGCAGCAGGCGCTGGCCGTGGCCGATGCCAGCCAGGCCGTGGCCGCAGGCCTGGCGCTGGCGCGCTGGTTTGCCGACCAGGCCTCCCTTCGCCGCGCCCAGGGCTTGCGGCCCGGACGCATGGCCGCGGTGGCGGCGCAACTGCAGCCGCCCCCCGGACTGGACTGGGTGGAGACAGAAACCCCGGCCCACGGCGAAGGACCGGCGCCCGGTGCCGTGCCCGGCGTGGGCTGGCTGCTGGGCGCGCCGCTGGGCCGCTTGCCGGCCGTGGCGCTGGCGCGGCTGGTGCGCGCCTTGCCTGAGCAGGCCTTTTTGCGTGTGACACCCTGGCGCATGCTGCTGGTGGAAGACGAAAACGCGGAAGCTGGTGCCGCCCTGCCTTGCTGGTGGACGGCTGCAGGGCTGGACAACGCCGCTGACTGGATCACCCACGTCCATGACCCGCGCCTGCGCGTATCCGCCTGTACCGGCGCGCCGGGCTGCACCCAGGCCCTGGGTCCCACGCAGGCCCTGGCGCTGGAGCTGGCGCCGCAGGTGCCCCACGGCGCGCACCTGCATGTGACCGGATGCGCCAAGGGCTGCGCGCGGCAGGCGCCGGCCACGGTGGTGCTGCGGGCAGAAGGTGAAGACGAGGGCGAAGGCCCCGTCTATTCCGTAGTGCGCCACGGCCGTGCCGGGGATAGGGCGCAGGAGCAGCGGACCCTGGCCTCGGTGCGAGACAATCCGGGATTGCTGTTTTCAAAAGAATAATGCTGCACCGCTACGAAACCGATGGCGCCGAGATCTACCGGCAGTCCTTTGCCACCATCCGCCGCGAGGCGGCGCTGGAACGCTTCACGCCTGTCGAGGAACGCGTGGTGGTGCGCATGATCCACGCCGCTGGCCTGGTGGAGCTGGCCCCGCACGTGGCCTTCTCGCCCGGCATGGCCGAGGCCGCCGCGCAGGCCCTGCAAAACGGCGCGCCCGTGCTGTGCGACGTGCGCATGGTCAGCGAGGGCATCACGCGCTCGCGCCTGCCCGCCGCCAACCCCATCATCTGCACGCTGCAGGACGAGCGCGTGCCCGCGCTGGCCCGTGACATGGGCAATACGCGCAGCGCCGCCGCGCTGGAGCTGTGGCGCCCGCACCTGGCCGGGGCCGTGGTGGCCATCGGCAACGCGCCCACGGCCTTGTTCCACCTGCTCAACCTGCTGCAGGACCCGGCCTGCCCCCGGCCGGCCGCCATCATCGGCTGCCCCGTGGGCTTTGTGGGCGCCATGGAATCCAAGCAGGCGCTGATGCAGGACCTGCCCGTGCCCTGCATGGCCGTGCATGGCCGGCTGGGCGGCTCGGCCATTACCGTGGCCGCCATCAACGCACTGGCCAGCCATGTCGAGTAGGCAGCCGCGTCCCAGCCAGGGCGGGCCCGGCATTGTCTGCGTGGGCCTGGGCCCGGGCGACCCCGAACTCATGAGCGTCAAGGCCGACCGCCTGGTGCGCGGCGCCCGCCAGGTGGCGTTCTTCCGCAAGAAGGGCCGGCCCGGCAAGGCCCGCCAGCTGGTGGACGGCCTGCTGGCCCAAGGCGCTGCCGAGCACGCCATGGAGTACCCGGTGACCACCGAGCTGCCCGTGGACAGCCCCGCCTATGTGGACCTGCTGGCGCGCTTCTACGACGACTGGTGCCTGCGCCTGGAAGCGCTGGCGCAGACCGGGCAGGTGGTGGTGCTGTGCGAGGGCGACCCCTTCCTCTACGGCTCCTTCATGCATCTGTATACCCGGCTGCGCGAACGCGGCCAGGTGCCGCTGGACGTGGTGCCCGGCATCCCCGGCATGGTGGGCTGCTGGCACGCCACGGGCGAGCCCATCACCTGGGGCGACGACGTGCTCAGCGTGATGACCGGCACCCTGTCGGAAGACGAGCTGGTGCGCCGCATGCAGACGGCCGAGGCCCTGGTGGTCATGAAGGTCGGCCGCAACCTGCCGCGCATCCGCCGCGCCCTGCAGCGCACGGGCCGGCTTGACGCCGCCTGGCTGGTACAGAACGGCACCACGGACAGCGAGCAGGTCGCGCGCCTGGGCGATGTGTCCGACGACGCCTGCCCCTATTTCGCCATCGTGCTCGTGCACGGCCAGGGCCGCCGCCCGGAGGCCGCATGGTGAGCGCCGGCCGCCTGACGGTGGTGGGGCTGGGCCCGGGCGCACTGGACCAGATCACGCCCGAAGCCGCAGCCGCCTTGCACGCGGCCGACGATGTGGTCGGCTACCTGCCCTATGTGTCCCGCGCGCAGGCCCTGCTGGCGAAGGCGGGTCAGGGCCAGGCCGTGGCCTGGCATGCCTCGGACAACCGCGTGGAGCTGGAGCGCGCGCGCCAGGCGCTGGCGCTGGCCGCGCAGGGGCGGCAGGTGGTCGTGGTGTCTTCGGGCGACCCGGGCGTGTTCGCCATGGCGTCGGCCGTGTTCGAGGCCATGGAATCTGCCGATGCGGTGCAGGCCGCCGCCTGGCAGGCGCTCGATATCCAGGTGCTGCCCGGCATCACCGCCATGCTGGCCGCCGCCGCGCGGGCCGGCGCGCCGCTGGGCCATGACTTTTGCTGCATCAATCTCTCGGACAACCTCAAGCCCTGGCCGGTGATCGCGCGGCGCGTGGAACTGGCGGCCCAGGCCGACTTCGCCATGGCCTTCTACAACCCGCGCTCCAAGAGCCGGCCCGAAGGCTTTGTGCGCCTGCTGCAGCTGCTGCGCACCCGCTGCGAGCCGCAGCGCCTGCTGGTGTTTGCGCGCGCCGTGTCCACGCCCGAGGAACACTTGCACGTATGCACGCTGGCCGAGGCCACGCCCGAGATGGCCGACATGCGCACCGTGGTCCTGGTGGGCAACAGCGCCACGCGCCGCGTGGGCCGCTGGGTCTACACGCCACGCCACTACGGCATGGATGGCGGCGCGGACGGTGCTGTCGGCGCGGGCGGTGCTATCGGCAGCACGCCATGAGCAATCCAGTGCAGCACCGCAGCCACCGACCCGGTGCGCTGGCGCTGCGGCAGCGCCGGGCGCTGCACCATCACCACGGGCAGGCCCAGGGCACGTGCGGCCTCGAGCTTGCCGCGCGTGGCCTCGCCGCCTGCGTTCTTGGCCACCAGCCATTCGATGCCGTGCGTGCGCAGCAAGGCTTCATCGTCGTCCGCGCTGAAAGGCCCGCGCCCCAGCACCACCGTGGTGTGGGGCAGGGGCAGGCTGCCGGGCTCGGGCGCATCGACCAGGCGCAGCAGATAGTGGTGCTGCGGCTGGCCCGCAAAGGCCGCAAGCTGCTTGCGGCCCACGGCCAGAAACACCCGGGCGGCTGCCTGGGGCAGGGCGGCAGCGGCGGCTTGCATGTCGGACACGTCGATCCAGGCATCGCCGGCACTGGCCTGCCAGGGCTCGCGTTCCAGCGCCAGCAGCGGCGTGCCGGTGGCGGCGCAGGCCTCGCAGGCATTGCGGCTCATCTGTGCGGCAAACGGGTGGGTGGCATCGACCACATGGCTGATGGCCTGCCCGCGCAGGAATTGCGCCAGGCCCTGGGCACCGCCAAAGCCTCCCACGCGCGTGGGCAGGGGCTGGGCCACGGGCGACTGCGTGACGCCCGCATACGAGAACACGGCGGCAATGCCGGCGCGGTGCAGGGCCTGGGCCAGCTGGCTGGCGCCGCTGGTGCCGCCCAGCAGGAGAACATGGGGCATGACTGATCCCTGGTTGACATTGGTGGGCCTGAACGAAGACGGCCTGGACGGCCTCTCGCCCGCCGCGCTGCGCGCGCTGGACGCGGCCGAGACCGTTTTTGGCGGGCCGCGCCACCTGGCGCTGGCCGGTGCCGGCGAGCGGGGCCGTCCCTGGCCCGTGCCCTTTGACGTGGCTCCCGTGCTGGCCTGCCGTGGCCGGCCCACGGTGGTGCTGGCGTCGGGCGATCCGTTCTGGTTCGGGGCGGGCGGCAGCCTGGCGGCGCATCTGGCGCCGCAGGAGTGGCACTGCCACGCCCAACCTTCGACATTTTCGCTGCTGGCGTCCCGCCTGGGCTGGAAGCTGGAAGACACGGTCTGCCTGGGCCTGCACGCCGGCCACGTGGAGCAGCTGCTGCCGCACCTGTCGCCAGGCCGCCAGTCGCTGGTGCTGCTGCGCGATGGCGCCGCCGTGGCCGCATTGGCGGACTGGCTGGTGCAGGAAGGCTGGGGCGACAGCCGCCTGGAGGTCATGGAATCCGTGGGCGGCCCGCGCGAGCGCCGCCGCGCATGGCGCGCCGCCGAAGCCGCCCAGGCCCTGGCCGCCGACCCTGCCTGCGCGCCCGTGGCCGTGGCCGTGCTCGCCCAGGGCGGCGCGGCCCTGCCGCTGGTGCCGGGCCGGCCCAACCACTGGTACGCCAACGACGGCCAGATCACCAAGGCCCCGGCCCGTGCGCTGACCCTGGCGGCTCTTGCGCCGCGCCACGGCGAATGCCTGTGGGATGTGGGCGGCGGCTCGGGCTCGGTGGCCGTGGAGTGGTGCCTGGCCGGTGGCTCGGCCATCAGCCTGGAGCAGCATGCGGCGCGTGCGGACAACATCCGCCTCAACGCCCGGCGCTTCGGACTGCAGGCGCGCCTGCGCGTGGTGCAGGGCGTGGCGCCCGAGGCGCTGGCCGAACTGCAGGCGCTGGCCCGGCCCCAGGCCGTGTTCGTGGGCGGGGGCTTTGACGCCGAATTGTTCGATCGCCTGCAGGCCCTCATGCCCGCAGGCTGCCGCCTGGTGGTCAATGCCGTGACGCTGGAGACCGAGGCCCTGCTGGTGCAACTGCAGGCCGAGCACGGCGGTCAGCTGCTGCGGCTGGAGATTTCCAGCGCCGAGCCGCTGGGCCGCATGCGCAGCTGGAAGGCTGCGCGGCCGCTGGTGCAGTGGAGCTGGCAGCGGTGAACCCGGACCAAGCCATCCCCCACCGCTGCGGCGTGCTGGGCCTGGGCCTGCACACCGACGCACTGCCCGATGCGCTGCAGGCGCTGTGGCAGCGGGCCCAGGCGCACCTGCTGCAGCAAGCCTGCGCGCCGCAGCCCGTCTGCGCCGTGGCCGTGCTGGACACCAAGGCCGGCCATCCGGCGCTGGAGGCCTGGATGTCGGCGGTCGTGCCCTCGGCCGTCCTGGTCCGTGTGCCGTCCGCGCAATTGCCGGGCCAGCCGGTGGTCACCCAATCGCCGCGCATGCTGGCGCGCTACGGCACCGGCAGCGTGGCCGAGGCGGCGGCACTGGCCGCCGCAGGCCCGCACTCCGCCCTGAGCGTGACCCGCCTGGTGGCGGACGATGGCAGCGCCACCCTGGCCCTGGCCGTGGGCCAGGGCGGACCTCTGAACTGTTGCCTGGCCCACGCCAGCCAGGCCAAGAACCAAGGAGCAACGGCATGACCGTGCATTTCATCGGCGCCGGCCCCGGCGCCGCCGACCTGATCACCGTGCGCGGGCGCGACCTCATGGCGGCCTGCCCGGTCTGCCTGTATGCGGGCTCGCTCATTCCCTCGGAACTGCTGGCGCACTGCCCGCCGGGCGCGCGCATCGTCAACACCGCATCCATGAGCCTGGACGACATCGTGGCCGAAATCCAGGCCGCCGAGGCGCGTGGCGAAGACGTGGCGCGCCTGCACTCGGGCGACCTGTCCGTGTGGTCGGCCATGGGCGAGCAGCTGCGCCGCCTGCGCGAGGCCGGCATTGCCTACACCGTCACGCCCGGCGTGCCCTCGTTCGCGGCCGCCGCCGCCACGCTGGGCGCGGAGCTGACCCTGCCCGGCCTGTGCCAGTCCGTGGTGCTGACGCGCACCTCGGGCCGCGCCACGGCCATGCCCGAGGGCGAGAACCTGGCCGCCTTCGCGGCCACGGGTGCCGTGCTGGCCATCCATCTGTCCATCCATGTGGCCGCCAAGGTGCAGTCCGAGCTGCTGCCGCACTACGGCGCCGACTGCCCCGTGGCCATCGTCTGGCGTGCCAGCTGGCCTGACGAAACCGTGGTGCGCACCACGGTGGGCAGCCTGGCCGAGGCCGTGGCCACCCACATGGAGCGCACGGCCCTGATCCTGGTGGGCCGCAGCCTGCAGGCCGAGGACTTCGGCGAAAGCCGCCTCTACGCGGCCGACTACGACCGCCGCTACCGCCCGCTGGGCGCCGAGCCGCGCTTTCCCGCCACCGATGTGCATGCGAATGCCGCGCTGGATACCGCGAGGGATACCTTGAGGGACACCGTGAGCGGCACCGGGAGCGACACCGTGATCGACGTGCCCCTCGGGAACCCCGCCCCATGAGCGCGGCCCTGCCGCCCGTGGCGCTGAGCCTGATCGGCATCGGCACGGGCAACCCCGACCACCTCACGCGCGAAGCCCAGGCCGTCATGCAGGCCGCCGACCTGATCCTGCTGCCGCACAAGGGCGAGGACAAGGCCGAACTCGCCGCCCTGCGCCGCGACCTGTGCGATGCCGTGCTCACTGCGCCCGGCCCGCGCATCGAAGGCTTCGACATGCCCGTGCGCCGCAGCGTGGGCGACGACTACCTGGCCCAGGTCGATGAATGGCATGCGGCCATCACGCGCTGCTGGCAGGCGGCCATCACCCGGTCCCTGGACGAGGGGCTGCAGCCGCGCAGCCCCGGCCAGCCCTTGCAGGTCGCCCTGCTGGTCTGGGGGGACCCGGCGCTGTACGACAGCACCCTGCGCATTGCCGCGCGCATGCAGCCGGCGCCGCACAGCGTGCGCGTGGTGGCGGGCATCAGCTCCATGCAGGTGCTGTGCGCCGCGCATGCGATTGCGCTCAACGGCATAGGCCAGCCCTTCGTGGTGACCACGGGCCGCCAGCTGCGCGAGCAGGGCTGGCCGCCCGGCGTGGACACGGCCGTGGTGATGCTGGACGGGCAGTGCAGCTTCACCGAGCTGCCCTCCCACGGCCTGCACATCTGGTGGGGTGCCTACCTGGGCATGGACCGCCAGATGCTGGACAGCGGCCCGCTGGCCGAGGCGGCATCGCGCATCGTGCAGGCCCGCGCCGCAGCGCGCGAGCGGCATGGCTGGATCATGGATATCTACCTGCTGCGGCGCGGCGGCTGAGGCCGAGGCTGCTGCCGACGCCGGCCCCCACGCTGTACACCCCCTTCATCAAGGAATCCCGCCATGCAGATGGACAACATCCCCTTCAACACCACCGACTGGGCCGCCGTGGCGCCCACCGAGCATTCGGCCGAGGCCGGCCAGGCGTTCTGGCGCACGCAGAACTTCGGCAACATCCGCGTGCGCACGGTGGAGTACACGCCCGGCTATGTCTCCGACCACTGGTGCACCAAGGGCCATGTGCTGCTGTGCCTGGAAGGGGAACTGGAGACCGAACTGGCGGACGGCCGCCGCTTCACGCTGACGCCCGGCATGAGCTACCAGGTGGCGGACAACGCCGAGCCGCACCGCTCGCGCTCGCCCAAGGGCGCCAGGCTCTTCGTGGTGGACTGAACCTGCAGGCACGATCGGCACGGCAGCGCGCTGCAGGTCTGCGACAGGTTCGCGCCGGCGCGGGCGAGAGCTGCGCAAACGTGCCGTCATTGAGTGGCGTACGGCACGGGTTGCCAGGTTGCCCATGCCCGGGTGGTGGAATGCCTGACGGACGGCTCTCCAGGTACACAGTCATCGGCCATCAACTCAGCGGCGAAGTAGGCATTGCCGATGGCGACAGCCCCTGTGGCCGGGCTTGTGCACAATGAAGAGCTTTCGCCCAGCCTCTTCACGCGATGCAGCAAGAACCCGACTTCCTCCACAACCTGAACCAGGAATTCCGGGACGGCAGGCGCTGGCTGGACCGCACCATCGTGCTGGCCTATGCCGCCGCCGCCGGGCTGTGCGTGGTGGCCTTCACGCTGATGGCGGACGCGGGCTTCGAATTCTTCGAGAGCATCTACCACTGGCAGGGCGGCTGGGCGGTTCTGCTGTGGATGCCTGCCGTCACGGCGGGCGCCGTGTGGCTCACGCGGCGCTGGGCGCCGGGTGCGGCGGGATCGGGCATTCCGCAGGTGATCGCCACGCTGGACCCGGCGCTGGACTCCACGCAGCGCGGGCGCTTCGTGTCGCTGTGGCTGTCCTTCGCCAAGATGGCGCTGGCCAGCGCAGGCTTTGCGGCGGGGCTGTCCATCGGGCGCGAGGGGCCGTCGGTGCAGGTGGCCGCCGGTGTCATGCACCATGCGCGGCGCTGGTTCGGCCCGCATTCGGGCATCAGCCACCATGCGCTGCTGGTGGCCGGCGGCGCGGCCGGCATTGCGGCGGCCTTCAACGCGCCGCTGGCCGGCGTGGTCTTCGCCATCGAGGAGCTGTCGCGCAAGCTGGAGTCACGCTCCAGCGGCCTGATCATCGCGGCCATCGTGCTGGCCGGCCTGATGGGCGTGTCGGCCTTCGGCAACCTCAGCTATTTCGGCCGCATCCAGGTGCCCCACCTGACCTGGGACGCGCTGCTGCCGGGCCTGTGCGTGACCCTGGCCTGCGGCGTGCTGGGAGGCCTCTTCGCCAAGCTGCTGGCCGCCTCGCTGACCCGCGCGCCCGAGCGGCTCAACCAGCTGCGCGCGCGCTTTCCCATCCGCTTCGCGGCGGCGGTCGCGCTGGTGATCGCCGTCATCGGCATGGTCACGGGCGGCGCCACCTTCGGCGCGGGCTCGGAAGCCGTCAAGCACATGCTGGCGGGCCAGGCCGACGTGCCTTCGTTCTACGTCACCCTGAAGTTCATCGCCACCTGGCTGTCGGCCTGGGTGGGCGTGCCGGGCGGCATCTTCGCGCCCTCGCTGTCGATTGGCGCGGGCGTGGGCCACAACGTGGCCGGCCTCATGGGCGCAGACATCGCGCCCGCCCTCATCGCCATGGGCATGGCCGCCTTCCTGGCCGCCGTGACGCAGGCGCCGCTGACGGCCTTCATCATCGTCATGGAGATGGTGGACGGCCACTCCATGGTGCTCAGCCTCATGGCGGCGGCCATGCTGGCCAGCCTGGTCTCGCGCATGCTGGCCCGGCCGCTGTACGAGACGCTGGCCCAGCACATGCTGAGCATGGTGGTCGCACCTGCACCTGCACCTGCACCTGCACCTGCTCCTGCGTCGGCACCCGCACCGGTGCCCGAGCAGGCCTCTCCCCCGAAGGACCAGGACAAGCCCGCAGGCGCCTGAAGCGGGCGCGCTTGGCTGACAGCCAATGGCGAATGCCGATGGCCTGGGTGTGCTGCACGCCACGCCATGCTCCCTTCCTGAGTCCGGACGCAAACCCAAGGAAAGGAACGCGCCATGTGGGAGGAAGTGGCCAACACCCTGGTCGAGGAATTTTCCAGCCTGCCCGATGCGGCCGAGGTCACGCGCGTCATGGTGCGCCTGCTGCTGGCGGCGCTGCTGGGCGGCATCGTCGGCTACGAGCGCGAGCACAAGGGCAAGGCCGCAGGCCTGCGCACCCACATGCTGGTGGCCATGGGCGCGGCGCTGTTCGTGCTGGTGCCCGAGCGCGGCGGCATGGACATTGCCGACATGAGCCGCGTGATCCAGGGCGTGGTGGCCGGCGTAGGCTTCCTGGGCGCGGGCGCCATCATCAAGCGCCACTCCGAGGAACAGGTGCAGGGCCTGACCACGGCAGCCGGCATCTGGATGACGGCCGCCATCGGCGTGGCCTGCGGCCTGGGGCGCGAAGCCATCGCGCTGCTGGCCACGCTGCTGGCCATCGTCATCCTCGTGATGCTGCCGCATGTGGTCAGTGCGCCGCCGCCGCACGATGACGCGGAGCCGGACACCAAGCCGCGCGAGACCTGAGGGGGGGGCTGCGGCCTGCAGGCTGGTATTCAGGCTTTGTTCGCTTTTTCCCGATGTTCGTGCTGCGCGAACATGGCAAACATCACGAACCCAGGCAGTGAAGCCTGCGAAGCGTTGGCCAATTCCCGATGGGCAGTCGCGTTCGAGCATGGCTTTGCCTGGCCATGCACGCATGCCTTTGGAAATCCACTCTGGCGGCGTACGCCGGCCATCACCAGCGTGCGGCTACCCATGAGCGACAGCGTGTCGCCCAGCGCAAAGCTGTTCAGGCGCGTTTCCCGGTTGCAGGCGGGGTTGGACAGGTCGTTGCCCAGGTAGTTGAGTGGTGTGATCGCGTAGTTTGGCCTCGGAAGCCTCTATCATCTGCGTCGGCCCCCCGTCCAGGGGCTGGTGCGTAAGAACACCTCACATACACAGCGGAAGAGCCTCCCCGATAGCGAGGCCTTGTCACGTCTGAACACTCGAACGAGTGGGCATCGCGCCCGCTCGTCCATGCGGTTTTGGGCGGGATGGGGCTACCCGTAAGGGCGTCCGCACGTCTGTGTATGTGTTCTTAACATCCCGTCCACCTGTCTGCGCGTAAGAACGCGGGCTGGTGGTTTCCGTCTCACACAGGAGTACGAAACCATGGCGAATGTCTCTCGCCCGATGGCCTGCACGGCCACGGTAATTTCTTCACTTCAGCCCTCTCTGTCTTGCGGTCTGGCGCAGCTCTCAAACACCCTCGCACGGAGGGCGCAGCCATGAAGCAGACCAAGGAACAGGCCAAGACCTCGGCCGCCAGGATCGAGCGGCTGACGCGCGATATCTCCGAGATCCACAAGCTGGTGGATGAGGGCTGCGCCGAGATCTCGGCCACAGCGCAGATGGCCTTGAAGTGGCTGGAGACGCCGGAGGGCTGCCAGCGGCTGGACGTGGTGGCCGAGGCCTTGAAGATGATTCGCCACAACGCCCTGTTCACGGGCGACTGTTCCAGAAGCAAGGCGATCTCGGCAGGCAGCACGTACCGCAATCTGGCCCAACGGCGGCTGCGCGAGGCCGAGAAGGCAGCCGATGAGGCGCGCGTGGCGCAGGCCTTGCGGGATTCGGCGGCTTAGCGCCGCAGCGTGCAGCGTGTACCGGGCCAGGTGCGCGCTGGGGGGGCCGGCGCCTGCTCAGGCGCTGGCCAGCAGCTCCCGCGAGCACGCCTGCGCCTCATCCTCCCCCTGCACGAACGCAACCCGCATGCCCAGCGCCTTGCCCATGCCCTGCAGAGCCAGGCGCAGGGCCATTGGCACGGCGCGCTCGCCCGTGATGACGACCATGCCCCGGCACAGCTGGCGCATGCGTTCGCGGTTGCGCTTGAAGAACAGGGCGCGCTGCTTGCGTTCTTCGTGGCTTTCCTCGGGGTGGTCGCCGGGCAGGTGGTCGGTGAGCAGCACGAATTGCCGGCCCTGGTCGAGCAGGGATTCGATCTGGGCTTCGGCCGATGCGTCATTGCCTTTACCTGCGTCTGCAGGTGCCTGCGCTTCGGGTTCGCGCAGGTAGACCAGGGGAAAGCGGGAGGTATCGATCAGCATGTCATGGTTCCTGGGAAAAAGCAGGGCATCAGTACAGGTCGTTCCTGACCGCATGGGCGTAGTGGGCGTCGGCCTGTTCCTGTTGGGCGGCATCCATGGCGGGCGCCGTGGCATCGGCCAACTGCGTGAGGGCGGCCATCATCTGGCCCACGGAGGGCAGGGCGGTGCGGTCCAGCTGGCTTGACGGATTCCACAGGCCGGAGCGGTGGATGGCCTTGCCGCAGTGCAGCAGCACCTCGTCGACCAGCACCACGGTGGCGGTCTTGGGCGTGCCCCGGCCTTCGCTCAGCTCCTGCAGCAGATGGGGGTCGGTGGAGATGCGGCCGCGCCCGTTGATGCGCAGGAAGATGTCCAGTCCCGGGAACAGGAAGAGCATGGCCAGGCGGTCATCGGCCTGCAGGTTGCGCAGGGATTCGATGCGGTTGTTGCCGGGCCAGTCGGCAAAGGCCACGGTGCGCTCGTCCAGCACCTGCACAAAGCCGGGTGGCCCGCCGCGCGGCGAGGCATCCAGGCCGCGTTCGCCGGCCGTGGCCAGGCAAAAGAAGCTGGCCTGGCGCAGATAGGCCTCGTGGAAGTCGGACAGGCGGTCGCGCACGGCCTTCTGGATTCTTTCTGCCGGGGCGGCGTAGAGCAAGTCCAGGTCGATGGCCGGGCCTGGCGGGTCTGCAAGGGCGGTGTTGTCTGTGTGCATGGCACAAGCGTAAGAACAAAGGCGTTGGCGGCTGTAGACTGGATCAGCCAACAAATAGCTCAAAGACGCCATGCCCGATGCCATTCTTGAACTGGTCAGCCATGTGAACCGTGCCGATGGCCCCGTGCTGATCGCGGCCGTGGGCAACCAGGACGAGGAGCTGGCCTCCGAGCCGCACCGCCACGCGCGCGGCCAGCTGTTCGGCTCGCTGCGCGGGCTGCTGTCGGTGGGCGTGGAAGACGCGGTCTGGGTGGTGCCCGCCATCCATGCCGTGTGGCTGCCGCCGCACCAGCTGCATTCGGGCCGCTCCCATGGTCCCTTCCACGGCTGGAGCGTCTATGTGGCGGAGCCGGCCTGCGCCGACCTGCCGCAGCGGCCCTGCGCCATCCGCACCTCGGGCCTGTTGCGCGAGGCCGTGCTGCGCGCCGCCGGCTGGGGATGGCAGCAAGGCGTGCCCACAACGCAGCCCGTGCAACCAGGCCCTTCGGCGGACCAGGCCCGCGCCCATGTGATGGCGGTGATCCTGGACGAGATCCGCACCCTGCCCGTGGAGCCCCTGGGCCTGCCCCTGCCCGCCGACCCGCGCCTGCAGCGCATCGCCCGCGCACTGATCGCCGACCCGGCCGATGCCCGCGACCTGGAGGCCTGGGCGCGCTGGGCCGCAGTCAGCTCGCGCACGCTGAGCCGGCGCTTTGTCTCGGAGACGGGCTTCAGCTTCACCGCCTGGCGCCAGCGCGCGCGGCTGATGCGCTCGCTGGAGATGCTGGCCGCCGGCGCGCCTGTAACGAACATCGCGCTGGACCTGGGCTACGCCACGGCCAGCGCCTTCATCGGCTTGTTCCGGCGCACGTTCGGGGAGACGCCTGCGGCGTACCGGGGGAGGTTGGGGGCGAGTGCAAGCTGAGGCGGGGTCGGCGACTGGATTGCCACATGAAAGTAGGATCACTCACTTGCCTACAGGGAGCCTCCCATGCAGACCACTCAGCAAATGAGCATCACCTTGCCCAATGACATCGCCGATGCGGTCAGGGCCAAAGTGAGGGCCGGTGAGTACGCCAGCGAAAGCGAGGTGATCTGCGCGGGGTTGAAAGCGCTGATGGACAAGGATCGCGGCCTGGATAGCTGGCTGCACCTGGAGGTAGGCCCTGCTTATGACGCCTTGAGGGCTGATCCCTCCAGCGCCGTCACCCTCGGCCAGTTGCGGGAGCGTCTGGCTGCCGAGCGCAGCGGCGGCAACGGCGCGTGACGCTGCCCGCGTCGCTCCTGGGTGACTTCGCCTACAACCGCTGCAACTGCGCATTCAGATACGCATCGCGCGAGGGCAGCAGGTGCTCGGCGCACAGGCGGACCAGGGCGTCGCGGTCCTGGGCGCGCAGGGCTTCGATCATTTGCCAGTGTTCCTGGCGTGCGCGCTCGCGGTAGTCGGCCGAGACCAGGGAGGCGAAGCGGATGGGGTGCGTCTGGCGCGCGTATTCGGTGATGGCCTTGTGCAGCGTGTCGTTGCCCGCCAGCGCAAACAGTTCCTGGTGAAAGGCCAGGTTGATGCGGAACACCAGGCGCGCGTTGCCTTCGGCCACGGCGGCGTCGTGCTGCTGCTGGATGGAGGTCAGGCGTTCGAGCCTCTCGGCCGGCACGGGCAGGGGGATCTTGCGCGCGGCCTCCACTTCGAGCATGCCGCGCAGCTCGTACAGTTCCTGCACTTCCTGGGTGGAGAAGGAGCGCACCAGGGCGCCGACGTTCTTGCGGCGCTCGATGAGGCCCATGCGGTCCAGCGCGGCCAGGGCCTCGCGGGCGATGTGGCGCTTGACGTCGAAGCGGGCCATGAGGTCGTCTTCGACCAGGCGCTCGCGCGGGTGCAGCCGGCCGAAGACCACGTCCTCTTCCAGCGCGGCCACCATGGCGCCCAGGGCGTCGGCTGCGGGGGCGGGTTCGGCATCCAGGGAAATCGGCAGTGAGGCGGCAGCGACCATCAAGACAGGCGGTTGGGACAAAGACGCCATTTTGTCCGAATTGACCGCCTGCGCCGACTATTCACGCGGGCCGGGAATGGTGCCGCGTTCGGTGGCGCAGCGTAGGAAGTCGAAGTCCACGCCCTGGTCGGCCTGGTTCACGGTGGTGAGAAAGAGCTTGCGGTAGCCGCGCTCGGCCGTGGGCTCGGTCACGGGGTGGAGCCGGGCGCGGCGGGCCAGTTCCTCGTCGCTGACCTGCAGCGTGAGCTCGCGCCGCACCACCGACAGCGTGATGCGGTCGCCGTTGTGCACATGGGCGAGCGGGCCGCCCACAGCCGACTCCGGCGTGACGTGCAGCACGATGGTGCCGAAGGCCGTGCCGCTCATGCGCCCGTCGGAGATGCGCACGATGTCCTTGACGCCGGCCCGCGCCAGCTTGCGCGGGATGGGGATGTAGCCGGCCTCGGGCATGCCGGGCGCGCCCTTGGGGCCGATGTTCTTGAGCACGAGGATGTCGTCGGCCGTCACGTCCAGGTCGTCGCTGTCGATGCGGTGGGCCAGGTCGGCCGCGTTCTCGAAGACCACGGCGCGGCCTTCGTGCTCCATGAGCCGGGGATGGGCGGCCGACTGCTTGATGATGGCGCCGCCCGGCGCGAGGTTGCCGCGCAGCACGGCGATGCCGCCCTGCGGGTAGATGGGGTTGGAGCGCGGGCGCACCACGTCCTGCGCAAAGCCGGGGCCGGCGCGATCGATCTCTTCGCCCAGCGTGCGGCCGGTGACGGTGAGGGCGTCCAGGTTCAGCAGGGGCTTGAGCTCGCGCAGCAGCGTGGCCATGCCGCCCGCGTGGTGGAAGTCCTCCATGTAGTGGTCGCCCGAGGGCTTGAGGTCCAGCAGCACGGGCGTGTCGCGGCCCATGCGGTCCAGGGCCTGCAGGTCGATGTCATAGCCCATGCGCCCCGCGATGGCGGCCAGGTGCACGAGCCCGTTGGTGGAGCCGCCGATGGCCAGCAGCACGCGCATGGCGTTCTCGAAGGCGGCGGGCGTGAGGATTTTGTCGATGGTCAGGCCCTCGCGCGCCATGCGCACGGCCTCGGTGCCGGTCTGCTCGGCAATGCGGATGCGGTCGGCCGTGACGGCGGGGGGCGAGGCGCCGCCGGGCACGGTCATGCCCAGCGCCTCGGCAATGCAGGCCATGGTGCTGGCCGTGCCCATGACCGAGCAGGTGCCCACGCTGGCCACCAGCTGGTTGTTCACGTCGGCGATCTCTTCGGCGTCGATCTCTTCGGCGCGGAACTTGCCCCAGTAGCGGCGGCAGTCCGTGCAGGCGCCCACGCGCTCGCTGCGGTGCGAGCCGGTGAGCATCGACCCGGTGATCAGCTGGATGGCCGGGATGCCGGCCGAGGCCGCGCCCATCAACTGGGCCGGCACCGTCTTGTCGCAGCCGCCGATGAGCACGATGGCATCCATGGGCTGGGCGCGGATCATCTCCTCGGTGTCCATGGACATGAGGTTGCGCAGGTACATGCTGGTCGGCGCCGAGAAGCTTTCGTGCACCGAGATGGTGGGGAAGTCCATGGGCAGGCCGCCCGCCATGAGGATGCCGCGCTTGACTGCCTCGATCAGCTGGGGCGCATTGCCGTGGCAGGGGTTGTAGCTGCTGCCCGTGTTGGTGATGCCTATGACGGGCCGCTGCAGCGCCGAGTCCGTGTAGCCCGCGCCCTTGATGAAGGCCTTGCGCAGGAACAGCGAAAAGCCGCGGTCGCCGTAGTTGGTCAGGCCCTTGGAGATGCCCGTGGCCGCATCGGCGGGGGCGATGTCATGGCCTGGAGCGCCATCGGGAGTCTTGGGGTCGGTCATGGGTGGGGTGCTTTGCAGAGGGTCTTGGCGGGGTCGGAAGGCGGGCGCTGCCTTGTCGTGGGGCAGGATAGCGGCGGATACCGCGGATTATTATCGTAGTTATCACCTATGTTATTAATAATCTATCTGGCCAACCATGCAGCCGTGTCCGGCGTGCGTGCCGGGCATGTTTTTCCGACACAAGACAAAAGGAGGAGACACCCATGGTTGTTGCTGCATCCCGCATCCGTCGCATTCATGCGCCCAACCGGCGCGCCGCCCTGGCTGCGGCGCTGCTGGCTTTGCTGGCGCTGGGCCCAGGCCTGGCCACGCCCGCGCTGGCCGACGGCGCCTATCCGGCCCGGCCCATCAAGCTGGTCGTTCCGTACACGCCCGGGGGCGCCACCGACGTGATCGGCCGCGTGGTGGGGCAAAGGCTCTCGCTGGCGCTGGGCCAGCCCGTGGTGGTGGAGAACCGGGCCGGCGCGGCCGGCAACCTGGGCGCCGCAGCCGTGGCCAAGGAAAGGCCCGATGGCTATACGCTGCTGCTGGGCGCGCTGACCAGCCATTCCATCAACAGCGTGCTCATGCCTGCCACGGCGGGCTTCACCATGGACAAGAGCTTCGCGCCCATAGCCGTGGTGGGCCGCGTGCCGCTGGTGATCACCGTGGGGCCGTCGGTGACGTCGGCCAATCTGGCGGAGTTCATCGCGCTGGCCAAAGCGAAGCCGGGCGGGCTGAACTACGGCTCCTCGGGCAATGGCTCACCCCAGCACCTGGCGGCCGAGCTGTTCAAGCGGCAGGCCGGCGTGCCGCTGACGCACGTGCCCTACAAGGGCAGCACGCCCGCGCTCAACGACCTCATGGGCGGCCAGGTGGATGTGGTGTTCGACACCCTGCCCGCCACGCAGGGCTTCATCAAGGGCGGGCGGCTGCGCGGCCTGGCCGTGACCACGGCGCAGCGCGTGCCCTCCATTGCCGACATTCCCACCACGGCCGAGGCCGGGCTGTCGGGCTTCGAGGTGACGTCGATGTTCGGCCTGCTGGCGCCTGCGGGCACGCCCGCGCCCATCGTCGCCCGGCTCAGCGGCGCGCTCAAGGAGGTGATGGGGCAGCAGGAAGTGAAGGACGCCCTGGTCGCCCAGGGCGCCATGCCCACCTTCACCACGCCTGCCGAGGCGCGCATGCAGATCGCCAAGGAGGTGGGCCGCTGGTCGGCCGTGATCAAGGAGTCGGATATCAAGCCGGACTGAGGCCGGGTGCGGGGCGGGGCCGGGTGGGGCCGCGCTGATATCGGGAAGGGCACAAGCATATGCCCAAAGATTCGTTCCCCCGCGCCTGCATCGTGGCGATACTGGCCGGCCGCATTCCCTTCACTGCTTGGCCTGTACCACTGTGCTACCCGACCCAGTCCCCGACAGCGCGGCCGAAGCGCAGGTCGATCGTGTCATCGACGGCCTGCTCAACGGCCTGCAATGGCGCGCCAGCGTTTTCCATGTGGGGCAGTACTGCGGGCGCTGGCGGGCCTCCACGGCGGGGCGCGCGCGGGCCAGCTTTCACCTGATTCTGGACGGGCGCTGCTGGCTGCACCTGCCGGGCCAGCCCTCGGTGGAGCTGCAGCCGCGCGACGGCGTGTTCCTCTCGCGCGACGTGCCGCATTTCATCTCGCCCTATGCCGACCCGGACATGGCCTGCGCCCCGCAGGCCATGCGCCCCGCCACGGGCGATGCCGGCATCGGAGAGACGGCGCTGGCCTGCGGCTTCTTCACCTTCGAGGGCCCCATGCGCGGCCTGCTGGTCGATGCCTTCCCCGACCACCTGGTGCTGCGCGGCGACGACCATGCGATGAGCGGCGCCTCCATGCTGTTCGACCTGATGCGCGCCGAGGCGCTGCGCACGGGCACCGAGCCCTCGGCCGTGATGGACCGGCTGGTGGGCCTGCTGTTCTTCTACGGCCTGCGCCAGCTCGCGCATGGCGATGCGCGGGCGCGCGGCATCTGGAGCCTGCTGCGCCGGCCGGGCTTTGCGCCGCTGGTGGCCGAGCTGCTGCGCGAGCCGGCCCGCAACTGGAGCGTGGCCGACATGGCCGCGCGCGTGTGCCTGTCGCGCGCCACGTTCTTTCGGCAGTTCGCCGAGGCCTGCGGCCAGCCACCCCAGCAATTCCTGCTGCTGCTGCGCATGCAGCTGGCCGCGCGCCGCCTGGCCCAGGGCGAGGCGATAGGCCAGGTGGCCGAGGCCGTGGGCTACGAGTCCTATGCGGCTTTCTCGCGCGCCTTCAAGCGCGTGATGGGCGAGCAGCCCGGCGCCTGGCAGCGCGCGCAGGCACGCTGCTGCTGAGCCGCCATCCGGGCCCGCCGCATCTGCCTGCGGGTTGACACGTTCGGGCATAAATCCGCGACGCGGCGGCATTGATGGCAAGGGGGGCGCGGCTGATCATGAAGGCATTCCTTCATTCCTGCAAAGCACCATGGCACGCCTGACCCTGCACACCCCGCAAACCGCTCCTGAAGCCAGCCGCCCCTTCGTGGAGCGCGCCCTGGCCGGCAACGGATTCCTGCCCAACCTGATCGCCATCCTGGCCAACTCGCCCCAGGCGCTGGAGACCTATGTGACCGTGGGCCAGATCAACGCGCGCGCCCAGCTCACGCTGGCCGAGCGCGAGGTGGTGCAGATCACGGCGGCGCGCATCCATGGCTGCGACTTCTGCGTGGCCGGCCACACCAAGCTGGCCTTCAAGCAGGCCGGCCTGACCCAGGCCGAGGTGGTGGCGCTGCAGGACGGCCGCGACACGGGCCAGCCCCGCCTGGACGCCGTGCGCCGCTTTGCCGAAGCCGTGATCGCCACGCGCGGCGCCGTCGCCGACGAGGCCCTGGCCGCCTTCCATGCGGCCGGCCTGAGCGAGCAGCAGGCGCTGGAGGTGGTGCTGGGCATCAGCCTGGCCACGCTGTGCAACTTTGCCAACAGCCTGGCGCAAAGCCCCGTCAACCCGCAGCTGCAGCCCTATCTGCCCGAACAGTTCCGACAACCGCAGGAGAACGCACATGCTGGCTGATTCGCTGCGGCAGTGGCTGGACGCCCATGCCGACTCCCTGGACGAAGGCCCCGCGCATGCGCACGAAGTGCTGCCCCGGCTGGCGCAGCACGGCCTGTTCGGCCTGGGCGTGCCCGTGGCCGAGGGCGGGCAGGGCGGCAGCCTGGGCGATGCGCTGGAGGCCATTGCCGGCGTGGCCGGGCATTCGCTGACGGCGGGCTTCGTGTTCTGGGCGCAGCGCGCCTTTGTCGAATACCTGCTGCAGTCGCCCAACGCGGCGCTGCGCCAGCGCTGGCTGCCGGGCCTGCTGCAAGGCACGCAGGCGGGCGCCACGGGCCTGTCCAACGCCATGAAGTACCTGGGCGGCATCGAGGCCCTGCAGGTCGAGGCCACGCCCGTCGGCACTGTCGGCGCTGTCGGCGCCGACGGCCTTGCACTGCGCGGGCGCGTGCCCTGGGCCACCAACCTGGTGCCGCCGGGTCGCTTCGTGGTGGCCGTTGCCGTCTCGCGCAGCGACGGTGCAAAGCCCTTCGTGGCCGCGCTGCCCGGCGATGCGGCGGGCCTGCAGCGCAGCGCCGACCTGGACCTGATCGCGCTGCGCGGCAGCCATACGGCGGCGCTGTCCATCGAGGGGCTGCAGATCGGTCCGGCCGATGTGATCCATGCCGACGCCAACCATTTCCTGCCGCGCGTGCGGCCCGCCTTCATGGGCCTGCAGCTGGGGCTGTGCATCGGCCTGGCGCGCGCCTCGCTGGCGGTGGCCTCGGCCCGTGCCGGCGCCGGGCGCGATGTGCTGGGCGGCCCGCTGCAGCAGCAGCGCCACGCGCTGGAACTGGCCACGGCCACGCTGCATGCCGGCCTGTCCGACGGGCGTTTTCTTGACCGACCTCAAGCCCTGTTCCGCCTGCGCCTGGAATTGAACGACATCGTGCAGCAGTCCCTGCAGCTGGAACTGCACGCCAGTGGCGGGCGCGCTTATCATCGCGACCAGCCGCTGGGATTTGCGCGCCGTTGGCGCGAGGCGGCCTTCATCCCCATCGTGACGCCCAGCGTCACGCAGCTACAGGGTGCGCTGGCTGGCGCGGCCCTGGCAACCACCAGTTCATGACCCAGACGGAAGCTTTCTCCCCTGACGCTCCCGCGCCCGTGCTGCAGGCACGCGGCGCGGGCTTTGGCTATGCGCCCGGCAAGGCCGTGTTCGAGGACATCTCCCTGAGCATTGCCCCGCGCGAGATCGTCTGCCTGCTCGGCGGCAGCGGCTGCGGCAAGTCCTCGCTGCTGCGCGTGCTCGGCGGCCTGGAGTCGCCGGACGGCGGCGCCTGGAGCCGGGGCGAGCTCCAGTTCCTCGGACAGCCGCTGACCGCGCCGCACCCGCGCGCGGGCTTCGTGTTCCAGCAGCCCAGCCTGCTGCCCTGGCTGGACGCGCGGCGCAACGTGGGCTTCGGCCTGGACTTCGAGCGACAGCCGAAGCTGGAGGCCGATGCCCGCCGCCAGCGCGTGGAGCAGGCGCTGCAGGCCGTGGGCCTGGGCGGCAGCGGCGCGCTCTATCCCTCGCAGCTGTCGGGCGGCATGGCCCAGCGCGTGGCCCTGGCGCGCGCCCTGGCGCGCGAGCCGCAGCTGCTGCTGGCCGACGAGCCGTTCTCGGCCCTGGACGCCATCACGCGCGCCGAGATGCAGGAGCTGATGGTGGACGTGGTCCACCGCTGGCACACGGCGGCGCTGCTGGTCACGCATGACATCGACGAGGCCATCCTCGTGGGCGACCGCATCCTGCTGATGGGCGGGCGGCCCGGCCACATCGTGCGCGAATGGCGCGTGGACATTGCGCGCCCGCGCGAGGACCAGGCCGCCGCCGTGACCGCGCTGCGGCTGGACATCCTCTCGGCCCTGCACGGCGTGCGCCATGCGGCCCAGGCCTGATCCGGCTCGCCTGCCTGCCGATCCGCCTGCAGATCCGCCATTTCTTCGACTTCAACCATGCTCTTCTGAAAGGTCTTTCGCATGAGCTTCCAGGACCACCCTTCCTACACCCACATCTGCGCCTCGTCGGACTGCGGCTGCGGCCTTACGCGGCGCGACATGCTGCGCCTGGGCGCACTGGCCACGGCCTCGGTGGCCGCGCCGCTGCTGGCCGCAGGCGATGCGCGCGCCCAGGCCTTCAAGGGCGATGACCAGCCCGTGAAGATCGGCTACCTGCCCATCACCGACGCCACGCCGCTGCTGGTGGCCCACGGCAACGGCCTGTTCGAGGCCGAAGGCCTCAAGGCCGAGGCTCCGCGCCTGTTCCGCTCCTGGGCCCAGATCGTCGAGGCCTTTGTCTCGGGCCAGGTCAACGTCATCCACCTGCTCACGCCCTCCACGCTGTGGGTGCGCTACGGCGCCAAGTTCCCCGCCAAGATCGTGGCCTGGAACCACGTCAACGGCTCGGGCCTGACCGTGCTGCCCGAGATCCAGAAGGTGCAGGACCTGGGCGGCAAGACCGTGGCGATCCCGTTCTGGTACTCCATCCACAACATCCTGCTGCAGGACGTGCTGCGCAAGGCCGGCCTCACGGCCGTGACGCGGGCGCGCGGCGGCGCCATCGCGGCCAACGAGGTCAACCTCGTCGTGCTGGCACCGGCCGAAATGGTCTCGGCCCTGGCCGGCAAGTCGATTGCGGGCTTCATCGTGGCCGAGCCCTTCAATGCCGCCGCCGAGATCGCGGGCGTGGGCAAGATGCTGCGCTTCTCGGGCGATGTCTGGAAGGACCACGCCTGCTGCGTCACCTTCCTGGCCGAGCGCGATATCGCCGACAAGCCCGAATGGGCGCAGCGCGTGACCAATGCCGTGGTCAAGGCCCAGCTGTGGACGCGCGACAACCGCCTGGCCGCCGCGCGCCTGCTGTCGAGCACAGGCGAGCGCCGCTACACGCCGCATCCGCAGCAGACGCTGTCCAAGGTGCTGGCCGCCACCGACTACGCCAGCTACGAGGCCAGCGGCGTGGTCGTCAACAAGGGCTGGCACCAGCGGCGCATCGACTTCCAGCCCTATCCCTATCCGTCGTACACCGAGCAGCTGGTGCGCGCCATCAAGGCCACCAAGGTCGAGGGCGACACGCGCTTCCTCGACAAGCTGGAGCCCAGGTTTGCGGCCACCGACCTGGTGGACGACCGCTTCGTGCGCAAGGCCATCCAGGCCGTGGGCGGCCCGCAGGTCTTCGGCATTCCGGCCGATTTCTCGCGCCGCGAAACCATCGTGGTGTGATCCAGGTGTTGCGACGTATTGGATTGCCGCTGCTGGGCGCGGCCCTGGTCCTGGCCCTGTGGTGGGTGGGCGGCGCGCTGCTGGCGCGCAGCACGCCCGTGGCTGCGGCCTTTGCGCCCTGGCCTTCGCTGCAGGCGCTGGGCCAGCTGCTGACGGGCGCCGACATCTGGATGCACACCCTGCTGAGCCTGCAGCGCGTGGCCGTGGGCCTGCTGCTGGCCTTCGTGGTCGGCGTGCCGCTGGGCGTGCTGGTGGGCCTGTCGCGCGGGTTCTCGCAGGCGTTCTCGCCCGTGTTCCAGTTCCTGCGCATGATCTCGCCGCTGTCGTGGATGCCCATTGCCGTGATGGTGCTGGGCGTGGGCGACGCGCCCGTGTACTTCCTGCTGGCCTTCGCCGCCGTCTGGCCCATCCTGCTGAGCACGGCGGCCGGCGTGGCCCAGCTGGACCGCAACTGGCTGCTGCTGGCGCGCAGCCTGTCGGCCACGCGCACCGAGACCGTGCTGCGCGTGGTGCTGCCCGGCATCACGGCCCAGATCCTCACGGGCGTGCGCCTGGCCATCGGCATCATCTGGATCGTGCTGGTGCCCGCAGAAATGCTGGGCGTCTCGGCCGGCCTGGGCTACTTCATCCTCGACACGCGCGACCGCCTGGCGTATTCGGAGCTGATGGCCGCCGTGGTGCTGATCGGCGCCCTGGGCTATGCGCTGGACCATGCGGCGCGGTGGCTGCACCAGCGCTGGATGCATTCGGCCTGAGGCCTGCGGGCAGGCGGCGGCATCGGGTGCTGCATCAGGTGCCGCATCAGGTGCCGCATCAGGTGCCGTGCACGCGGCGCAGCCGCAGTCCTGCCCATCCCGTCAGCACGGCGCACAGCAGCACTCCCCAGGGGCCCAGCGCGGGCACGGGGGTGGCTGTGGCCGGGGCCGGGGCCGGGGCTGCGGGCTCCACGGTCTGGGTCCATGCGCCGCTGTCCGCAGCGAGATAGTTCGCATCGCCGCCATACCGGGCCACGATGGCATGCGGGCCGGCCACCGTCAGTTGGGTGGTGGCGATGATGGCCCTGGCATTGGACAAACCCGCCGTGCCCAGCGATAGGCCGCCAGCCAGGATTTCGACCGTTCCCGTGGGGACGGCGGCGGTGCCCAGGGAGACATCGGGTGCGACCACCACGGAGAAGGACAGCGACTGCCCGGAACGCGAGGGATTGGCGCTGGAGGTCAGCGTGACACGGGAGGGGCCCTGTCCCACCGCCGCCATCTGCACCGCCTGCGTAGCCGCGTCATGGTCCGCATCGCCGAGCTGGCTGGCGTTGATCGTGCATGTCCCTGCGGCCTGGAAGCGGATGGTGCTGCCGGAGGCGCTGCAGATCGCCGCGGTCAATGCATCCACGGCGAACATGACGGGGTTTCCCGAGGCGCCTCCGACGGCGGCCACGTCATAGGTATCCCCCACCCGTGCGCCGGCCGGTGGTGCCGTGGTGAAGGTGATGGCCTGCGGCGCTTTGGCGATGGCACCTGCCGCCGCCGGGCAACTTGAATCGCTGGCCGGCCAGTAGCGGTTGCCCGTCCCCGTGAACGTTTCGCCGCCACAGTTGTTGCCGGGCGCGTTGTTCGTGATCTGGTTGCCGTGGAGTGTGCGGGGGCGGGTGAGCGTGAACGAGACGCCGGCACCCGAGCCCGGAGACACCAGCACGTTGCCGGTGACGGTGCTGTCGGTCATGGTGGTCGGCACCCCGCTGCGCAGGCCCCCGCCCAGCGTGCGGGCCGTGTTGCCGGACAGGCGGCTGCGCTCCACCGTCAGCGAGCCGCTGCCCGTGCTGTAGATGGCACCGCCCTGTCCCCCTGCCTGGTTGCCGCTGAACACACTGTCCACGATGGTCACCGTGCTGTCGCGGCTGTACAGTCCCCCGCCGTTGATGCCGGCCGTGCTGTCCTGCACCACGCTGCGCTCCAGGCGCAGGGTGACGCCGTTGTCCAGGTAGATGGCGCCGCCGTCTTCACCGGCGGCGGTCTGCCCGCCGCGCAGTGTCAGGCCGCGCAGCGTGAGCTGGACATCGCTGCCCTGGGCCGACACCAGGCGGGAGGCATTGCCCCCATCGAGCGCCACCCGCTGGTCCCCGTCGATCGTGATGTCCGAGGTGGTGAAGTTGAGGTCGATGGAATGGCCTGCCAATGCAATGGCGGTGAGGCTGCCTGCCGGAAAGACGGCCGGGTCGAACACGATGGTGTCCGCGCCATTGCCCGATATGCATGCGCCGTTGCCCCAACTGCCGTCATCCATCTGGGCACTGGTCAATGCCTCATTCAGGCTGCAGTCCGCTGCACCGGGCGTGTTGTCCGTGGTATTGACCACGATGGTCGCGGCCTGGCCATTGAGTGCCAGCAGGCTGCACAGCGCGCCAGGCACTGCCAGAAGCCGGAGGCGTCGAAGGGGTCTGTGAAGAAAAGCGTGCACGGTTCCTCCCGTTGCGCTGCGTGTCCCGGGCAGACCCGCGCGCTGTTGTTGCGGACCGCGTGACCTTAGCTTTCTGCGAAGATCGTGAAAATGTGCCGACGGCACATCGCAGGCCTGAAAATGCGGCCTCAGCCGGCCCACCTATCGCCAGCACCTCGAGCACGCCATTGGATTTCGCGACATGACCCTGTCAACGCAGCAACTGGGGCAACTCAATCAGGCCATCCTCGCGGTGCACGGCGCGCCCGATCTGCACGCGCTGGCCACGCATTTGCTGCACGCGCTGCGCCTGGTGGTGCCGGGTGACATTCGGGTGGTGGATTTCTCCGGCATTGCGGAAGTCCGTGGCTACACGGCCTACGATCCGGTGCGGGCCATTTCCTCCGAAGTCAACGCTGCGGTGCACCGGCATCTGGCCGACAACCCCTTGTATCGGCAGCGCCAGACGCAGGCCGCCAGCATTTCCGACCTGCTGACTCGCGGGCAATGGCAGAGGACGGCGCTCTATGCCCAGGCCTACTCCCAGGTGGGCCAGCAGGACGGACTCGCGCTGGACGTGGAACTGGGCCACGGAGCGATGCTGACCCTCAATGTCACACGCGCCTCGCGCGGCTACACCGCGGCGGAGCGCATGGCGCTGACCTTGCTGGGGCCGCATGCGCAGGCGCAGTGGCGGCGCCTGAGCCAGCAGCAGCGAATCAGCCAGGCGGCATGGCAGGCGCTCTCACCGGGCTCGCCGGCTGCCGACGTGCTGAGCCCGCGCGAACGTGAAGTGCTGCAATGGGTCGCCAACGGCAACACCAACGCAGAAATCGCCACCATGCTGGAGTTGCGTGCAGGCACGGTGAAGCGGCACCTGGAAAACATCTACCGCAAGCTGGGAGCCGCCAATCGGCAGGACGCCTTGTCGAGGATGCGCAGGCCGGATTTGTAGCGCGTGTCGCGCGCTTGTGCGAACCCGCGCGTGCGCCGTGCGCGGGGCCAGCCCTTCGAGAAGCAGGGAAACCGGCCCTACGGCAAGACGCTCCGGCAGGCAATGCCAAACCGCTGGGCCAGCGCGTGCAGGCGCCTGTCTCGCGACCACAGGCTTGCTCGACGTAAGCGGTGCAGCCACGTCCGGCACAGTTTTACCTACAGGTTTCGCGCCAGCACAATAAAAGTCCGCCCAAGCCATACGGCGGACTTCCTGAAATCCACTGTGCCGAGGCCTCATGTTTTGTTTTGCCAGTTGCTCTCCTGTCGGCTTCAACGCCGTCCTTCTCAGCGGCGGTACGTTGCCATTTCTGGTGTCCGACGGCATGTTGTTTCAACCATTGCAGTGAGGCAGCGCATGGAGCAGGAAGTGAGATGCGCGAACTGCAATCGAAAGCTCGCCATGGGCGTCTTTCAGCTACTGAACATCAAGTGCCCGCGTTGCGGCACGTTGAATTCCCTGAGGGTCCAAGCGAACCCCCCACCCGAGTGCCGCCGAGCGCCTTCGACTCCATCCATTGAATAGGAGGCCTCCATGGCTCAAGTTTCCAAGGTTCTCGTCTCGGATCAGTACATGCCGCCGGACAACATCCAGCAGTACAAAAGCACGACGGGTTTCCCTCTTGTTTACGATTCGCGGCATATCAATCCGCATGCGCTCGTGTTCGACAACACGGGGCGTCCTGCCAACTACAACCCTGCCAACAACCGCCACACCATCGTGATGGATGTGCGCTTCAGCGATGGCTATCTGGCCGCTTGCCACATGGGCATCATTGCCAGGCACAAAGGCTCATACAGTGTGGCGGGTGACAACCGTGGCGGTGCTGTCATTGCGGGCAATTGGGGCTATTCGCCAGGCAGCGTGGCGCTTGAGGAAATTGAGATCACCAACACCAAGGACAACGGTGACTCGCACCATCGTCCGTCCGCTCAATATCCGCGTGGTGCCATCGGCGAGGCCAAGCTCGAGGAACTGCGCTGGTATCGACTGGTGATCGAAAGCATTTCCAAGAACGGCAGCATCGGCCACGCAGTCCGGGCAACGGACAAGAGTACGGGCCAGACCGTATTCAGCCTGCCAACCTTCTGGTCGGATTACTCGGCCAACTATGACTCCCGTGACGCAGGCAAGGTGGTGTTGTTCAGCATCAGTGATCCCAACAAGCCTGCCGCCGGCTTTGTCTATACACGCCTGATCAGCTATTGGTCGGATGCTGACGAGGTGATAGCCAATCCGTAAGTGATCTGAGAGCGGGTCCCAGGGCAGCGTGTAGCCGTATCGCCGCCATGCCCTGGTCCTCCTGGCAGGGGGTGGTCAATACGCATGCTGCCATGCGTTGCGCATCGTGCTGCCTTTGGTGGAAAGCCAGTCTGTAGGCGAGGGCCAGCGATACGCAATCTCCTGGGAATCCGGCATATCGGTTGCCCTGCCGCCAAGTGCTGCGAGGCGTTTGACTGCCTGCACCCTCACGAAAGTTCTGAGGACCTGTTGGAACAGAGCTGCCTCGTCCATGCCTGGCTCCAGCATCTTCAGGGCTTATTCGTACAAGGCATCGTCGATCGTCACGGTGATCCGCATGGCGGGCCCTCTGTCATCAAAACAGATGCAATTCTGGGCTTGCGCCAGCCTGCAGACAAGCGCGCTTCCCTCCGAAGTGGTCACTCCTGTTTTGCTATGATGACTGTATAAAGATACAGTTTTCGAGCGGCCTGGCTGCCCGATCTGCCAGGCCCATGCTCCCTCCCCACCGCTTCTACTACCTGCACAACTTCCAGCGCGCGCTGGACTGGATTGGCCAGCGTTACGGCGATCTGCTGGACGCGCCCGAGCAGGCATTCCTCACCCGTTTCACGCAGCTGCCCCAGCCCTCGCAGGCGCTGATGGTGCGTTTGCTGATGCGGCGCGGGCCCTGGTTTCGGGCCGGCAAGCTGGTGTACGAAGAGATTCCCGGCATTGCCGACGCGGCCGCGCCCCTGCTGGAGATGGGCTGGCTGGACGCGGACCACCCCATGGCGCTGGAGGAGCTGTTTGCGCTGCACACCAAGCCCGAGCTGCTGCAGCTGTTCGCAGGCGCACCCGTTCACTCAGGCCTGCGCAAGGCCGAGCTTTTGCAGGCCCTGCAGCCCCTGCACGAGGCGCCCAGGCCCTATGCGCAGTGGCAGCCCCAGGGCGTCGGAGCCGGCGAAGCCGCCTGGCGCGTGATGGTGGGCGCGCTGTGCGAGCGCTTTCGGCTGATGTTCTTCGGCAACCTCTACCAGGACTGGTCGGAATTCGTGCTGGCCGACCTGGGCGTGTTCCGCTACGAGGCCGTGGCCTTCGATGCGGCGTCACGGGCCTTCCAGTCGCGTGACGATGTCGATGGCTACCTGGCCCTGCAGGCCTGCCGCGCGGCGCTGGATGAGGGCGTGGAGATCGATGCGCTGCTGCAGCAGGTGGCCGGCTGCGCCAGCGGCAATGCCTGGCTGGAGCAGCGCCGCGCCAAGGTGCTGCTGCGCATAGGCCAGGCCTGCGAACGCATGCAGGACTGGGAGCGTGCCGAGCAGGCCTATGCGCAAAGCCGCTACCCCGGCGCCCGCCACCGGCGCATGCGTGTGTACGAGCGCATGGAGCGCTTTGCCGATGCCATGGCGCTGGCCCAGGCCGCCCAGGCCCAGCCCGAGAGCGACGAGGAGCTGCAGCGCGTGGCGCGCATGCTGCCGCGCCTGCGCCGCAGCCTGGGGCAGGGCGCACGCGGGCGTGCGGCGGCGCTGGCGCCCGTGGTGGCGCAGATGCGCATGGACGTGGAGCTGGAGCTGCCGGCGCGGCCCGCATCGGTCGAATACGTGCTGCGCGACCATTGGCACAGCGACTCCGCGCCGGTGTTCTACGTGGAGAACGCGCTCATCAACTCGCTGTTCGGCCTGCTGTGCTGGCCGGCCATCTTCGCGCCGCTGCCGGGCGCCTTCTTCCACCCGTTCCAGAGCGGCCCGGCCGACCTGTCCGCGCCCGACTTCGTGCAGCGGCGCGCAGCCTTGTTCGAGGAATGCCTGGCGCATCTGGACGATGGCAGCTGGCGCGAGGTCATCGTGCAGCGCCATGCCGACAAGCAGGGCCTGCAGTCGCCCTTCGTGTTCTGGGGCACGCTGAGCGCGCCGCTGCTTGCGCTGGCGCTGGACTGCATTCCGGCCGCCCACCTCAAGCTGTTCTTTGCGCGGCTGCTGCGCGACGTGCAGGCCAACCGCACGGGCTTTCCCGATCTGGTGCGTTTCTGGCCGGCCGAGCGCCGCTACGAACTGGTCGAGGCCAAGGCCCCCGGCGACAAGCTGCAGGACAACCAGATCCGCTGGCTGCAGTACTGTGCCGAGCACGGCATTCCCGTGCGCGTGTGCCATGTCCAGTGGCGCGGCCAGCCGCTGGGAGAGGCCGCGTGAGCTACACCGTGGCCGTGCGCGCGCTGTGCGAGTTCACGGCGCGCGCGGGCGACCTGGACCTGCGCTTCACGCCCGCGCCCAGCGCACTGGAGGGCATGGCCGGCCACAGCCTGGTGCAGTCGCGCAGGGGCAAGGACTACGAGACCGAGATCAGCCTGGCCGGTGAATACGGCGACCTGCGCGTGCGCGGCCGCGCCGACGGCTTCGACGCCGGGGCTGGCCAGCTCGAGGAAATCAAGACCTACCGGGGCCAGATCGAGGGCGTGCGCGCCCACCACCGCGCCCTGCACTGGGCCCAGGCGCGCATCTACGCCCATCTGCTGTGCCAGGCGCGCGGCCTGCAGCGGCTGCGCGTGGCCCTGGTGTATTTCAACGTGGGCAACTCGGAGGAAACCGTGCTGGTGCAGGAGGAAGATGCGGCCACGCTGCGCGCCTTCTTCGAGCAGCAATGCGCGCTGTTCCTGGACTGGGCGCGCAGCGAGGCCGCCCACCGCGCGGCGCGCGAGGCGGCGCTGGCCGCGCTGCGCTTTCCCATGCAGGGCTTTCGCGCCGGCCAGCGCGAGCTGGCCGTGGCCGTCTACCGCGTGGCGCGCGCGCAGCAGGGCGGCCAGTGCCTGATGGCGCAGGCGCCCACGGGCATCGGCAAGACGCTGGGCACCATCTTCCCCATGCTCAAGGCCATGCCGGACCAGGGCCTGGACAGGCTGTTCTTCCTCACGGCCAAGGGCACGGGCCATGGCCTGGCGCTGCAGGCGCTGGCCAGCGTGAACCGGCAGATTGCCGAGCAGCACCAGCCACCGCCGCAGGAACCGGCTGCGCCACAACCTCCGCCCTCGCCACCCTCGCCACCCGCAAGGTTGCGCGTGCTCGCCATCCTGGCGCGCGACAAGGCCTGCGAGCATCCCGACAAGGCCTGCCACGGCGACTCCTGCCCGCTGGCGCGCGGCTTTTTCGACCGCCTGCCCGCCGCGCGCGCCGCCGCGCTGCAGCAGGCGCCCTGGGACCCGCCCGCCGTGCGTGCCGTCGCCCTGGCGCACGACATCTGCCCCTACTACCTGTCCCAGGAACTGGTGCGCTGGAGCGACGTGGTCGTGGCCGACTACCACTACTTCTACGACAGCGCCGCCATGCTGTACGCGCTCACCCAGGCCCAGCAATGGAAGGTGGGTGTGCTGGTGGACGAGGCCCACAACCTGCTCGAGCGCGCGCGCCGCATGTACACGGCCGAGCTGTCGCAGTTCGCCCTGGCTGCCGCCCGCAAGTCGGCCACCGGTGCCGTGCGCAAGGCGCTGGACCGGCTCAGCCGCAGCTGGAGCGCGCTGAACAGGGAGCAGACCGCCAGCTACCAGGCCCATGAGGAAGTGCCCGCAGGCCTGCTGGGCGCCGTGCAGCGCGCCGTGGCCGCCATCGCCGACACCAATGCCGACAGCCCCATGCTGCCCGGCGACCCCGTGCTGGACTTCTACTGGGAGGCGCTGCAGTTCATGGCGCTGGCCGAGCAGTTCGGCGGCCATGCGCTGTTCGATGTCCACCTGCTGCCCGGGCGCTCAGGCCCCCGTCGCGCGCCGGCCTCCACGCTGTGCATACGCTGCGTGGTGCCCGCGCCCCACCTGGCGGCACGCCATGCGGCGGCCCATGCCTCGGTGCTGTTCTCGGGCACGCTGAGCCCGCCGCACTTCTACCGCGACATCCTGGGCCTGCCCGAAGGCACGCACTGGCTGGAGGCCGACTCGCCCTTCCAGGCCGACCAGCTCGATGTGCAGGTGGCCGGCCACATCTCCACGCGCTACCGCGACCGCGACCGTTCGCTGCGGCCCATCGCCGACCTCGTGGCCGCGCAGTACGCGCGCCGGCCCGGCAACTACCTGTGCTTTTTCAGCAGCTTCGACTACCTGCAGCGCGTGGCCGAATGCCTGCAGCGCGCCCATCCCTGGCTGCCGGTCTGGCTGCAGACCCCCTCCATGGACGAAGAGGGCCGCGCGGCCTTCCTGGCCCGCTTCACCGAAGCCGGGCAGGGCGTGGGCTTCGCCGTGCTGGGCGGGGCGTTCTCCGAGGGCGTGGACCTGCCCGGCGAGCGCCTCATCGGCGCCTTCGTGGCCACGCTGGGCCTGCCCCAGGTCAATCCCGTGAACGAAGAGATGAAGCGCGCCATGGACCGCCAGTTCGGCGCGGACAAGGGCTATGACTACAGCTACCTCTACCCAGGCCTGCGCAAGGTGGTCCAGGCCGCAGGCCGCGTCATCCGCAGCGAGCACGACCGCGGCGTGGTCTTTCTCATCGACGACCGCTATCGGCGCGGCGAGGTGCAGGCGCTGCTGCCGCACTGGTGGCGGGTGGAGGGCATGCGATGATCCGGGCCCGCACCAGTCCACGACTGCCATTCCCACCCCCATCCAGTCCCCCATCCCGTCCCCATCCAGGAGCCTTCCGAATGCCCCGCATGCGCTGCGCCATCCTTGCATTGACCCTGGGCCTGCTGGCCGGCGGCCCGGCTGCGGCAGGCGTGGTGCAGCCTGTGCCCGACAGGCAGGCCAGCGAGAACAAGATGCCGGCCTATCCCAAGGAAGCCAGGCGGCTGGAGCAGGAAGGCAAGGTGGTGCTGCGGGTTCTGGTGGGCGCCAGCGGAAAGGCACTGGCCGTGGATGTGGCAGACAGCAGCGGCTATCCTCTGCTCGACCAGGAGGCGCTGGACGCCGTGCGGACGTGGCGCTTTGTCCCCGGCACGCGCGACGGCGTGCCGGACAGCATGTGGACGCGCGTGCCCGTCACCTTCAGGCTGAAATAGCGGGCCTGCCAAGTGTGTGCCGAGTCTGCGCCATGCGGTGGCGGATGTTGTAGAGGGTGCAAGCCTCAATAGGGGTTGTCGCTTTCCAGGCATTCACTGCATGGCCCACTGCATTGCTCCCTGCAGCGTCCGCCTGTTCGGCGCTGCAGGTTCACCTTTACCTCACTGCAGATTGATGGCCAGCAGGCTCTTATTGGGTCTGGCGATGTAGAGCAGGCCGTTGTCGGATACGGCCAAGCGTCCGCTGGCCGGCAACTGCCAGACTATCTTGCGGGTCGCTGGGTCCACTGCGTGGGTGTAGTTGCCCTTTTCGGCTGACAGATTGGATATGAAAATCAGGTTGTTGACGGCAACGGCTTGGTAGGTGAGGCCGTTGATGTTGATGGGACTGTTGTCGCCCGTCAGCGGCATGGACCACAACAGAGCTCCGCTATCGGCCGCATAGGCATGCAATGGCCGTGGCTCGGCGACGACCACATAAACCACACCATTGGCCACGACCGGCACGCTGAGGAAGTGCTTCTTCATGGTCCACAGGCGCTTTTTCTGTGAGATGGAAAAGCTGCTGATCGTGCTTTCGCTGTAGCCGTAGCGCGCGGCGAGCACCCGGTCAGTGCCATCCAGCACCGTGGTGCTGGGGGCTTTCTCCGTGAAGGCGTACGGGATGTTCTGGGGATCGTCCAGCACGATGGCCCGACCGCCGTCCTCGCGCCGCTTGATCACCAAGCTGGCTTCCGCTTGAGCCGAGACATTTTTCTGCATCGAATAGACATGCTGGGCATCGACGGCGTCCACGCGCTCGCCCTGATAGAAGATGGGAAGCTCAGGCTCCATCCAGCGCACCGCGGCGGTCGCGGCATCCACACGGCGCTGCTGCTCGCCAACATAGACGGAATCGGCATCTCCGGTAAGCCAGAGGCTGGATTCACGGCCGGTTGTCACCGGCTTTTCCTCTGCCACGATGGCTCCGGTAGCTGCGTCCAGAGTCTTCAGTGACGATTGGAACGACCGCACCTGGGACACGACATGGCCGGCGGAAAGCACCGGATTACCGAAAAAGGGGAGAGGCCGTGTCCAGGCGACGTTGCCGTCGGCCTCGTTCAGCGCTACGACGGCCTCGTCAGCGCCTGAGCCGCCGTTGAAGACCACGTGCGAACCGGTGGTCAGCATTTCACTGCTGGAGCCATCCGCTCCCGTGGACTTGGCCCGCATCCAGCGCAGGCTGAAGTTCGCAGGATCAAGCCACTTGCTCGTTGCGACATAGCCTGTGTGCCCCGCATTGCCTTGGAAATTGGACCAGGTCGAGGCGCCATCGAGCTTGCTCAGCGGCTTCAGATTATCTGAAGTCGAGATGATATTGAGTTGGTAGGGCAGCTTCCAGGGCGATCCTGGATAGGGGGAGGCGCAGACAGTGGGGTCATCGCGGCAGAGAGATACGTTGATGAAGCCTGAGCGCTTGCCGCTGGCTGCGCTCTCGGAGATCTTGAGCCGGGCCCGATACTGGCGGGCACCCAACTGCTCCAACGCCACTTCGGGAGAGAAGTCAGCCGTGACTTCCAGCCGCAGATTCAATTGTTCCTGGATGCTGGAGGAGGCGGTGCCGACGACTTGCAGCGTCAGCGACTCTGCCTGCATGACAGTAGCCTCCAGCCGGGGAGGGTCGAATGTCAGAATGCCATTGCCGCCATTGCCGCCATTGCCCGGCTCGGCGGGTGGATTGACCACGGGAGGTGGATTCTCGGTGCTGCCTCCGCCTCCACCACCACAAGCCGTCAGAATCAGGGCAATCAAGATACCTATTGCATTTTTCATTTCATTTGCCTTCGTCGCTCACGCCAAGTCGTCCCTAGGTCGCTACTTTCGGGAATGAAAACACGGTCATGGCGCAAAGCCGCGATTGTGCCTCGATATTGCCGAGTGGCCTCCCTCCAGACTGCCCCAGGCGTCCAGGTCGGCGCTGGGCATCGCGTCGTTGATTAGCGGTTGGCGCCGACCTGCTTTCAGTCCAGGCTGGTCGAGGACCAGAAGCGGGTCAAGCTGTCGGGAGCAACGATTGACTGATGCCCAAGCCCCGGTGACCCTCTCTGCTTGCGTGGGGACGGGTCAGTGCTGTTGGAGCACTCCGCATGATGAAAGGCCGGTCCACTACCATAGTCTCCGTCGGTCGCCCCGCGTGCGACATAAGGACTGCCCCATGAAGATCGTCATTACCAGCGTGCTCGTCGACGACCAGGACAAGGCCCTGGCCTTCTACCGCGACGTGCTCGGCTTCGTTCTCAAGCACGACATTCCCATGGGCGGCGATGCGCGCTGGCTCACCCTGACATCGCCCGGTGATGCCGATGGCGTGGAGCTGCTGCTGGAGCCCGACATGCACCCGGCCGCCAGGCCGTTCAAGACCGCCCTGCATGCCGACGGCGTGCCGGCCACCTTCTTCGGCGTGGACGACGTGCAGGCCGAGTACGAGCGCCTGAGCGCGGCCGGCGTGCGCTTCACCAGGCCGCCGACGCATCTGGGGCCGGTCACGATTGCGGTGTTCGACGACACATGCGGCAATCTCATACAGATCAACCAGCGGCATTGAGCGGGGCCTGCGGCCCTTTCGCGCTCAGTCCCTGGCGGTGGGCTTGTCGTGCCGGGGCGGATCGATGCGTTCGATATTGCCCAGCAGCAGCGCGCGGCCCGCAAAGGTGCCGCCGGCGGTCTCCAGCGCAAAGCGCTCGGTGTCGCGGCCGCGCACTTCGGACTCCAGCGTCCGGGCCTCGTCCTCGGTGGCGCCCAGGGCCAGCACGGCGTGGCGGCCCATGAGCAGGGCGGACTCGAAGCTCTCGCGTACGACATGGTCGGCGTCCTTCTGGATGAGCTCCAGCGCGTGCTCGCGGTCATAGGCGCGCACGATGAGGCGGGCGTGCGGGCATTCGTGGCGCACGTTCTCCACGATGCGCGTGGCGGCGGCCTTGCTGTCCACGCAGACCAGGATGGCGCTGGCATGGCTGGCGCCGGCCGCATGCAGGATGTCGGCGCGCGCGCCGTCGCCGAAGTAGACCTTGAAGCCGTAGGGCTCGGCGTTGCGGATCACGTCGGGGTCGTTGTCGATGATGGACAGCCTGGCCCCATGCGCCAGCGGCCCCTGGCTGGCGATCTGGCCCACGCGGCCGAAGCCGATGACCAGCACGTTGCCGCGCAGGTCCTGCGGCGCCTCCACGCCGTCCAGCGACACGGCCTGGGCGCCGGCCAGGCGCTTGTGCAGCAGCACCACCAGCGGCGTGATGGCCATGGACATCACGACGATGGCCGTCATGTTGGCATGCACCTCGGGGCTGAGCACCTTGAGCTTGAGCGCCTCGGCAAACAGCACGAAGGCGAACTCCCCGCCCTGGGCCATGAGGATGGCGCGGTCCAGCGCATCGGCATGGCTGCTGCGCGCCACGCGGGCCACGGCATAGATGCACAGCGCCTTGCCCAGCATCAGCGCCACCACGCCCATGCCCACGATGCGCCAGTTCAGCGCCACCACCTCCAGGTTCAGCGCCATGCCCACGCCCAGGAAGAACAGGCCCAGCAGCAGGCCGCGGAAGGGCTCCACATCGGCCTCCAGCTGGTGGCGGAACGAGGATTCGGACAGCAGCACGCCCGCCACGAAGGCGCCCATGGCCATGGACAGGCCGCCCATCTCCATCAGCAGGGCGGCGCCCAGCACCACCAGCAGCGCGGCGGCCGTCATCACCTCGCGCGCCTTGGCCTTGGCCAGGATGCGGAACAGCGGGTTCAGCAGCCACAGGCCCGCGCCCACCAGCGCGCCCAGCGACAGCAGGGCCACGCCCGCGCGTTGCCACAGGGGCGAGGTGGCCACGGGCGCCGCATCGGCCGGCGCCAGAAAGGCCACGGCGGCCAGCAGCGGCACGATGAGCAGGTCCTCGAACAGCAGGATGGAGACGATGCGCTGGCCGCGCGGCGCCAGGATGTCGCCACGCTCGGCCAGCACCTGCATGACGATGGCCGTGGAGGTCAGCACGAAGCCCGCGCCGCTGACGAAGGCCACCTGCCACGGAAAGCCGAAGGCCATGCCCACGCCCGTGAGCAGCAGCGCGCACACCACCACCTGCAGGCTGCCCAGCCCGAAGATCTGGCCGCGAAGGTCCCACAGGTGCGAAGGCTTCATCTCCAGCCCGATGACGAAGAGGAACATCACCACGCCCAGCTCGGCCACGTGCAGGATGGTCTGCGCGTCCGTCACCAGGCCCAGCCCGTAGGGGCCTATGGCCAGGCCAGCGGCCAGGTAGCCGAGCACGGCGCCCAGGCCCAGCCGCTTGAACAGCGGCACGGCCACCACGGCGGCCCCCAGCAGCGTGACGATTCCTACGAGCTGGCTTGCATTGCCTTCAGCTGCCATGTTGTGTTTCCTTTGTGTGAGCGTGCGTGCGGCAAGGCGGATTTCCATCCGCGAATTTGCGCGCAGGATAGCAAAGCCCGGTCCTGTGTAGAATCGCGCCCCCTCTGTGCCCCCCTCTGCGCTTACCTCACCGCCCAGCGCCATGCCCCAGATCCTCGTCCACGACCTCCGCAAGACCTACCGCATCCATGAGCGCGACCCCGGCGTGATGGGCGCGCTGCGCGCGCTGGTGCGTCCGCGCCACCGCACTGTGCAGGCGCTGGATGGCGTGTCGTTTGCGCTGGAGCGCGGCGAGCTGCTGGGCTTCATCGGCCCCAACGGCGCGGGCAAGTCCACCACCATAAAGATCCTGTCGGGCATCCTGCGGCCCGATGGCGGGCGCGTGGAGGTGGACGGGCGCGACCCCTTCGCCGACCGCCAGCGCCATGTGGGCCGCATCGGCGTGGTCTTCGGACAGCGCTCGCAGCTGTGGTGGGACCTGCCCGTGGGCGATGGCTTCAACCTGCTGCGCGACCTGTACCGCGTCGATCCCGCACGCTACGGGCGCACGCGCGACGAGCTGGTGGCGCTGCTGAACCTGGAGCGCGTGCTGGACCAGCCCGTGCGCCAGCTGTCCCTGGGCCAGCGCATGCGCGCCGAGATCGCCGCGGCCCTGCTGCACGAGCCCGAGATCCTGTTCCTGGACGAGCCCACCATCGGCCTGGACGCACCCTCCAAGCTGGCCGTGCGCGAGTTCGTGCTGCGCGCCAACCGCGAGCGCGGCACCACGGTGCTGCTGACCACGCATGACATGCACGACATCGAGGCGCTGGCGCGGCGCGTGATCGTCATCGGCCATGGCCGCGTGCTGGCCGACTGCGCGGTCGATGCGCTGCGCGCCCAGGTGGCGGCAGCGCAGGGCGAGGATCGTGGAGGTGGTGATGGCGAAGGCAATGGAGAAGACATGGCCATCGAGGCCGTGATCGCCCGCTTCTACGCCATGCACGGAGCGGCCGAAGGCTGAGCCGGCATGACGCTGCGTGAACTCCTGCGCCCCTATGTGGCGGCCTTTGCATCGCGGTTCCTGGTGATGCTGCAGTACCGCACGGCCGCCTACGCGGGCTTTGCCACGCAGTGCTGGTGGGGCGCCATCAAGACCATGGTGCTGGCGGCGTTCTACGGCAGTGCCTCAGCATCGGCCGGCGCGCCGATTTCGCTGGAGCATGCCATCACCTACACCTGGCTGGCGCAGGGCCTGTTCGCGCTGCTGCCCTGGAGCGGCGACCCCGACGTGGCCCTGGCCGTGCGCACGGGCGCCATCGCCTATGACCGGCTGCGGCCCGTGGATGCCTATGCGCTGTGGTTCGTGCGCTCGGCTGGCTGGATCGCCGCGCGCGTGCTGCCACGCGTGGCGCTGATGGTGGCGTTTGCAGGGCTGGCCCTGCCGCTGACGGGGCTGGGCGCCTGGGGCTGGCAGCCGCCGGCCGGCTGGGCCGCAGGCCTGGGCTTTGCCGCCTCCATGCTGCTGGCGCTGCTGCTGTCCACGGCACTGGTCATGCTGCTGAACGTTGCCGCCGCCGCCGCGCTCAATGAAAAAGGCATCAACACGCTGGCCGCGCCCGTGGTCATCGTGCTGTCGGGCAACCTGCTGCCGCTGGCGCTGATGCCCGACGCCTGGCAGACCGCGCTGCTGCTGCAGCCGCTGGCCGGCGTGATGGACATTCCTGCGCGCATCTATTTCGGCCAGATGGCCGGTGCGCAGATGCTGGCCTGCCTTGCGCTGCAGGTGTTGTGGATTGCCGTGATCGTGGCCCTGGGCCGCGCGGCCATGGCGCGCACCATGCGCCGGCTCGAAGTGCAGGGAGGGTGAAGACCATGGCCAAGCACAAAGGATCGCTGTCCATGTTCCTGCGCCTGGCGCTGGCCTCGCTGGGCGGGCAGGCGCGCTACCCCGCCTCGGCGCTGATGCTGACCCTGGGCCAGTTCCTGGTCACGGGCATCGAGGTCATCGCCGTCTGGGCGCTGTTCCACCGGTTTGGCGAGGTGCAGGGCTGGCGCATCGGCGAAGTGGCCGTGTTCTATGGCCTGGTGAACTGCATGTTCGCCCTGGCCGATGCGCTGGGCCGGGGCTTCGACGTGCTGGGCACGCAGTTCCTGCGCACCGGCGCCTTCGACCGCCTGCTGCTGCGCCCGCGCCCCGTGTGGCTGCAGCTCATGGGCCATGACGTGCGCATCAGCCGCCTGGGCCGCCTGCTGCAGGGCCTGCTGGTGCTGGGCTTTGCCACGGCCCAGGGCGCCGTGGTGTGGACGCCCCAGGCCGTCGCCGTGGCGCTGTTCGCGGTGGCGGGCGGCGTGGCGCTGTTCCTGGGCATCCTCGTGTTGCAGGGTGCGCTCTCGTTCTGGACCGTGGAAAGCCTGGAAGCCGCCAATGTGCTGAGCTACGGCAGCGTCGAGGCCGCCCAGTACCCGCTGGCCCTGTACGCGCAGTGGTTTCGCCGCCTGCTGACCTTCGCCGTGCCGCTGGCCTGCGTGGCCTACTACCCGGCGCTGGCTGTGCTGGGCAAGCCCGACCCGCTGGGCGCACCAGCCTGGCTGGGCTGGGTCTCGCCGCTGGCCGGCTTTGCCTTCCTCTGGCTGGCCTCGGGCGCCTGGCGCATGGGGGTGAGGCATTACGCGTCCACGGGCAGTTGAAGCCGCCGCAGGCGCCGGTGCATAACACGCTCTAGACTGCGCGCTTGCCTTACTCCGGACACCAGACCATGACAGCAGATGAACGCTTCGCCCAGGCCGCCCTCGAGCTCGGCCACCGCTTCGATGGCGAGATCAAGATAGGCGGCAACTACAGCCCCGTCGTGCGCGACGGCCAGCAGCTGTTCGTCAGCGGGCAGATTCCCCGCGTGGGCGATGAAGTGCTCTACGTGGGGACGGTCGGCGCCGGGATCGACCTGGCATCGGCCAGAACGGCCGCCGCCATCTGTGCCATGCGGGCCCTGGCCTTCGTGCAGCGCGCGGCCGGCTCGCTCGATGCCGTGCGCGCCGTTGCACGCATCACCGTCTATGTGCGCTCGGCGCCCGATTTCACCCAGCAAAGCGAGGTGGCCGATGGCGCCTCCGACCTCATCGCCCGGGTGCTGGGCCCCGTGGGTGCCCACACGCGCACTTCGGTGGGCGTGCTGCAGCTGCCCAAGGGTGCGGCCGTGGAGCTGGACCTGATCGCCCGCGTGGACTGATCGCGCTACCCCGATCCCTACCCCGATCCCTATTCCTATCCCTGGCCCGCCGGCGTTTCGTTGCGCGCCTTCCAGGCCCGCAGCGCCTGGCGGTACTCGTCCATGGCCAGGTCATAGCTGTCGAAGATGCAGGGGTCGCAGCCATTGCCGCAGCAGGCGTCCAGGTCGGGCTGCTCGGGCGGCTGGGGCATGGGGTCGGCGGAGGCGGCGGGATCTGCGGAATCTGGGAGAGGCGCGGTGGTCATGGGGGTGATTGTCCAGCAGCTCCTGCCGTGGCTGCTGCGCGCGGGCTAAAGGGCATGGGGCCGCCAGGGTGCAAGTTCAACTCAAACAGCGCGGCGCCGGGAAATCGATCACGCTGCGGATGATCTCGCGCATTTCCGTGATCAGCGGCCGGGCATCGTCGCGGCGCCATTGCACGGTGTAGGTCAGCGGGGCCAGCGCGCTGTGCTTTGCGGCCTCGGCGCTGCCGTCCAGCACGCGCAGGCGGCCGCGTTGCTGCAGGGCCAGGGCCCATTGCTCGGGCATGTAGGTGAAGCCCAGGCCGTCCACCACCATGCCCACCACGGCGCCCCAGCTGTTGCAGGAAAGACGCCGCTCCACGGCCAGGCCGTGGCGGCCCAGCCAGTCGTCCAGCGTGCGCGTGGCGCCCGAGCCGGTGGGCAGGGCGATCAGCAGTTGCTCGCGCACCAGGCGCCGGGGCAGGCCGGTGCCGGCGCGGGCGATGAAGTCGTCGCTGGCGGCCCAGACGAAGCGCACCTGGGCGACCTGCTCGAAGGCCAGGCTGCTGCGCGACGATGGCCCGGCAATGACCACGCAGTCCAGCTCGCCATCGACGATGCGCTGCTCCAGCACCTGGCCGATGTCGGTGTGGGGCTCCAGCTGCAGGTCGGGGTGCAGCTCGGCCACCTTCTGCACCAGCCGGGGCAGCCAGGTCAGGCCGCTGAGTTCGCCAAAGCCGATGCGGCAGCGGCCCTGCAGGCCCACGCTGCGGCCCGCCGCCTCGCGCAGCTGGGCGGCGCCGTGCAGCAGCTCGCGGATGCGCGGCAGCAGCTGCTCGCCCTGGGGCGTGAGTTCGGCGGCGCGGCCGCTGCGGTCGAACAGCTGCACGCCCAGTGAGGCCTCCAGCTCCGCAATGCGCTTGGACAGCGATGAGACCGACAGGTGCACGCGGTCGGCGGCCACGCTGAAGTTCAGGCAGGTGGCGGCCCAGTAGAAGGCTTCGAGCTGTTTGAGGGTCATGGCGATATTTTCACAAAAGCGAAACATTGATTCCGATTTATTTCGCTTTTCTTTGGAATTGCGCCCTCCTACATTGGCTGGCAATGCCTACGCCTGCCGTCCCTGCCGTCCCTGCCGCTTCCGCCACGCCACCGCGCCGCCTGCGCGGCGTGCTGTCGCTTGACGATTTCGAGCGGCTGGCGCGGCGGCACCTGCCGCGCCCCATCCATGCCTACATCAGCGGGGCGGTGGAGGACAACGCCTCGCTGGCGGACAACCGCCGCGCCTTTGCCGAGCTGGCCTTCGTGCCGCGCGCGCTGGTGGGCGTGGCACAGCGCGACCCCTCCTTCGAGCTGTTCGGGCGCCGCTACGGAGCGCCGTTCGGCGTGGCGCCCATGGGCATTGCCGCGCTGTCGGCCTACCGGGGCGACCTGGTGCTGGCCCAGGCCGCACAGCAGGCGGGCGTGCCGGCCATCATGAGCGGCTCCTCGCTGATCCGGCTGGAGGAGGTGATGGCGGCCGCGCCCCACACCTGGTTCCAGGCCTACCTGCCGGGCGACCAGGGCCAGATCGATGCGCTGCTGGACCGCGTGGCCGCCGCCGGCGTGCAGACCCTGGTGATCACGGTGGACACGCCCGTGGCCGCCAACCGCGAGAACAATGTGCGCGCCGGTTTCTCCACGCCGCTGCGGCCCGGGCCGGGCCTGGCCTGGCAGGGCATCAGCCACCCGCGCTGGCTGTTCGGCAGCTTTCTCAAGACCCTGTGGCGCCACGGCATGCCGCATTTCGAGAACAACTATGCGCACCGGGGCGCGCCCATCCTGTCGGCCAGCGTGATGCGTGATTTCTCGGACCGCTCCCACCTGGCCTGGCCGCATCTGGCCGCCATCCGCCAGCGCTGGCAGGGGCAGCTCGTGGTCAAGGGCATTCTTTCGGCCGCAGACGCCGTGCTGGCGCGGGACCACGGCGCCGACGGCCTCATCGTCTCCAACCACGGCGGGCGCCAGCTCGACGGCTCCGTGGCACCGCTGCGCGTGCTGCCCGGCATCGTGCGCGCCGTGCCCGGCCTGCCGGTGATGCTGGACAGCGGCGTGCGCCGGGGCACCGACGTGCTCAAGGCCCTGGCCCTGGGCGCGCGCTGCGTGTTCGTGGGCCGGCCCTTCAACTACGCGGCCTCGGTGGCCGGGCCGGCGGGCGTGGCCCACGCCATGGCCCTGCTGCGCGAGGAGGTGCTGCGCGACATGGCCATGCTGGGTGCCACGCGCCTGGACCAGATCACGCCGGCCTGCGTGCGCCACGCGCAGGCCTGGGATGCTTTCTGAGCGGCAAGACAGCGGCATCGACACAGACAACGGACACAGACAACAGACACAGACGGAGACACAGCAGTGAGCAAGATTCCCGGATTCCATATCCACGCCCGGCCCGAGGCCGCCCTTGGCGATGCGCTGCTGCAGCGCTATCGCGGCTTTCCGGTCGCCAATGTCAGCGACGCCATGAGCCGCACCACGGGCACCTCGGCGCTGCGGCCCTTCCATCGCCGCCAGGGGCCGCTGGTGGGCCGTGCGCTGACCGTGCGCACGCGGCCCGGCGACAACCTCATGGTGCACCAGGCCATCGACATCTGCGGCCCCGGCGACGTGATCGTGGTGGACGCGGGCGGCGCCGGGCCCAACGCCATCATTGGCGAGATCATGCTGGCGCTGATGATGGCGCGCGGCGCGGCCGGCATCGTCATCGACGGGCTGATCCGCGACAGCGACACCATCGGCCAGCACGGCCTGCCCGTGTATGCCCGCGGCGTCTCGCACCGTGGCCCCTACAAGGATGGCCCCGGCGAGCTGCACGTGCCCGTGAGCATCGACGGCATGGTGGTCCACCCGGGCGACCTGGTGCTGGGCGACGGCGACGGCCTGCTGGCCGTGCCCGCCGCCGATGCCGCCGCCATTGCCGACCGCGTGGAGGCCATACAGCGCGACGAGGCCGACGTGCTCGCCGCCATTGCCGCAGGCCGCGCCGACCGCTCCTGGGTGGCGCGCACGCTGGCCGCCAAGGGGCTGCTGTGATGGACCGCCGCGTTGTCCGTTTCGACTACTGGCTGGATGCGGCCTTCGACCGCATCGTCTCGGCCGCGCCTGGAGTGCAGCTGGTCACCTGCCGGCGCGAGGGCGACGATGCCGCCGCCTGGCAGGCCCTGGCCGGTGCACAGGTCTACCAGATCACGGCCGCCAAGGACGAGCTGCCGCGCCACTGGTTCGCCACGGCGGACCTGCTGGCGCGCTGCCCCGATCTGCTGGCGGTATCTTCCAGCGGATCGGGCTGCGACACCATCGACATCGAGGCCTGCACGCGCGCCGGCGTGGCCGTGATGAACCAGTCGGGCGGCAACGCGGATTCGGTGGCCGAGATGGCCATCGGCCTGATGCTGTCCGTGCTGCGCCGCATCAACGAATCCGACCGCCTGCTGCGCGCTCCGGCCAGGGGCTTCAGCCGCGAGGACGTGATGGGCCACGAGCTGCGCGGCCGCACCCTGGGCCTGGTGGGCGTGGGCGAGGCCGGCAGCCGCGTCGCGGCCCTGGGCCGGGCCTTCGGCATGCAGGTGATCGGCTGCGACCCGGCCTACGACGCGGCCGGCCTGGCAGCGCGCGGGGCCGAGGCCGTCGGCTTCGACGAGCTGCTGCAGCGCGCGGACATCGTCTCCCTGCACTGCCCGCGCGATGCCTCCACGCTGGGGCTCATGGACGCCGCTGCCTTTGCGGCCATGAAGCCGGGCGCCATCTTCGTGAGCACGGCGCGCGGCGGTATCCATGACGAGGCCGCCCTGCACGCCGCCCTGGCCAGCGGCCACCTGGCCGGCGCCGGGCTCGATGTCTGGGACCAGGAGCCGCCGCCCGCCTCCCATCCGCTGCTGGCCCTGCCCCAGGTGGTGGCCACCTTCCACACCGCCGGTGTCACGCACGAGGCCCGGCGCAACAACGCCGAGCTGGCTGCCACCCAGATCGTGCAGTTGCTGGCCGACGGCCAGCGGCCCGCGCGCCTGGTCAATCCCGAGGTCTGGCCGCATGCGCGCGAGCGCATCGCCCGGGCCTTGGACCCGTCCCGTTCCCCGTCCCGTTAGCCGCTTCCTTCACCATGACTACAAAGCCTCTCAGACCACTGCAAGAGGCGACCCAGGAGACAAAGATGACACAGCAAGCAAGGCGCGCATTGTGCGCAGGCCTGGCCGCCGCCTGCATGGCGCTGCCGGCCCTGGCCCAGGCTCAGACCCAGACTCAGGGCGAGGCCCCCTATCCCTCGCGCAACATCGAGATGATCGTGGCCTACGGACCCGGCGGCGGCACCGACCTGGTGGCGCGGCTGCTGGCCCGCCATCTGGAAAAGAAGCTGGGCGGCAGCGTGGTCGTGCTCAACCGCCCCGGCGCGGGCGGCGGCATCGGCTTTGGCGAACTGGCGCGGGCCAAGCCGGACGGCTACACCATCGGCTTCATCAACACGCCCAACGTGCTGACCATTCCCATCGAGCGCAAGAGCAGCTTCCACTGGAGCCAGTACGACCTGCTGGGCAACCTGGTGGACGACCCGGGCGGCTTTGCCATCCACAACAGCAACGCCATCACCACGCTGGCCGGCCTGGCCGCCTACGCCCGGGCCAACCCCGGCGCCGTGACCGTGGGCACCACGGGCACGGGCTCGGACGACCACCTGGCCATGCTGCTGTTCGCCAAGGCCACCGGCACGCAGCTCACCCATGTGCCCTACAAGGGCGCGGGCGAGGTGCGCGCCGCCGCCACGGGCCAGCAGATCACCATCGGCGCCATCAACGTGGGCGAGGTGCTGGCCTACCAGAAGGGCGGAACTCCCATCCGCCTGCTGGGCCAGATGTCGGCCGCGCGCAGCTCGCTGGCGCCGCAGGTGCCTACGTTCAAGGAGCAGGGCATCGATATCGAGCTGGCCTCCCTGCGCGGCCTGGCCGCGCCCAAGGGCTTGCCCGAAGGCGTGCGCAAAAAGCTGGTCGATGCCGTGGCCGCCATCGCGGCCGACCCGCAGTTCAGGCAGCAGGCCGAGGCCATGTACGCGCCGCTGCGCTACCTGGCGCCGCCCGCCTACGCGGCCGAGCTGGAGCGCACCGAGGCCGGCTTTCGCAAGCTCTGGACCGAAATGCCCTGGCAGGACGGCAAGCCCTGAAGGCCCTGGCCATGCCAACCTTTGAATTCACAAGGACGACCGCCATGCGCTGTCTGCCGCGCCGCAGCCTGGCTGCGCTGGCCCTGTGCGCCCTGGCCCTGCCGGCCCTGGCGCAAGGCCCCATCACCCTCATCGTGGGCTGGCCTGCGGGCGGCCCTTCCGACAACGTGGCGCGGCTGGCGGCCACGCGCATGAGCGAGGCCCTGGGCCAGCCCATCACCATCGACAACCGGGCCGGCGCGGGCGGCAACCTGGGCAGCGACGCGGCAGCCCGCGCAAGGCCCGATGGCAACACCATCATGCTGGCCACCGTGGCCTCGCACGGCCTGAACTCCGCGCTCTACGCCAAGCTGAACCACGACCCGCTCAAGGACTTCGCGCCCATCGGCATGATCACCACCTCGCCCAGCGTGCTGCTGGTGCCCGTGGCCTCGCCGCTGCGCTCGGTCAACGATCTGCTGGAGGCGGCGCGCGCCAGGCCGGGCCAGCTCAACTACGGCTCGGGCGGCGTGGGCTCCAGCCAGCATCTGGCAGGCGCCAGCTTCAAGCAGCTCACGGGCGTGGATGTCACCCACATCCCCTACAAGGGCACGGCCCCGGCCATGACCGACCTGATGGCGGGCCGCGTGGACTTCGTGCTCACCACCGGTGCCATCCCCTTCATCCGTTCAGGCAAGCTGCGCGCCCTGGCCGTGGCCTCACGCCAGCGCCTGCCGGCCCTGCCCGATGTGCCAACGTTCGAGGAAGCAGGCGTCAAGGGCTTCTACACCGACTCCTGGTACGGGCTGGTTGCCCCGGCCGGCACGCCGCGCGCGGCGCTGGAGCGCCTGAACGGCGCACTGGCCACGGCGCTGCGCAATCCCGAGGTGCAAAAGCAGTTCATCGACCAAGGCTCGCTGCCCGTCAAGCCCATGGGCGTGGACGCGTTCTGGCGCTTCGTGCGCGAGCAGATGCCCGTGGCGGCCGAGCAGGTGCGGGTGTCGGGGGCCAGAGCCGAGTGAGCGCAGCCGGGTGCGGGCGGCCACGCAGGATCGGCACGGGCGCCTGCGCAGCCGCAATGCAGCCAGCGTGTCACTTGCAGGTCACTGGCAGGTCACTGGTAGTTGAGCGTGAAGGTGGCCCGTCCGTTGGCCAGGCCCGTGGTGACGGAGGGCTGGGTCTGGACATAGCGCGCCGTCAATGGAATCACGTGGTTGCTGGTGTCTGGGGTGATGGTGCCCGCCTGCCACTGGTTGGGATTGCCGAAGTTGGCGGAGTCCTCGCCGTAGCTGATGACCTTGTCGCTGCTGCGGATCTGGATGCCGATGCCGGCAGCCCCTCCGGTCACCGTCAGCACATCGGAGCGGTTGGCGGCATCGTTGGCATCCGTGAGCGTGACGAACGGGCGCAGGGTGGAATTGGCTTCGCCCCCGGTGCATATCAGTTCCAGATCGAATGGCTGGGGCGCGGAGGTAGCGCCTATCCCGTTGAACAGTGACCTGTTGATTCGCTGCAGGTTCACGGCGATGTTGCTCGTCTTCACCCGGCAACTGGCGCCTGTGCGCACCACGGTGCTGCCGGTCGCCTTCACGAGCCAGTTATTGCAAAGGCTATTGCAGTCAAACTGGGCGGATGAATAGCTGCTGACGCTGAAAGTGCCCGATTGAACGGCGCCTGTCTTGATGAGTTGCATCCATATGGTTTGCTCATGTACATCATTCCTTAGCCATCCCGTGGCCCCTGCATTGTTGGACGTAGTGGTGATGGACATGGTTTTGCCATTGGGGAAATTCCTGGCTTTCCATATGGCACGCCAACGGACTCCTATTCCGCGCAAAGATGTGGAGTAGATATCGCCGTCCAGCGTGGTGGGGTTCATGATTTTGGGCCATATTTCTGAAGATGGCCCCGAAAGCACACTGTAGGAAATTGTGTCGAGGGTGGATTTGACCATGGGCGATTCCCATAGCACTGATCCATTCATGATATTTCCTGCGGGAACGTTGATGATTTCCGGTAGTTGGATGGTGGACGACGCCGGGGTAAATATGCCTCCATAAATGGAGCTTACAGAAAAGCAAAGCGTTGCCGTAATGAGAAAATATCTGATTTTTTTCATATGAATGAAACCGGAAACGATGCAGGAGAGTTTGATGGGCGCGCTCCAAAGTCTATTCCTATGATTGATGGAAATCCATAGGATCATTCTGATATTGGCAATGCTTTTTCATGACTCCAATGCCGTGTTCCGTCCGCTGCTGTTGCGCGGCATTGCCACCGGGTCCGGCCTGCGGCACACCGGGCGCAAGCGGCGCCAACGACGTGGGCGGCCGCCTGGGCACGGCCGCCTGGGCATGGCCGCCACGGGCGACGCCTTTGCAAGACGCCTGGGCTGAGCCGGTGGCTCAACCCCGCCTGCGCGCCGCCAGCCCCTGCACCACGGCTGCCAGCCGGTCGATTTCCTCGGTGGTGTTGTAGAAGGCCAGCGAGGGCCGCACGGTGGTCTCCACGCCGAAGCGCCGCAGGATGGGCTGGGCGCAGTGGTGGCCGGTGCGCACGGCGATGCCTTCGGCGTTGAGCGCCTCGCCCACCTCGGCCGTGGTCCAGCCCTTGAGCACGAAGGACAGCACGCTGGCCTTGTCGGCCGCCGTGCCGATCAGGCGCAGGCCGGGGATGGGCGCCAGCGCCTGCGTGCCGTACTGCAGCAGGTCGTGCTCGTAGCGCGCGATGCGCTCCATGCCCAGGGCCTGCACGTAGTCGATGGCGGCGCCCAGGCCCACGGCGTCGGCAATGTTGCCGGTGCCGGCCTCGAAGGTGTTGGGCAGGGGCTGGTAGACGGTTTTCTCGAAGGTCACGTCGGCGATCATGTTGCCGCCGCCCTGCCAGGGCGGCATGTCCTCCAGCACCTCGCGCCGTCCCCAGACCACGCCGATGCCCGTGGGCCCGAAGACCTTGTGGCCCGAGAACACGAAGAAGTCCGCACCGATGGCCTGCACGTCCACGGCCATGTGCGAGACCGACTGCGCGCCATCGACCAGGGCCCGGGCGCCCGCCTGGTGGGCCAGCTCCACGATCTGCTGCACGGGCACGACCGTGCCCAGCGCGTTGGAGACCTGGGTGACGGAGACGATCTTGGTGCGCGGGTTCAGCAGCTTGCGGTATTCATCGATGAGCACCTGGCCCGAGTCGTCCACCGGGATCACGCGGATCTTCGCGCCCTTGGCGGCCGCCAGCTGCTGCCAGGGCACGATGTTGGCGTGGTGCTCCAGGTGGGAGACGATGATCTCGTCGCCCTCGCCCACATGCTGCCAGCCCCAGCTCTTGGCCACGAGGTTGATGGCCTCGGTGGTGCCGCGCACGAAGATGACCTCGTTCACGTCGGGCGCGTTGATGAAGCGGCGCACGCGCTCGCGCGCGCCCTCGTAGGCGTCGGTGGCGCGGGCAGCGAGTTCATGGGCTGCGCGGTGGATGTTGGAGTTCTCGTGCTCGTAGAAATGGCGGATGCGCTCTATCACCGCGCGCGGCTTGTGCGTGGTGGCCGCGTTGTCCAGCCAGGCCAGGGGCCGGCCGTTGACGTGCTCGGACAGGATGGGAAAGTCCCGGCGCACGGCATGCACGTCGAAGGGCGCCTGCACGCCGGCCGCTCCATGCCTTGCCCCGTGCGAAGCCTGCTGGTGCTGCAGCGGATGGGCCGGCGTGGTGTAGCCGGCGGGCAGTACCACGGGATCGACAAAGTAAAAGCGCGGCTCGGCCGAAGGCACGGTGGACGCAATGCCGGGCCCTTCTGTGGGCACGCCGATGCGCGGCACGGCGGGTGCCGCAGGTGCAGCAGGTGCCGTGAACGGGAGCGCGGCCAGCGCATCCAGCGGATCGCCCCGGCGCTGGGGCACGCCCAGTACCTGCGATCCCAGGCGCGGCTCGTAGGCGGGCAGGGCGCTCACGACATGGTCGGGCACGCCGTTGCCGGCCTGGGCATGGGGCAGCAGCGCGGGCGCGCGGTGGGCCAGCGAGGCCAGCGGCGCGGGCGAGGCCGGCAGCAGGTTGCTGCCCGGCGCCTGGCCCTGCGGGATGGGCGTGCCCGGCACGCCGGGGCCCAGGCCTGCGGGGCTGGCCAGCGGCGAGCCCGGGGGCGCCACGTTCACGGGCGCCTGCACGCCAGCAGGCAGGCCGGGAAGACCCGGAAGACCCGGCAGGGCAGGAGCCGATCCCGGTGCGGCGGAGAACAGGGCGTTGGCCATGCGCGCCAGCGCCTCGGGGTCGAAGGGCGCCTGGGGCGCCACGGAGGTGATTGCAGACACGGTCAACGCCCGGCCTCTTTACTTGTAGGTGTCGGGATAGTCGTGGTACTTGCCGATCTCGACATCGTCGAGCACGGCCAGCGCATCGGGCGTGAGCACGGCCAGCGAGCAGTACAGCGAGATCAGGTAGGACGCGATGGCATGGTTGTTGATGCCCATGAAGCGCACCGACAGGCCCGGGCTCTGCTCGCCCGGCAGGCCGGGCTGGTACAGGCCGACCACGCCCTGGCGCTTGTCGCCCACGCGCAGCAGCAGGATCTTGCTTTTTCCATCGGCCACGGGCACCTTGTCCGAGGGGATCAGCGGAATGCCGCGCCAGGTGATGAACTGCGAGCCGAACAGGCTGACCGTGGGCGGCGGCGTGCCGCGGCGCGTGGCCTCGCGGCCGAAGGCGGCAATGGCCAGCGGATGGGTCAGGAAGAAGGCGGGCTCCTTCCAGACCTTGGTCAGCAGCTCGTCCAGGTCGTCGGGCGTGGGCGCGCCGGTCAGCGGGAAGATGCGCTGCTCGTCCGTGACCTGGGCCAGCAGGCCGTAGTCGGGGTTGTTGATCAGCTCGCTTTCCTGGTTCTCCTTGATGGTCTCGATGGTCAGGCGCAGCTGTTCCTTGATCTGGTCATGCGGGCTGCTGTAGAGGTCGGAGATGCGCGTGTGCACATCCAGGATGGTGGAGACGGCGTTGAGGAAGTACTCGCGCGGCTGCTCCTCGTAGTCCACATAGGTGCGCGGCAGCTGGTTGTCTTCCTGCTTGGCCGTGCAGGTGACCTTGATGGCCTCCGGGTTCTTGACGCGGTTGAGGCGGTAGATGCCCGCCTCCACCGGCGACCATTGCAGCAGGTGCGTCAGCCAGCGCGGGCTGATGGTCGAAAGCTGGGGAACGGTTTTGGTTGCGTTGGCCAGTTGCCGCGCGGCGTTGTCGCCTAGCGCGGTCGTGCCGCCCACTGTTGCCGACATGTGCAGACTCCGTGATCAGTTCAGGAAAAAGGGAAGGGGAAGGAGGGGAAACAGGGCCAGTGTCCCGGCCCGCGCACATGTCTTCAACATGCTATAGCCGCCAAGCGAAGGCCCCGCACCAGCTGGTCGTGGGCCACGGTCTCGCCGCGCATGACCAGGGCCGAGGGCTGCACGCCCAGCGAGACGGCCAGCTTCTCCACGGTCAGCAGCGAGGCGATGACGCGGCCGCGCTCTATCTCTCCCACGTAGGAGCGGTTCAGGTCCGAGTGCTCGGCCAGCCGCTCCTGGGACCAGCCATGGGCCTCGCGCGCCTGGCGCACGGCAATGCCGAAGCTGGTGACAAGACGGGTGCTCATAGGGCCACCTCCCGGGGCTGCTGCGCGTGCTCGCGCGCATGGGCCTGGGTGACGTGGGCGCCGGGCGGCACGTCCTCGGTCACCCAGACATTGCCGCCGATGACGGCGCCGCGCCCCAGCGTGACGCGGCCCAGGATGGTGGCGCCCGCGTAGATGACCACGTCGTCCTCCACCACCGGATGGCGCGCCAGGCCCTTGCGCAGGTGGCCGTGCTCATCGGTGGGAAAGCGCTTGGCGCCCAGGGTGACGGCCTGGTACAGCCGCACGCGCTCGCCGATCACGGCGGTCTCGCCGATCACCACGCCCGTGCCGTGGTCCATGAAAAAGCCCCGTCCGATCTTCGCGCCCGGGTGGATGTCGATGCCCGTCTGCGCATGCGACAGCTCGGCCACGATGCGCGCCAGCAGCGGCTGCTCCAGCAGGTACAGCTGGTGGGCCAGGCGGTGGTGGATCATGGCCAGCACGCCCGGATAGCACAGCAGCACCTCGTCCACGCTGCGCGCGGCGGGATCGCCCTGGAAGGCGGCCAGCACGTCGCTGTCGAGCAGGCGGCGGATCTGGGGCAGGGACTCGGCAAAGGCGCGGGCGATGTCCAGCGCCATGGCATCGGCGCCCGCTGCCGTGTGGGGCGCGGACAGCCGCAGCTCCAGCCGTATCTGGCCCAGCAGCGCATGCAGGGCCGAGTCCAGCTGGTGCGCCACGAAGATGTCCTCGCTTTCCTGGCGCAGGTCGTGCGGGCCCAGGCGCATGGGAAACAGGGCTGCCTTGAGCTGGTCGATGAGGGTGGAAAGCGCGTCGCGCGAGGGAAACTCGCGCGCCCCGGGCTCCTGGGTGCGGCCGTGCGCCTCGCGCCATTCGCGGCGCGCCGCATGCAGGTTCTGGGTGAGTCCGGCAATGTCGAAACTGGCCATCTGCGTGCTCCTTCAGTCTTGAATCCAGGGCAGGCCGTGGAAGCGCCAGCCGTCGTTTTTGCCGCGCTGCTGGCGCGCGTCGATCTCGCCCTCGAAGCCTTCGAGCACGTTGAACACATGGGCGAATCCGGCCTGGGCGGCCGCCTGGGCCGCCAGCACCGAGCGCTTGCCGCTGCGGCACAGCAGCAGGGCCACGGCCTCCTTGCCGCCGTGCGGGGCCAGGCGCGCTTCCAGCTCGCGGGCAAAGCGCGGGTTGCGCGTCAGGGCCGTGCCCGTGGCCCAGGGCACGTGCAGGGTGCCGGGCACCTGGCCGACGAACTTGCGTTCCTCGGCCGTGCGCACATCGACCAGCACGGCCTGGCCGGCCTGCACCAGCGCCCAGGCCACGGGCGGGCGCACGCCGCCTGCGTGGCCCAGCCCCTGTGCGCGGGCGTGGTCCTGTGCCTCCTGCAGCGCCCGGGGCAAGGCGGTTTCCAAAGTGAGGGCTGTCATGTCGTCGTCCTTGCGGAGAGTTCGCGGGTTGGTGGCTATGGGCACCAATCTAAGAACTTCGCGGCAAGCCACCAACGAACAAGAGCGGCGTTTGATAGAAGCAAAACGTCTATGCAGGCGCCGCGCGGCGCCATGCCCGGTTCGGGCGATCAGGCCGTCAGCACCCGCTGCAGCATCCACAGGTTCAGCGACACCACCAGGGCCGCGCAGCCCCACAGCACCGCCGCCATCCTGGGGCCAAAGGCCAGCTCCCCCAGCGTCTTGCGCCGCGTGGTGAACAGCAGCAGCGGCACGATGGCAAACGGCAATTGCAGGCTCAGCACCACCTGGCTGAACACCAGCAGGGCGCTGGCGCCGGTGCTGCCGAACCAGGCGGTGGCCACCACGGCGGGCACGATGGCGATGCAGCGCGTCAGCAGGGCGCGCAGCGCGGGCGACAGGCGGATCTGCAAGAAGCCTTCCATCACGATCTGCCCGGCCAGCGTGCCCGTGACCGAAGAACTCAGCCCCGAGGCCAGCAGCGCCACGCCGAACACCGCGCTGGCGATGCCCACGCCCAGCAGCGGCGACAGCAGGTGGTAGGCGTCCGACAGCTCGGTCACCGGCGCCTGGCCGGGCCGGTTGAACGCGCCGGCCGCCACCACCAGGATGGCGGCGTTCACGAACAGCGCCAGCCCCAGCGCCACCGTGGAGTCCAGCGTGGCCAGGCGGATGGCCTGGCGCGTGCCCTTGAGCGTGGTGTCATGCCGGCGTGTCTGCACGATGGACGAATGCAGGTAGAGGTTGTGCGGCATCACCGTGGCCCCCACGATGCCCACGGCCAGGTACAGCATCTGCGGATTGGCCACGATCTCCATGCCCGGCAGCAGCCCGCGCAGCACGGCCGCCACGGGCGGCTGCAGCCACACCAGCTGGGCGGCAAAGCACAGGCCGATCAATGCCACCAGGGCGATCACCACCGATTCCAGGCAGCGAAAGCCCCGGCTTTGCAGCGCCAGGATCAGCATCACATCCACCACCGTGATGCACACGCCGGCCAGCAGCGGCAGGCCGAACAGCAGGTTCAGGCCGATGGCCATGCCCAGCACCTCGGCCAGGTTGCAGGCCACGATGGCGATCTCGCAGAAGAACCACAGCACCAGGTTGATGCGCGGGGAAAACTGCGCGCGGCAGGCCTGGGCCAGGTCCCGCCCGCTGGCCAGGCCCAGGCGCACGGCCGCCGCCTGGAACAGCATGGCCATCAGGTTGGAGGCAAAGATCACCGCCAGCAGCGAGTATCCGAACTGCGAGCCGCCCGCGATGGAGGTGGCCCAGTTGCCCGGGTCCATGTAGCCCACGGCCACCATGTAGCCGGGCCCGGCAAACGCCAGCACGCGGCGCGCGTTGTCCGAGCGGCTGTCGCCGCGCGGCACGGCAATGCTGCGATGCACCTGCGGCAGGCTGGGCGTGCCCGCGTGGCCGTGGTCCGGTTCGATGGCGCCGAAGCGGCCCTGTTCAGCCGCAAGCACGGTGTCGTTCATGGGGGCCTTTCCGCCGGCGGGGGCACGCGGTTGCAGGGGGGATGCCTATCGGGCCGTCGGCACCAGGCCGCTGGCGGGTGCCATGGCTGCGGCGGCGGGTGCGGCATCAGTGCCTGCGCCGCGCCACAGCGCCACGAGATCTCCGGTCACGATGACCGCGCCGGCCAGCACAATCAGGCTGCCCACGCAGCGGCGCGCCACGGTGGAAGGTTTCAGGCGCCGCGGCGTGCGGCCCGGCGTGCTGGCCGGCGTGCGGGGGGCGGATGAGGAAGGCAGAAGGGACATCATGGCAACTCCTTGGCAGGGGAACGCTTGTCTCGGGCCAGCCCCGGGGAAGCCCGCCTGCCCCGGCCGGTGCGGGGCAGGCGGGCGGTCCGCGTCAGGCGTAGGCGCTGCTCATCACCAGCGAGCCGTTCACGCCGGACGGGAAGAACCCGCCCTTGGTCGCCGTGTCCTTGGTCAGGTACACGATGTTCAGCACGTCGCCCGGCGAGCGGCTGTAGGCGATGCCGTTGGCATCCAGCGGCACGATGTTGGACGTGGTGGCATCCCCCGTGATGCCCTGGTCCACGTCGGTGGAGCCGTCCAGGCTGTCGCGCGCATCCGAGATGGCGCCGGCCGCCGTGCGCAGCGCGGGCGTGGCCAGTCCCTTGGCGTACAGCACCGTGCGCACCAGGCCTGCGTGGTAGGCCTCGGCGGCCAGGATGCCGGCGGCTGCCTCCAGATAGGTCTTGTTGGTGATCAGCGGCGATGCGCCCTTGTAGGCGGTGACGCCCACGTCCTCGAAGATGAAGGCCCCCAGCAGGAAGTTCTCGTCACTCGCATAGGGATCGAAGGCCGTGCCCGCGCCCACCAGCCCGGCCGCTCGCGCGGCCACCGAGAAGGCGCCGTTCGGGTCGGTTCCGCCGATGTCGATCTGCGGCTGCGCCACCGCTGCCGAGCCCAGCGCCGCTCGCAGGAAGGCCACGTGGGCGATCTCGTCCTGGGCGATCTCCTTGGCGTACTGCGCCACCACGGGATCCTTGAAGGCCACGGCACGGCCGCCCGTGATGGCGCCCTGCGTGCCCACGCCCGACTGCAGGTTGGCGGGCAGGCCGGTGCCGAACACCGCGTAGTGATAGAACTGCGACTCCAGATACTCCAGGTTGAGGGCGAAGTTCAGGATCTCCGCATCCGTGGGCCCGTTGGCCTGCGCATTCGCATCGCCCCCGCCGCCGCCGCAGGCGGACAGGATCACCCCGCCCGCCATGCCCACGGCCACGCCGCTGGTCTTGCGGAAGAACTGGCGCCTGTCCTCCAGCTTCTTGGCACGTTTTTGCAAAACCCCTATCAACACTGATTCGTCGGACATGATGGTTCCTCTCGGTTCGCGGCAGGCGCGAACGGTCAACGTGAAGAATGCGCCTCCGGCCGAAAGCACACGGGTGTGGCGAAAGCGCGTTCCACTGAAGAGGTGGCCACCTGCCCCAGGGGAATGGGATGCGTCCCCGCTATCCGGCAGTACGCAGGCCGCGCAGGTCTGGATGTGCCGCAATTGAAAGCGTCGGTAACGGTTTGCGGATGCCGCCGTTTCTTTTTCTTTTTTGAATCCAGACCCCGCTGCGCTGCGTATCCAGATCAGCCGGAATCGTTCGGCTTGTCATCAACCCGCTAGGAGCATTCCATGGTCTCGATTCAAAACACCCGCAAGCTGGCCTCGTTCGGCCTGGCCATCGTGATGTCGGCAGCCTCCGTGGCCGCCATGGCCGATGTGATGGTGGGCGGTGCACCCATGCTGCCGTCCAAGGACATCATCGACAACGCCGTCAACTCCAAGGACCACACCACCCTGGTCGCAGCCGTCAAGGCGGCGGGCCTGGTCGATACGCTCAAGGGCCCGGGTCCGTTCACCGTGTTCGCGCCCACCAATGCCGCCTTCGAGGCCCTGCCCGCAGGCACGGTGGACACCCTGCTCAAGCCCGAGAACAAGGGCACGCTGACCACGGTGCTGACCTACCACGTGGTGGCCGGCAAGTGGGATGCAGCGGCGCTGTCCAAGATGATCAAGGACGGCAAGGGCATGGCCAGCATCAAGACCGTCAGCGGCGGCACGCTGGTGGCCAAGTCCAGCGGCTCCAAGATCATGCTGACCGATGAAAAGGGCGGCATGGCCACGGTGACGATTCCCGACGTCTACCAGTCCAACGGCGTGATCCACGTGATCGACAAGGTGCTGCTGCCCAAGTGAGCGGCACAGGCAGCGAGCGGGCCGGCCACTGACCGCCGTGGTCAGTGGCCGGAGCCTTGTGCCTTCGCCATGCGCCTTGCGGGCGCAACGCCGCAAGCCGCTGCCGGCGTCCCGGCCTGCGCGGCCAGCTTGGACAGCCGCCAGCGCGTCAGGTCGTCCGCGCCGGGGCCGGCCTCCACGCGCAGCTCGGAAAAGGGCACGCTCTGGCCCGATTCCTCCTCAACCAGCGCCAGCCGCAGGGGCGTGCCCGACTGCGCACGCACAAAGCGCATGGGCGGCTGCGCTTCTTGCTGCAGGCGCCACCGGTCGCCGACCTGGGCCAGCGCCTGGATCACCAGGGACAGGTCGCGGCCCTTGGGCGTGAGCAGGTACTCGTAGCGGTCCGGGCCGCTTTGGTAGAGGCGGCGCTCGACCAGGCCGGACTGCTCCAGCTGGCGCAGGCGGTCGGTCAGCGTGGCGTTGGTGATGTCCGTGGACTTTCTCAGGTCGTCATAGCGGCTCAGGCCCAGCATCAGGTCGCGCAGCACCAGCATGGCCCAGCGGTCGCCTACGGCCTCCAGCGTGGTGGCGATCGAGCAGGCCATGCCCTCGAAGCTCTTGGATCGCATGGAATTCCTCGTTGTCTGTTCGCGTTGTCGCAGGCCTGGAGTGTCTCAGCAAAACGCAAGCCCGGCCCGCAAAGGTGGATTGCGTGCTTGTAGCTCTAATGATTGAAGTTTATAGTTGAAGCCACTTTCAACCACCGCTTGACCCAAGCAAGGACTTCTCCCATGAGCACGCATCAAGGCACCGCCGTCGTCACTGGCGCCTCCTCCGGCATCGGCGCCGTCTATGCCGATCGCCTGGCCGCACGCGGCCATGACCTGATCCTGGTCGCACGCCGCGAGGACCGGCTGCAGGCGCTGGCGCAGCGCCTGCGCAGCGCGCATGGCCGCGAGGTCGAGGTGGTGGCCGCCGACCTGGCCGACGCCGCCGGCCTGCAGCGCGTGGCGGCGCTGCTGTCGGGTGAGCGTGACATCCGCATGCTGGTGAACTGCGCCGGCCTGGGAGCCCTGGGCCCGGCCGCCCAGGTGGATGCGGGCGAGGTCGATCGCATGGTCATGGTCAACATCCATGCGCTGACGCGGCTGTCGCTGGCGGCGGCGCGGCTTTTCGCCACGCGCGGCCGGGGCACGCTGATCAACATCGGCTCCATCCTGGCCGTGATGCCGGTGCCGGGCGCCTCCAGCTACGGCGCCTCCAAGGCCTATGTGCTGAACTTCACGCGCTCGCTGCAGGCCGAGCTCGCTTCCAGCGGCGTCATGGTGCAGGCCGTGATGCCCAGCCTGGTGCGCTCGGAGTTCTTCGGGGGCAAGCCTTCTCCTTTTCCCGAGCACCTGTTCATGTCGCCCGAGACCCTGGTGGACACGGCCCTGGCGGCGCTGGACCAGGGCGAGGCCATCTGCTTTCCCACGCTGGGCAGCACGACCGCCTGGCTGGACTTTGACCAATCGCGCGCCGATCTCGTCAAGGCGTTGACGCTCAGCGGCGTGCCGGCGGCGCGCTACCAGGCTGCGGATGCAGGCCAGCCGGCCTGACGGCCGCGCTGCGTCGCCACCCCGGATTCCCGTACTCCTCTTTTTGCCCCGGAGAAAGCCATGCCCCTGTGGAAGATCTACCACCCCGAAAACGCCTTCAGCGATGAAGACAAACAGGCCATCGCCCAGCGCATCACGGCCGTCTACGGCGACCTGCCGCGCTTTTACGTGGGCGTGGTGTTCGAGGCCGTGGCGCGCACTTCGTTCTTCATCGGCGGCGAGCCTGCCGACGATTTCGTGCGCATCTCCGTGGACCACATCGCGCGGCAGATCCGCGACGAGGAGACCAAGACACGGTTCCTCGAAGGCGTGCGGCGGCAGCTGTCCCCCTTCATTGCCGACCGTGGCCTGCGCTGGGAGATGCATGTGGACGAGACACCCTTCAGCCTGTGGAGCATCCAGGGCCTGCGCCCGCCCGTGCCGGGCACGCCCGAGGGGGAGAAGTGGCGCCTGGACAATCGGCCCTCTCCCCTCTGAGGTCCTGCCTGCACCTCAGCGCAGCGACAGCCCCGCCGACTGGATCGCGCGGGCGTAGCGCGGGCGCTCGCTTTGCAGGCTCTGGCCCAGGTCGGCTGGGGAGCCGCCCGCCACCTTGAAGCCCATGTGCTCCAGCTGCGCGCGCACATCGGGCGCCTGCAGCACGGTCTGCAGGTCGCGGTTGATCTTGGCGACGATGGGCGCAGGCGTGCCGGCCGGGGCGAAGTAGCCCTGCCAGCTTTCCACCGAGAAGCCGGGCACGCCGGCCTCGGCCATGGTGGGTACCTGGGGCAGGGCGTCGGAGCGGTAGGGCGTGGTCACGGCCAGGGCGCGCAGCTTGCCGGCGCGCACGTACTCGGTCACGGCGGCCAGCGTGATCAGCGTGGCGTCGGTATGGCCGCCCAGCACGTCCAGCGCGGCGGGGCCACCGCCCGGGTAGGGAATGTAGTTGACCTTGGCGCCCGTCTCCTGCGTGAGGATTTCATGCGCCACATGGGCAATGCCGCCATTGCCGGGCAGGCCCAGGCTGATGCTTTGCGGCTTGGCCTTGGCGCGGGCCAGGTAGTCGCCCAGCGTGTTCAGGCCCGTGCCGGGGTTGACCACCAGCACCTGCGGATTGACCACGGCCTTGATGATGGGCGTGAAGGCCTTTTGCGTGTCGTAGGGCAGCTGGGCGAACAGCAGGCCGTTGAGCGTGAGGCCTTCGCCCTGCTGCAGCAGGGTGTAGCCGTCGGGCGCGGCCTTGGCCACCTTGGCCGCGCCGATGGTGCCGCTGGCCCCGGCCACGTTCTCCACCACCACCGACTGGCCCCACAGCGCGGCCAGCTTGTCGGCCAGCGTGCGCGTGAGCTTGTCGGCGCTGCCCCCGGGCGCCACGGGCACGATGATGCGCACCGGCTTATTCGGAAAGCTGTCGGCCGAGGCCAGGGCCGCAGGCGCGTGCAGGGCCAGGGCGGAGAACAGGGGAAGCAGCAGTGCGCGCAGCGCAGACGGGGTGCGGATCATGGGAGTGCCGGAGTGCAGAGAGTCGATGCCCGCAGTCTGGGAGGCTCCTGGCGCGGCGTGAACTAAGCATTGCGGCTATGCATATGCGGCTGCCGCACAACGTGCGTCACGCTTGCGCGCGCAGTGCCCAAAGCTCATATCCATATCTGCAATGCGTCGTTGGCGCCAGGGCGGGAGAGGCCTAACTTCGTGTCCTCCCGCGAACGTCCTCCCAGGCACTCCCATGACACAGACCCATCTCTCCATCGACTTCAGCGGCAGCGACGTGGCCAGCCGCCGCGCAGCCGCCATCACCGGCTTCATCGCCACGGCCCGGCGCCTGCTCCCCGATCCCGAGCGGGCCACGCCCGAGCAACTGCAGGCCGTGGCCCGCGAGCTGGAGGCGCTGGGCCTGCAGCGCGAACTGTTCCCGCATGCGCACTTCCCCGTCTCGGCCAGCAACCCGGCCCAGGTCTACCGCCTCAGCGAAGACCTGGGCGGGCGCTATGCGCTGTACCTGTCCACCGGCCTGCCGGGCAAGTCCCAGCCGCCGCATGACCACACCACCTGGGCCATCATCGCGGGCGTCGAAGGCGTGGAGCGCAACGTGTTCTTCAAACGCGGCAAGACCGACGACCCGCTGCGCGACACCCTGGCGGTGGGCCGCAGCGTCGATGTCGGCAGCGGAACCTCGGTAGTGCTCACGCCCACCGACGTGCACACCATCGAGCTGATCGGCGAGGAACCCGGCCTGCACCTGCACTTCTACGGGCGCGGCCTGGAGCGCATGCCCGATCGCGTGGTCTTCGAGAGCCTGGAAGGCGGCAGCTTCCGCACCTTCGGCCCGCCCAAGTCGATTCGCCATGCGCTGGTCACGCCCGCCGCGCTGCGGCAGGCCCTGGCCGACGGCGAGGAAATCGCCGTGCTCGACGTGCGCGAGGCCGGTGTCTTCGCGCACCGCCACATCCTGTTCGCGGCGCCGGCCCCGGCCTGGCGGCTGGAGCAGCTCATCGACCGCCTGGTGCCGCGCCGCGGCACGCGCATCGTGCTGGTGGACGGCGACGGCACGCTGGCCCATGAAGCCGCCGCCAAGCTCGTGCGCCTGGGCTGGCCCAACGTCTCCGTGCTCGAAGGCGGCACCGAAGGCTGGGCGGCCGAGGGGCTGGAAATCTTCAGCGGCACCAACGTGCCCAGCAAGGCCTTCGGCGAAGTCATCGAGCATGAAAAGCACACGCCCTGGATCACCTCGGACGAGCTGGGCGCGCGCGTGCAGCGCGGCGACAACATCGTCGTCGTCGACAGCCGCACCCCCGAGGAATTCGCGGCCTTCAGCCTGCCCTTTGCGCTCAGCGTGCCGGGGGCCGAACTGGTCTACCGCATCGGCGAAATCGCCCCGGACCCGCAAACCCTGGTCGTCGTCAACTGCGCGGGCCGCACGCGCTCCATCGTGGGCGCTCAGACCCTGATCGACGCCGGCATCCCCAACCCTGTCGTCTCGCTGCGCAACGGCACCATGGACTGGCTGCTCACCGGCCGCAGGCTGGCCCATGGCCGCCGCACCCCGCTGCCCGAGCCCGGCGCCGTCGCCCTGGCCACCGCCCGCGAACGCGCAGCCAGCGTGGCGCAGCGCGCGGGCGTGCAATCCATTGATGCGGCCGAACTGGCCCGCTTCGAGTCCGAAGCCACCGAACGCACGCTCTACCGCTTCGACGTGCGCACCCGCGAGGAATACCAGGCCGGCCACCTGCCCGGCTGGCGCTGGGCGCCGGGCGGCCAACTCGTGCAGGCCACCGACGAATACGCGGCCACGCGCGGCGCACGCATCGTGCTGGCCGACTGGGACGGCGTGCGCGCCCTCACCACCGGCGCCTGGCTGGCCCAGCTGGGCTGGGAAGTCTTCACCTACGTTCCGCCCGCGCTGGCCACCCTGGAAACCGGCGCCGAACCCGTGCGCGTGCTCGCCTCCCACGCGCCTGCGCCCCAGCTGTCCGTGCAGCAGGCGCAGGAGCTGCTGGGCGAAGGCCGTGCCATCGTCTTCGACGTGGACAGCCGGCCCGCCTTCGAGAAGCAGCACATCGCCGGTGCGCGCTTTGCCGTGCCTGATCGTCTGCCCTCCTTCGTGCAGGCCCTGCCGCCGGCCCAGGTCGTGGTGCTCACCTCGCCGGACGGCGTGCTGGCGCGCAGCGTGGCGGCCGAACTGGCGGCGCGCACGGGGCGCGATGTGCGCTCCGTCGTCGGCGGCACTTCTGCCTGGGCTGCTGCCGGGCTGCCGCTGGGGCAGGGGGATGCGGATGTGCTGACGGGGGATGATGACCAGTGGTACAGCCCTTATGCGCATCGGGATCTGGGGTTGAGGGATGCGGGGTTTCGGGCTTATCTGGATTGGGAGTTGGGGTTGGTTGAGCAGTTGGAGCGGGATGGTTCTGCTGGGATTCGGCTGCTGGCTGCTGTTTGAGTCTGGCTGTTGGTCTGCTTTTGGCCCCTGCCGGGTGGTTGTTTTTCGAGGCCGGGTTTCGGCCCGGCGGCCGACTCCCTTTCTTATCGCGCGATAAGAAAGGAAGCAAAGAAGCGCGCCCCAAACTGCCCACGACCCCTGCGCTGCGCTCCGGGGCGACCTGCGTTGGGCGGGATGCGGGGTGTGCCGCAGAACTCGCTTTGCGCTTCGCGCGCCGCTCAAACAACTGCGGCAAGTCAGATGACGAAGCAGCCCTGTCCTTCGGCAGGGCTGCCACCCCGCATCCCGCCCAACGCAGGCGTGGGCAGAAGGGGGGAGGCTGGGGAACAGCCAACAGCCAACAGCCAACAGCCAACAGCCAACAGCCAACAGCCAACAGCC